>MNVA01000042.1 GCA_001871325.1 Ignavibacteria bacterium CG1_02_37_35
CCGCCGGAATTCGTTAAAGACAAAAATGAGATCAAAAATATTTGTTTTGCCCGATTCAAATTCCGCCAGTATTCTTTCTGCAAACGGTTGAAGATATTCTCCCGGGACAGTATCAAGTGAGTAATAGAGTTCTGCAACTTTCCGCCTTCCGTCTTTTTGCTGCTTGGAAATGAAGAAGAGAAAAAACTCACCGCGTTTCATATCATTCAACTTTTCTCTGAATTCTTCTTTTTTAATTTGCGAAAAGTGAAAGAAAATGTCGGAAGGGTAGTGCAGACTTTTCAAAAAGCCGAACCCTTTCGTATCAATTTTTTTTACGCGGCAGAAATCAAGAGGTTCCATAATTTAATCATAGCGCGGCAAGCCGCAAGTTCAAAGTGAAAAGTATAAAGTTAATAGAAAACCTCAAAACAAGAAAAATATTTTGATTTTAAAAAGAAGATTTACAGCCCAACACTATAAATCAATCGTCCCCTTTAGAGACGGCAGTTCTTAGTTTAAAGATTTTTTATTTCGTTTGTCAATTTTGTAATCGCTTCTTTCGCATCACCAAAATACATAAGCGAATTCGGATAGAAGAAAAGTTCATTCTCGATCCCTGCATATCCAACATTAAGTGAGCGTTTGTTTATGATGACGGTTTTTGCATAATCAACATTTAAAATGGGCATTCCAAAGATCGGGCTGTTCTGATCGTGCCGCGCTGCAGGATTCACTACATCATTTGCGCCGATAACAATAGCAACATCCGTCATCGGAAAATCATCGTTAATATCTTCCATCGCAAAAAGTTTATCGTAAGAAACCTGTGCTTCCGCCAAAAGCACATTCATGTGTCCCGGCATTCTGCCTGCAACCGGATGAATTGCGAATCGCACCCTCACACCTTTTTTCTCAAGCACATTGACAAGATCGCGAACCGCATGCTGTGCCTGTGCAACTGCCATTCCGTAACCTGGAACAATAACTACACTGCTTACCGAATCAAGCAGCATGGCAAGTTCTTCAGAATCAATTGATTTGACATCTCCCTTAACCGAGGTGGTTGCAGTTCCCGTTCCACCGGAACCGGCAGAAGCCCAGCCGCCAAGAACTACATTCATCAAAGAACGGTTCATTCCGCGGCACATGATCAATGTTAAGATAATTCCCGATGCCCCCACTAACGCCCCGGCTATGATCAATTCATTATTTCCCAGCACAAAGCCGGTTGTTGAACCGGCAATTCCCGAATAAGAATTAAGCAGTGAAATAGCTACCGGCATATCAGCTCCGCCAATCGGGAGGACTAACAGTACTCCGAGCAAAAGAGAAACAAAAGTAATAAGTAAAACAAGACCCATTGCGGATGGATTTATAACCACGTATGCGCCACCTGCTATTACTGCAAGCAAGAGCAAAAGATTAAACGGATGCTGCAACGGATATTTAACAACTTTGCCCGAAACCCATCCCTGCAATTTTCCAAAAGCAATCATTGAGCCGGTGAAGGTTACGCCGCCTATAAGCAAACTGAGAACAATGGCGATGCCCTGATCAAGCGGAAGAAGAAAAGGCAAACCTTTATCAACCGGATAATTTGGATTGATTTTATAATACTCTGCCAGCGCTACTAAAGTTGAAGCGCCGCCGCCGAATCCGTTTAACATTCCAACCATTTGCGGCATCCCGGTCATAGGAATTTTTATCGCAAGAATGGTTCCGATCAAAGAGCCGACGATGATTCCGATTATTATCCACTCATACGTTAAAACATTTTGATCGAGCAGCGTGGCAACGATCGCCATCAGCATTCCAATAGCCGCATAAAGATTTCCTTTGCGCGCAGTTTTGGGCGAGCCTAACAATTTTATCCCGAAGATGAAAAGAACAGAGGATACCAGGTATGTAATTTCTATTGCAATAAACATTTTTTAACTCACTTCTTTTTAAACATTTTAAGCATACGGTCGGTTACCAAAAATCCGCCGACAACATTTATCATTGCGAAGATCACGGCAACAAGTCCAAGGATGGTGCTGACGGTAAAATCCTTCAAGCCTGCGCTCAAAATCGCTCCCACAATCGTGATGCCGGAAATTGCATTTGAACCGGACATCAAGGGGGTATGGAGAGTTGGCGGCACTTTAGTTATTAATTCGAAACCGACAAAGATGGCGAGCATAAAAACGTAAATATGCATCAGAAAAACAAATTCATTTAAGTGCGTTGAAATAAATTCTACCATATTTCTTCCTTTATAATAATTCTTTTTGTTTGCTTGTAATTTTTATACCGCAGACTGAAGTCCGCGCTACGGATCTATTTGATTAAATCTTTCACTCTTTGATTAACAACTTCTTTTTTATAAGTGATCAACGAGCCCTTAACAATTTCATCATCTAGTTTTAATTCTACTTGACCTGCATTAGAAATATGAGTAAGCAAATTTAAAACATTTTTTGAATACATTTCACTTGCGTGGGTTGCAACAAGGCTGGGAATGTTCGGTTCGCCAATAATGGTAACGCCGTATTTTTTAACGGTCTTTCCCTTTTCACTTATTTCGCAATTGCCGCCAAACTCCGTAGCCATATCAAGTACCACGCTGCCGGGGCGCATATTTTTCACCATCTCTTCGGTTACGAGAATAGGAGATTTTTTGCCGGGTATTAAAGCAGTTGTGATAACAATATCGGCTTCGGTAACATGTTTAAAGATCACTTCTTTTTGCTTCCGTAAAAATTCAGGGGAGGCTTCTTTTGCGTAACCGCCCGCATCCTGCATGTTCTCATCTGTTTCAACTTCAATAAATCTACCGCCAAGACTTTGCACTTCTTCTTTTACAGCGGGACGAATATCGGAGACTTCTACAACGGCGCCCAATCTTTTTGCAGTTCCAAGCGCTTGTAAGCCCGCTACACCTGCCCCCATGATCACAACTTTTGCGGGGGAGATAGTTCCCGCGGCGGTCATCATTAACGGGAAAATTTTCCCAAGATGGTTCGCTGCCATCAATACGCTTTTGTATCCCGCTAAATTTGCCTGTGAACTAAGTGCATCCATTTTTTGCGCAAGAGTAGTCCGCGGGATCATATCCATCGAAATAACATTGATGCCTTTCTCCGCACATTTTTTTGCAAGCTCTAAATGAAAAAGAGGATAGAGAAAAGTGATGAGCAGCGTTCCTTCTTTCAGCAAGTCAAGTTCGTGCTTGTTAAGCTGCGGATGCTCAATTGGTCGTTGAACTTTTAAAACTATATCTGCGCCAGCATAAAGCTCAACAACATTTTGAATGATCTTCGCTCCATGTTTCATATAATTATCGTCAGTAAAACCTGCATTCAGTCCGGCATCTTTTTCGATGGTAACTTCAAATCCGGCTTTAATTAATTTAGAAACCACATCGGGAACAGCAGCTACTCTGTTTTCACCGGGAAGTATTTCTTTAGGGACAGCTATTATCACCTTTTTCTCCTTTGTCTTAAATTGAAAAATTAATCTTAGAACTTTAAGTGATTATTATAAAGTGCAAATTAAGAAGAGTAAGCAATTGAACAAAAAATTATCTTAACAAAATCATCTTCTTAGTAGCAACAAACTGCCCTGCGCGCAGTTGATAAAAATAAATTCCGCTGGGTAGTTGGTTTGTGGTTAGTTGATGGTTGTTGGTTGCATCGAAATTAATGGAATAATTCCCGGCTTGTTGTTCAGTATTGACCAATGTTGCCATTTCTTTACCGAGAATATTAAATACTTTTAAATTTACTTTACTGCTTACGGCTAACTGATAACTGATGACCGTCGTTGGATTAAAAGGATTAGGATAATTCTGAAAAAGCACAAGATCATCGGGCAGCATTTTTATTTCAGTTCCAACTTTCGTATAAACATCATTTATCTTTCCAGGAGTACCATAAGCGGTTGAGGCGCGCCAATTATGCGGAAGTGCGTTATCAAGCTGTGGATTTCGTAATGAGAGCGTTCTTCCTGTTCCATTTGCCAAAGAATCCCATTCTCCCGATGATGCAAAAGAAACTACATCCACCTCGTTTGAGTCGGCATCAATTAATTGAATTTGTTCTCCCGCACTGCTCAATCCAAATTGCATGTCTCCCAAAAGATTTGTTCCATTCGGATACAAAGATTTGAACTTTACTGTGTCTCTGCAAAGAAGAAGATATGCATCTCCCTTTAAGACAATATTTTCGGGGAAAAGAAAAACATTCGCTTTACCGTCTTGAAACTTCCAGCCGGAAAGTGAAATTGACGTTGAGGATGGATTATACAATTCAACCCAATCTTCCGTGTCAAATGAAGGAGATGATTTATAATTGATTTCATTTATCACTACAGTTGTTACAGATAATTCTGCCGGTTCAAAAACAGCGTTTAAATAAGAATCACTCCCGGAAAGAAGAGTAATTTCAGGCGAAGTAGAACCTGAAACACCTTCCCATTTTACAAAGCGATATCCGGGTAATGCAAAGGCTCTTACTTTAAGCGGAATATTTTTGAAAAATAGATTTTGCGAATTGTTATTCTTCACTTCAACTTCGTGCGTAAAGATTTTTCCCCACGTAGGATTATTTCTCCCCAATGTAATCGAGCAAGTCCCGGCTAACCCAAATTTTGAAGAAATAAATTTTCTCATAGTGTCAGGGCGGTTTACCGCAAAGTCTCTCATCACTTGAACATTGACGAACCAATCTTTCCCGATGGTAATAGATTTTTCCCACCGCAGTTTGTGCCGCGGAATTTCAGAAGCGATCACTCCGCTCAGACTGTCAATTACCCCAATTACATGAAGCGGTTCATATGTTGTATTCATGTGTACTGCGAAACGTTGAATAAATTCATTTCTAAATTCTTCGTTCTCTAAAAGTTTTCTTAACATCAGCGTTGCCCAAGGGGGATTAGGCCAGCTCGCACCGTCGGTTGCAGTTGCCAGAGCAAGTGTGTTGGAAAAGTACTGTCCGTTTGCGTTTCCACCAAAGGTAAAATCGAGATCGTAAATCATCCAGCGCCATTTCCCTTTGGGCGATCTTTCACGCCACAATTTCATATTCGAGCCGGGCCAGTCGCCGTTCGCAGAAAAAATTTGTGCGATTTGATAATCAATATATTCGTCAATATCAACGATTGATTTTATATGTTCATAATTTGAAGGAGCCGCAATATTATAATTTGCAAAAAATGTCATCATTTCATTGTAGGCAATGATATCGCCGTAGTTAGCGCTTCCTGCTTTACTGATTTCTATGAGATCAATCGAATCTTTGTTTACCCCGAAATGACTGGCGAGGTAATTATCATCTAATTTTTCCCGGATGTTATGAATCCCCCAGTATTGCCCGTTTATAAAAAGAATTGAAGGGCGGTAAGCCTGATGATCTACTTTCATTCCTTGTTCAATTAACGATTGCGCTATTTCTTCGCGGCACATCGTACGCCACCAGTCTTGTGCGCCGCTTCGAAGTACGATGTTCTCAAATTCGTTTACAAAAATATCCGGGAAAATGCGGTAATTGAGTTTCCCCAATCCATATTTCGATCGAAAATAAAATGCGAGAGATTTCATCGGATAGATGCGGCTACAGCCGCCGTAAATTTTTACACCGGCGGATGTTTTGAAAGCGAGAGATCTGTTTTTTTCAAAAAATTCTAATTCGATTGGACGTTCCCAATCTTGATTCCAATTTCTTGGTCCATTACTACACCGCGCAGTTATTCCATTTATTCCTTCAACATAAATACCGGAGGTATCGCTGAAAAAATTGGCGGGGTCAGTAACAATTGAAAAGGCGGGAAGTTCAGTCTGCTCATTAATAAAATAAGAAAAGGTTAAAAGGTTGCTTGGAAGAAAACCATCTTTAAAAGCTCTTATGCGCAGGACGGATGTCGAATCAATTCTAATTGTGCCTGAAACAAGTGAACTGCTTTTTGTTGGAACAGTTCCGTCCCTGGTGTAATAAATTACTACATTAAATTCGGTATGAGAAATCGAGATCGTAATAGGAGAGTCATAAAACCCGCTCTGCAAGGAGACGGAAGGCTCGCTCAGTTTATTAAAGATTGATGAAGTACTATTTTTAGCACCGGGAGAAGAAGGAAAAAACTTGAACCATTCTGATGCTGCGTCCGGAAATCTTCCGAAAGAAATATCTGTCTGCTGAGCTTCGAAAGTGATGGTATCAATTACTTCGCCCGACGGCTTAAAAAGGCCGATTTGCTGTCCGGAAGCGCTCAACTTGAAATTTGTATGCGTGCCGATATTTTTACTGTCTGCCCAAATAAGTAAATAATTTTTCGGCTGAACAATGAGATCGGATTGAAAGATATATTTTTGCGGCTGGGAAAGATCGTCGGTGATCGAGTAATCTTTTAAATTGATTTGAGTATTACCGGCGTTGTAAAGTTCAATCCAATCAGAATAAGCATGGTAGTCAGGATCCGCTATTACCGCTGCATTAGAAGCCATGAACTCATTAATAGAGATCGATTGCGTAAGACTTTTCTCTTGAATAAAAAAGAAAAAAAGAATAAATGGAAAAAGGAAGTAAGATGGATTAAGTTTTTTCATATTGCGTTGAATTCTTAATCCAAATTACGAAGAATTAAGCCAAAACTTGTGCTGAAATGCAGCACTTATTTTATCGAAGAAAAATCATCTTCTTGGTTTGTACAAGATTTCCCGCACGAAGTTGATAGAAATAAACACCGCTTTGTAAGTTGTTAGTGGTTAGTTGTGGGTTGTTTGTTGTGGCAAAGTTGATGGAATATTTTCCTGCAGGTTGTTCTTTGTTTACCAAAGTTACCACTGATTTTCCAAGAATATCATATACTTTTAATGTTACATTACTGTTTACCGACAACTGATAACTTATTTCTGTTTCCGGATTGAATGGATTTGGAAAATTTTGCTCAAGTCCAAACCCGGTTGGTGTATTGATTTCATTTCTAACATCAGTAGCAACAAGATCAAATTTTACAAAGTTGACGTTGAATCCGCCAAAGTAAAAGTTGAGAGAAAACGTATG
Source organism: Ignavibacteria bacterium CG1_02_37_35 (assembly GCA_001871325.1). Classification (GTDB taxonomy): domain Bacteria; phylum Bacteroidota; class Ignavibacteria; order Ignavibacteriales; family Ignavibacteriaceae; genus UBA1563. The sequence goes on from MNVA01000042.1 coordinate 7,020, forward strand.
CTTTCCCGAAGTAAGATGAATGTTATTTATAGGAAGACTCATCCATTTTGTCCAGCCGCCGGTTGCCGGAACGTCAATGAAGGTTCCAATATTTACTCCATCCCATCGCATTAAAACTTTTCCACCTGAGGCATTTGCAGCTATACGTAAAGCTAAGTTATATGTTCCGGTTTGCTCAACATTTACGGTGAAGTTCAAGTATTCACCGGTATTTGTCCAGCCGACATCATATCCGTTTGTAAGAATGTCGGAACATTTCTCAATATCAACGCCATCATTTCGATATTGTCCACCACTATTCCAGCTTCCGTTGTTGCCTGTATTTTGGTAATCAATGTCTTTATAAGCATAACCATTTTGACCAATGTCATAATCGGCGGCATAAATAATTCCCGGGATAGCATTGGGTTTAAATGGAAGAACCGCGGTAGTTTGTACTTCTCTGAACATTGCATCAAGTACCCCATCATTGATTTTGCAGCTATCAAAATTGAGATTTTGTGCAAATTTTGTTAAAGCATTTACGGCATAATCAACTGAAGGTTTTGTCGCTTGTCCGCTCCAATACTTTAAAAGATAATCATACTCCGCGGGTTTATTTACGAACATCATGCTATTGTTGCCTTCAACTTTTTTGAGAGTCCACCAAGCCCAGCCGATATTATACGATTCCATTAACTTGATAGCATCTGTGAACCATTGATTTGAATTTTCTCCCGATTCACCAAGCCAGAGAGGCCGCTGAGTATTGTTCCTTAATGTTGTAAGATAATTTATTGATCCGGCATCTGTTGCGTTCCAATATTTATGAAAGCTGTAAGACATATTGTCGTCCCAGGCAGGGCTTAAATTATCAAAACTTGTTGCGTACCAATTTCCTTCGATAAAAATTATATGATTTTTGTCAACTGCACGAATTCCGTTTGTGATAGTGATAAAAAGATCTCTCAATGGTTGATTATTACCGGTGCTAAAAGTATAAGCGGTTTCGTTAATAAGATCATAACCGCCGATCCATTGTTTGTCTGCATAACGAGTGGCAATTGTTTTCCAGAGATAAACAGTCCGTTGTTGAGCGACCGGGTCTTCCCACAAAGGAAGATATGCAGGATTGTAATCTGCAATATTATCTTTACTCTGTCCTCCCGGCGCCGCATGAAGATCAAGGATCAAATAAATTTTACTTTCTTCACACCATTGCAAAAGGCTGTCTATAATCGCAAATCCTTCTTCCGAATAAACGAACGGTGTTTCTTGCGGAGTGAGAAGATTAAAATGCATCGGAAGTCTAATTGAATTAAAACCCCACTCCGCAATTTTTTGAACATCTTTTCTTGTTACAAAATTTGATCTGTAAAGTTTGAAAAATTCATCAGCTTTTTGTACCCCGACCAACTCTTCAATCTTTAGTTTGAATTGCCATGCGGCATTTGCAAACGATGAAGTTTGCAGCATATAACCTTCGGGAACAAGCCATCCTCCAAGTCCGATACCGCGAAGTAATAGATTTTGCCCGTTGCCGTCAATAATTTTAGTCCCTGATGTTTTTAGAAAACCTTGCGGTAAAATAATGGGGGAAAAGAACAAGAAGAAAAGTGCCGGAAGAAGGAATTTGCTGTTTAGAGTCTTCATAATAAAATTTTGCTTGTTGGTGATGCTTCGTTGTGTCTTTTGCTTAAAATAGTACAAAAATCAATCCAAATATTTAAGAGACAACTAAGCGTTTTAAGTGATTTTCTTCTCTTCAAATTTGTTTGAAGTTATTAATCTGATAAGAGAAAAATTATCTCTTTGATAACGAAAAGCAGGAAGAAAAAGTTGGATTTCATTTTCTCGGTGAAAATGCTTACGTTCGAGAGTGGCAATAAGTGAACCGTTTCAAAAAATTAGAGAAAAAAAATATGAGGATCCTCTCGGTAGATGATGGTCTTGAAAACAGGATTATTATAACGAAATTTCTGCAAAACTTATTCGAGGTTGAGGATGCAGTTAATGCAATTGAAGCAATCCAAAAAGCAAAACGCGAAAAATATGATCTTATTTTAATGGACATATCGTTGGATGGCGTTATTGACGGCAGAACTGCAGCAAAAGAAATTAGAAAAATTTGCGGCTACAAAGACATACCCATTATTGCGATCACCGGATATGCTTTCCTTACGGACAGAGAAGAACTCTTCAGAGAAGGATTCAATGGTTTTCTCGCAAAACCATATTGCAAAGAGCAGTTAATCGAAATTGTCGAGCAACATTTAAAAATTAAATAGAGGTACTCTTCAATATTCTTTATAAACTGCAAAACCTTTTTTAACCAGTTCGTCATTCACATTTACAAAAGTTCCTTTGGCAGTAGTAACCCAAATTTCGCCAAGGTATCTTCCATATTTTTCTCGCGCATCCTTGATCGTGCGGAGAGTAATTTCTTTATTTAAGATCAAGCCGCGCAGAAAATCTCGCGACAGTAATCCTTGGGGTCTTTCCTTCCCCCTGAGTTCAGGAGCATTGATACCGAACAATCTGATCTTTTCATTTTTTATCCATGTATGCAAACCGAGATCAATATCAACGGTGCAAGTATCGCCGTCGTAAACAGCGGTAACAAAGGCATTGTATTGAAAGAGTTGAAGTTCCATCTTTTTCCTTTCAAATAAATTGAATAATTTGTTTTCAACTTAAGGAACTATTTACAATTTAGAAAAGCGGTATGTCAAAAAAAACGATCATCTTTGTTATGCTTTGTTTTGTCATTTTCGTTATTAAAAACGAGGCACAAATAAAATTGAAGTCGGTAGGTGCGTCCTTGGGTATCGGAACGATGAGCGGGAATTCCCCACAAATATTTTCCTCTTCACTATCACTCCTCACTGATGTGAGCATCGAATCCCCCGATCCTGTTAATTTGAGATTGCAGTTAAGTTTCTTAAATGATTTTAATGAACTCATTCCGGAAAACCGGCAAAACAAATATTATCCATCTTTAAAAGGTGTTTCAGTGCAAATGTTATTTCAACAGCAGATGTTCAAGAAAATATATTTTGAAGAGGGATTCGGTCCATTAGGAATTAATGATAGAACATTTAGCGATGTGAACTTGTGGAGTTATGGAGCGGTTTTTTCATTTTCAGCAGGAATAAGTTTTGTTGAAAAAGGGGAGAAAGGTTTTTCGTTATCAATAATTTCTGAATTGGGGAATACATTTACACAAACCACTCCGCAATATTTATCTCTTGGGTTACAGTTGAAATATAATTTTTAGTAGAGCCTCTTTTTCAGAGCGATAAAATTTAGGCAACCCAACTTGAAAAATTACAACCGACCGCTTCTAAGTGTCGGTCGGTTGTATTTGCAAGTTAGCAAGTAGAATTAGCTCAATTTTATAAGTTAATACCAACCATCAATTGTAGAACTGTCGCAGGCATTTGAACTTTTTTTGTAGTTGTTTCGTATGATTTATTCGTCTGTTCATATTCAGGTTCACCGCTATAATACCTTAGACCTATATTAAATTTACTAGGGTATTTACTTCTTGCCACTTAAATCAAACACTTTTTAAATCTTGTTTTTAAGTACATCTAGAGACAATATTGGTTTTCGACACATAGCTTGTTCAATTATTCTGTGAAATAGTAATCCTCGGCTATTGGACTTACGTCTATTGTATCGGAATGTAAATTCATCCAAATATTTTTGCAACCTTTCATGGCTTGTATAATTCTGATGCGTACCCAACAACCATCTTTTAAGCAATGCTGCTATTCTATGTACAT
>MNVA01000237.1 GCA_001871325.1 Ignavibacteria bacterium CG1_02_37_35
TGAATATCGAACAAGGAATTTCGAATGATGAAGTTAAAATACGGATTGCATTCACTTCGAAATTCATTATTCCTTGTTCAATATTCGATATTTAATTATTGGTAACATGTTAGCGATAGTAATTTTTTAAGAGCCTAATCCTGATAAACCGGAAATCACAAAAAACAAACACCTAATAATTTTAGATGAATGATTGAATGAAAATCATCCATCCATTCATCTTCATTCAATCTTGCTATCACTTTATTTGCCTCATTAATATTCTGCCAAATATTACACAAATTTTAGTGTTAGGGTCTTAAAATCCCCACAACAGCCAGCTTTTTTTTGCCTTCTCCATAAGCACTTTAAACCCGGTTGAGCTCTCCTTTAAATTGATTAACGTGGAATCTAAGTTTTTATCGAAACTGATTTTTGCATCATCCATAAGTATTTTTAACCCTGCTGAACCTTGTTTCAAATTGACGATGGCAGAATCAAAATTTTGCGCCAGCGATTTGTCCATCAATAGTCTTCCTATTGTTCCTTTTCCTGTTTGGATGTCGTTCGTAATTTTCGATAAATCCTTTGTGATTTTGGAAGTGTTGTCAATAGTTGTCTTTAATGACAGCAGAACTTCGTCCATATTAATCGGCGGGACAGTTTTGATAATATCGTTGTTTTGAATTTCTTTTTCTTTCCCCTGTCCGGGATTAATAATTAAAATTTTGTTCCCCATTAGACCTTCAGAGCCAATACTTGCAATGGCATCCTTCTTAATAAATTTCCGGGAGCTTTCATCAATAAGTATTTCTACTCTAACGGAAGAATCACTTACGATATCAATATTTTCAACAGTCCCTACATTTATTCCTGAGAACCGAACATTACCGCCCGCTTGAAGTCCGGCAACATCTTTAAATACTCCGCTTACACGAAAAGTACTTCTAAACAATTGCTGCCTTTCGCCGATAAAATATATCCCTATAAGAAATACTGCTATTCCGAGGGAAATAAATATTCCCAATCTGATTTTAGTGGTTGTGTTCTTTTTCATTTTAAATACTCAAATAGTTTTTAATTTCTTTTATTCAAAAAATGACCTGACCCAAGGGTCTTCAGAATTTTCAAGATCGTTATAAGACCCTTCTGCCGCGCATACTCCATCTTTAATAACTATGATCCGGTTTGCCGTTAGCTTAGCACATTCCCTGTCGTGCGTGATAATAATTGAAGATGTATGATATTTTTTTTGTACTTCAAGGATAAGACTGCTTATTTCTTTTGATGTTATTGGATCAAGCCCCGTTGAAGGTTCATCATAGAGCATGATCTCAGGTTTTAGAATTAACGTTCTCGCCAGACCTAATCTTTTCCGCATACCGCCGGAAAGCTCAGACGGCATCATATCAATTGTTTCAGAGAGTCCAACATTTTCTAATGATTCTTTAACAAGCGCATTCATTTCTGCTTTGGATATTGTGGTTACCTGTCTCTTAAGCGGGAATTCAAGATTTTCTCTCACGGTCATAGAATCATAAAGAGCGCCGCTCTGAAAAAGGAAACCTATCTTTCTGTGCAGTTCGGTTAACTCTTTGGCTTTGAGATTAGAAATATCTTGCCCAAATAATAAGAGTTTTCCATAATCAATTTCCATCAAGCCAACGATACATTTTATTAGCACGGATTTACCCGTTCCCGATTTTCCAAGGATGACAAGGTTTTCCCCTTTGTTCATCACCAGATTAATATCCAGCAACACTTCCTTATCTCCAAAAGATTTTTTAAGATGCTGCATCTCAACAACAACAGAATTTATCTGCTTATCGTCATCTTTGGTTTCTCTGGTGGATGTTTCGGTTGTCATTTTGTTCATTGCTCGATTTAATTTTGTAACAAACTTGTAATTTGTACGGCTATCATATCAATGATAAAAACCATTAACGATGCGAATACAACTGCCGAGTTTGCGGCTTTTCCAACACCTTCGGTTCCTTTATTTGAATTATAACCCTTGTAACATCCTATAAGTCCGATTGTAAATCCGAAGAAAAAAGTTTTTATAAAAGCCGGGAAAACATCTTTAAATTCGAGGCTTTGAAATATCTGAGAAAAAAATATGGTGGCGCTAACATTTCCTTTCAGGTTTACGGCAACATAGGAGCCGAACAAACCAACAGCATCAGAAAAAACCACTAAGAGCGGAAGCATTATTGTTGCTGACAGAACTCTTGTAACAACAAGATAGTTAAACGGATTCGTATGCGATACCTGCATCGCATCAATTTGTTCGGTTACATTCATTGATGCCAGCTCCGCCCCGATCCCCGATCCCACTTTGCCGGCAAAGATTAATGCGGTTATCACCGGTCCTATCTCACGAATAATTGAAATTGCCACCATCATGGGCAATAACGATTCCGCTCCAAACTTTTCTAACGTTGGCCTCGACTGCACCGTAAGCACCAGCCCGATAATAAAACTTGTAACAGCCACCAAAGGAAGCGACTTGTACCCGATCAGAAAAGATTGTTTCAGCAGTTCATTTAACTCATACGGCGGCACAAATACTTCTTTGAAAAAGCGAAAAGTAAAAATGGTAAGCGAATAGACTTCTAAAAAGAATTTATGAACTACCGTATGAGAAACGATTACCGGAATATTCTTCGGAATAGTTTCTTTTTCCTGCTTTCGATTTTGGAAATGCTCTAAAATTATTTTTTCCATAAAGTGACGGTTTTAAGATTTACTCTAAATTGACAGGTTATAATATGCAGAAGTGTAGGTCGTTTCAATCGGTCAAAGGGATGAAAAATGGACTACATCTTAGGGAGGATTTTTCTCACAACACAAAATTTCTAACGGCATTTATGACTCTTCTTCCCGAAAAGAAAAGAGATTGGAGGAAGCTGAGATCACATCAGAAAAAAAAATACTGTAGGCAGGATATAGGAAATATTAATTAAATTGGGGGAGCAAATTATTTGTAGTGAATTAAAACATGGTAACAAAAGAATCGGCATATAAAAAAATATCCGAACTCGTACAGCGTTTTGAGGAGCAATACGCTTCTTATAAAAACTCCGATTATAACGAGACTTTAACCCGCAGGGATTTTATCGATCCTTTCTTTAAAGCGTTAGGTTGGGATATGGATAACGAGCAGGGTTATGCCGAATCGTTCCGGGAAGTAAAACACGAAGATAAATTAAAGATAGGGAATGCCGTTAAAGCCCCCGATTATTCTTTCCGGGCAAATTCAGATAAAAAGCTTTTCTTTGTTGAAGCGAAAAAACCAAGCATTGTAATTAAGGAGGATATCCACCCGGCATATCAAGTAAGGCGTTACGGTTGGAGCGGAAAACTTGCAATAAGTATTGTTACCGACTTTGAAGAGTTCGCTATTTACGATTGCACTAAAAAACCCTTTAAGACCGACAAAGCTTCCGTTGCGAGAATGAAGTATCTTACCTTCCGCGACTATTTAAATGAGTTTGATTTTCTTTGGGATACGCTTGCAAGAATATCTGTTCTTAGAGGAAGTCTTGACAAATATGTACAAGGAACAGCCAACAAAAGAGGAGCGGAAACCGTTGATAAAGATTTTCTGAAAACGCTTGACGGTTGGCGAACCTATCTTGCTACTTCCTTAAGCCGTGATAACAAAGAGCTTAATGAAGAAGAAATAAATTTTGTCGTTCAACAAACGATAGACAGAATTATTTTCCTGCGTATTGCCGAAGGGAGAAAAGTTGAACCTGAAGGGAACTTGCAAACCGCCATAACGCAAGGCGACTATTATCAAAATCTTTTCAGCATTTTCAAAGAAGCGGATGACAAATACAATTCCGGTTTGTTTGATTTTAAGAAAGACACGATTAGCAAGAAACTGAAGATTGATAACAAGGTAATAAAAACGATCATTAGCGAACTCTATGTTCCCAAAAGTCAATATGAGTTTTCCGAATTATCAGTAGAAATATTAGGCAGCGCTTATGAGCAGTTCCTTGGAAAAGTAATCCGTATTACTCCGGCGCATCATGCAAAGATTGAAGAGAAGCCGGAAGTAAGAAAAGCGGGGGGAGTTTATTACACTCCCGAATATATTGTTGAATACATTGTAAAGAACACAGTCGGCAAACTGATTGAAGGAAAAACACCGAAAGAAATTAGCAAAATAAAAATAGTTGATCCCGCATGCGGAAGCGGAAGTTTCTTGATCGGCGCATACAACTATTTGTTGAACTATCACAAAAATTATTATTCAAACAACGGGAAGCCTGCAAAAGGGAGAAAGGAAGACACACTTACTCCGGAAGGACATTTAACCACCGCAGAGAAGAAAAGAATTTTGCTCAACAACATTTACGGCGTTGATATTGACGTGAACGCAGTTGAAGTAACCAAGCTGAGTCTGCTTTTAAAATGTTTGGAAGGAGAAACCGAAGCTTCAATCGCACATCAGTTATCCATGTTCCATGAGAGAGTTTTGCCAACGCTTGAAAATAATATCAAAAGCGGGAATAGTTTAGTAAGCACCGATATTTATGAAAACGAATTGTTTGAAGTTGATAAGAAGACTAAACCATTCAATTGGGAAAAGGAATTCCCGGAAGTATTTGTAGAACGCATAGAAGAATCCGATCCAAAAGAAGAGTTGAAAAGAATAGCCAGACAAGCAAAGGCGCATGCAGAAAAAGCATTAGAGTATTCTACCGTGTTATCTGAGAAATTAGAAACGGTATTCGAGCCACAAGTTAATTACGCAACAAACGGCAAAGGGGGATTTGATGTGGTGATTGGGAATCCGCCGTATGGGGCAAGTATTGGAACTGATGTTCAAAATTATTTATCAACTAAATATAATTTACCTATTACGATAGCGGATAGCTTTTTAATGTTTTTAAAAAGAACGTTTCAAGTTTCAAAAAAGGATGCGCTGATCTCGTTGATTATTCCATCTACCTGGCTCTATATGTCTCAATATTTAAGTTTCAGAAAACAACTTTTAAATCAATTTCAACTTGATGAAGTACAACTTTTCCGAAAACCAATATTTGAGAGTGTAACAGTTGAAACATGTACAATTCTTTTAACAAATAAAGAACCAGATAAATATTCAAAATATCATTTTAAAGAAATTAAAACAGAGCCAAGCAAGTTTATTTTTGAGGAAAATGTTGTTGCGCAAGCGAAATTGTTAGAAGAACCGGAAATAAATCTTGTTCTTTCAAATAAAGTTATAAATTCACTTTTTACAAAAATTAAAAACAAAAATCCGCAGCTTAAAGAAGTTGCATTAGTCATTTGTGGATTAACTCCTTACCGGCTTGGAAAAGGTAAACCGAAACAAAGTATAAACATTGTTAAAGAACGACGATTTGATGCAGATTTTAAAAAAGACAAAAGTTATCGGCAGTATGTAATGGGAAGAGATTTTAATAAATATTGTTGGCAAATTGAAAAAGAGAGATGGATCAGCTATGGGGATTGGCTTGCAGAGCCAAGACATAAAGCACCATTTGATGATGATAAAAAAATAGTTATCAGACAAACATCCGATAGATTAATTGCACATCTCGATACGCACAAATTTTTATCGTTGAAAAATGTTCATAATTTAAGGGTAACTGATAGTAATCTTACTTATGAGTATTTGTTAGGAATTATTAATTCCAAATTATTAGACTGGTGGTATCAAAAACTTATTCCCGAAAAGGGCAGAGTATTTGCAGAAGTGAAGGTTGTAAATCTTGAAAAACTTCCAATAAAATCAATTGATTTTAGTAACAAAGCAGAAAAGCTAAAACACGATGAAATAGTAAAGTTGGTTGACCAACTTTTGAAACTGAACGAAGAAAAAGCAAACACTAAACTGCAAAGCGAAATAGAACAGATACAAAGGCACGCTAAATTTTGTGAAGACCAAATAAATATAAAAGTTTATAAACTCTATGACTTAACTCCTGATGAAATAAATATTGTAGAGGGGAAATGAAGATAAAATCATTTCAAGAATCACTTGACCATATAGCAAGCCAAAGAACTGAAAATTTAAAAAGGCTTTTGGAATTTTCTAACAGCAAGTTAGCAGATATTAAAGAATATTATTATAATTGGTATAAGAGCGCCGAAGAAAATGAATATAAAGAGAGCGCAATAGTCAACCAAATGCATTATCATCTAATAGAAGAAGCTATTAAAATTAAACAATTGAATGATGAGCAAAAATAATGCAAGGAATGCATTTACCAAACTGCAAAGTGAAATAGAACAGATACAAAGGCACGCTAAATTTTGTGAAGACCAAATAAATATAAAAGTTTATGAACTTTACGGTATAGAACAACCCGAAATAGATATAATCGATGCAAATGCAACAAAATAAACGCTTTCCCCCGGCGGTTCACTCTTTTAAAATGAACCGCTTTGGTTCAGATTATTTCTTCTTTTCTGTGCTTAGGAGACCCTGGTTCGTCACTCCATTTTTTTTATCTCGTTTAGCGTTCTTTTTTTCTTGCATAGTTTTTGCAGGTTCTTTCTTTGACCCCTTTTTAGCGTCCTGACCTTTGCTCATGATTTTTTCCTTTTCATTTAGATTATAATTTATGACACAATAAATAATTTTTGCTAAATGATGATAGGAAGAAATAAGATAGTGAACAATAAAGCAAAAGGATGAAAAAGGAACTACATCTTTTGGGTGGAATTAACAAATAGTCACTTTATTCAATAGATAAAATTCATCTCTTAATCCTAATCTTATTCTTACTTATTTACAGAAACACGACTTAAATGCCGCTTAAAGCGGAGAGGCAAGAAAATAATAAAGCACAAAACTCTCTGTTCGGAATTGTGCGTAATGTGAACCGGCAGCTAATCGCTGACCGATTGAGGAGTCTCCGGTTGGGTTTTGTTGGAATTGGAGAAATGAGCATACTTTGCAATCTGCACGCGGGTTTGAAGCGCTAATTTTTCGAGGATGTTGTGAACGTGGCTTTTTACCGTGTAGGTGGAAAGATGAAGGTTTTGTGCGATCTCTTTATTCGTCCAGCCTTCGGATATGAGTCCAACCACTTCTAACTCGCGTTTCGTCATACGCACTGATTCTTCAATTAAGGAAGGTTTAAATGCCGGGACAGCCTGTTTAACAATTTGAGAAAAAAGCGAGCTTGTTAAATGAGGCGGTAATACTTTAATTCCCTCAGAAACTGATCGAATCGTTTTATAAAAGTCGGAAATGTTTGCATCTTTAAGGATAAATCCTGATACACCTGCCAGGACAAATTCGAGAACATCCGCCTGATGCGGGATAAGGTCCATCACGATTATTTTTATTTCCGGAAAATCCCTCTTAACTAATTTAACAACTTGCAGACTGCTTTGACTTTGTAAACCGAGATCGAGAAGAACGATATTTGGCTTGTGCTTCTTCATAGCCGAAGAGTTGTTTTCGCCATCGGCCTCTGTAGCAACTACCTGCATATCAGGCTGCGTTTTGAGCATTGAGACAATGCCATCCCGCAGAAGACGATTATCTTCTATAAGTAGTATCCGGATTTTTTTCAATATATCTCCAATGGTAAATAAACAAAATTATAATTTAATACAGGGCTCGATTCGCTTGGAACTCTTTCACATCTCTCATCCATAATCACTTAATTCAAAGACAGGGTAAAGAGAATGTCCGTTATGAATTCCTCATTTGCCTTTCTTAAGTAACCGAAGTTCTTCTGATAATACGTTTAAAGAATTTTCACTCTTCTTCATTCCCGTTATATCAATTAACGCGATCTGACACTTTTTATCCGGTTCAAGAGCGTTCTCTATCTCTAAAGCTTCCAGAAGAACGTGGAAGAGAGATTTATCTTTGTTCAGCACGTTTAATTCACACGTGTGTTTTACACGAGAGCTGAAAACTGTTTTAATAAACGAATTAAAAACATCCTTTTCCTCAACAGGAATAAAAGTAATTAAACGCCTACCGATTAATTTATTCCGGTCAATTCCTAACATTTGGCTGGCGCTTAAATTTACTTCTTTTATTACGCTCTCAACATCCAGAGTAAAGTAAGGGATGGGTGAAAAATCGAAGAGTGCTACATATTTATTTCTTGACACTTCCAGCTCTTCTTGCGCTATTCTAAGTTCCTGATTTTGATGTTCCAGTTCTATCTGATGTACCTGGAGCAGATGCACTAATCTTTGAACATCTTCCACTTTTTCAACAACCGGTGTTTTCCGTTTCGGTTCGATTTTATCCTTCAACTGAGAATTGGTGGTTTTGGCTGATTGTTTTTCTATTCGTTTCATTTTACAGTACCTTATTATTTTATATTTGGGCTCTGGATGGCAAGAAGAATAAGTTGCGATTCTTTATCTCCCTGAAAGATCTCACGTGCATTTAAGAGTAATTTTCTTTTACCGATTTTTTTAAACTTATACTCGACTTCATAATCTTCAAAAAAACTGTTTTCGGGAATTATTTCTTCAAGCAGTTTCCGAAGTTCAGGGATATCCCAATTATTATCTTCAAGTTCGTAAACAAATTTACCTACAGTTTTTTCGCTAACGGTATGAAACAGTTTATAATAAGACCGGTTAGCTGAAAGTACCTTTAAATTTTTATCAAGAATAAGAAGCGAATCTCTCACGGTATCAACAATATTGTCCGAATACTCTCGCGCAAGCTGAACTTCTTGATTTAACTTATGGATCTCCTGGTAAGCAGATTTTAATTTGTGAATATGGGTAAACGTTACCACAAGACCATCAATAATATTGCTTGTCGTCCGGTAAGGTAATATCCGCATTTGGTACCAAACGCCGTCATTGGTTTGTAACTCAATTTCTTTATAAACAAGAGTCGCCAAAACTTCTTTCGCATCCTCAATAAATTTTTCATATTTAAGATTTGTTGCGATGTGGTTTATCGGTCGTCCAATGTCGGAAGGAATAAGGTTGATAACCTTTGTTGCGTGATGCGTAAATCTTTTAATACATAAATTATTATCAAGAAAGATGGTCGGAATATCAATGCTGTCTAACAGGTTTTTCATATCGTTATTAATGACTGATAATTCATCATTCTTATTTTGAAGCTCGGTGTTTACCGTAATTAATTCTTCATTTAGCGACTGTAATTCTTCTTTGGAAGTTTCCATTTCTTCATTAGAACTTTGCATCTCCTCGTTAGTAGACTGCATCTCCTCGTTGGTAGATTTAAGCTCCTCATTGGAAGTTTCCAATTCTTCAATGGTTGACCGCAAATTTTCTTTGGTAGATTTTAATTCGTGTTCAAGCTCTGTGATGATTTTTTCTGATTTTTTTTCATAATGAACTTTTTGGGAAACCGGCATTTTTTCCTCCGGTAGTACCTCCTCAAAAATGAGCAGCAATGCACCTTCCATCGCCGGTTCTTTGATCGGTCTAACAGTCAGATTTACTAATTGGAAGCTGCCGTTAGTTTTTATCTTTAAACCTGTTGCAGTTAGCGATTTTCTGCTTGCTAAAACTTTTCTGATCAATGCAGGAAGTTCTTGTTGTAATCCTTCGCGCGCCATTTCAAAAATATTCATCTTGGCTTCACCATGAGTAAGCTCAAGGTATTTGCCGGTTCTTCCATGAATATAAATTATTTCTCCATGTTCGGTTACGATCACACAATTTGGCGAATAGCTTTGCAGAATAACCTTTTCCGCTATCCGGGTAATGTTTTTTACTTCGGTCTTGTTCATAATAATCTCATTAGTTTTTGCTATCGCCCGCGAGATCGGGAATTCTACGATCGACTGTGCCGAGTAGATGGAATCTCTTCTTTTGTAAATTTTCCATTTTTTATCTGCCATTGAAAAGAGATCAACAAACCCGCTGATCGTTTCCGATGAACCGAGGAAAAGTATTCCGTTTGGCAAAAGGCTATAATGGAAAATAGGGATTATCTTTTTCTGTAATTCGGTATTTAAATAAATTAAAAGATTGCGGCACGAGATCAGATCGAGCTTCGTAAACGGAGGGTCTTTGATTACGCTTTGCGGTGCGAAGATCAGCATTTCTCTTATTTCTTTTCGAATATGAAATATATTCCCATTTGAAGTAAAAAAGCGCTTCAAGCGTTCTTTACCAACGTCTGTTTCAATTCCTGAAAATGTGCCAAGCCGGGCTTTTTCAATTGCGTTGCTATCAATATCAGTTGCAAATATCTGCACGTTGAAAAATTTCTTTGCTTCATCCATACATTCCCGTAAAGTAATTGCAATGGAGTATGCTTCTTCCCCGGTAGAACATCCGGGCACCCAAATTCTTATCTGCTCATTCTCCGATTTATTTTTTATTATGCCTGATAATACAATCTTTAATTTCTCAAAAGATTCGCGATCTCTGAAAAAATTTGTTACTCCTATTAAGAGTTCCTTAAACAAACTTTCAATTTCTGCCGGGTTTTCCTGGAGGAGACGGATATAATTTGGAACAGTATCCAATTGAGCAACGTTCATTCTTCTTTCTACCCGGCGGTAGATCGTATTTTGTTTGTAGAGGGAAAAGTCGTGTCCGGTGTGAGTTCGAAGCAGAATGAAAATTTTTTGAAAGGTATCGGGAATTTTACTAGAAGTATTTGCTCTCTCTAAAAATAATCCATTACCTTTTTGAGAAATATATTTTATTAACTGATCAGGCATTCCTTCGGGAGGAAGGATGTAATCGGCTAAACCGGTTTTAATGGCGCTGCTCGGCATACCGTCAAACTTTGCTGATTTTGGATCCTGAACCATTACCATCCCTAATCCATTCTTCACTGCTTTTAACCCTGCGCTCCCGTCTGAAGCCATACCGGAAAGAATTATACAAATAGCTTTTTCTCTCAGATCCGCAGAGAGTGAGTTGAAAAAAAAATCTATGGGAAGCCGGAAGCCATGCGCTTCAAGAGGTTCTATGAGTTGGATCGTTCCGTGGAGTATTCCTAAATCCCGATTAGCCGGAGCGACATAGACATGATCAGGGTGAATGACCATTCCGTCTTCAGCTTGAAATAATTTCATCTTAGTAGATTTTTGAATAAGCTCAGGCATAATGCTAATATGCGTTGGATCTAAATGGGACACGACGATAAAAGCCATACCGGTACTCTCAGGCATACTTCCAAAAAATCTTTCGAGAGCCTCTAAGCCGCCCGCTGACGCCCCAATACCAACCACATAAAACGGATTATTTGAAAATGATATTGCTCCGGCATTCTTCTTTTTTTTGACCGGTGACCGCTTGGGAATTGTCTTCTTCATTGTAAACTCATATAAGTATTATAGCACGGTAACCCGCATGGTTTAATTTTGATGGATGATGGAATGGCGCAAAACGCCACAAATTTCCAGATACAAAAACAACCTGCCTTTCCGACGGGATAATAACCGCACAGCCATAAATGGATTGTGCTACACGAATAAATTCCGCTAAAGCGGAATACATTTTTAGCATCATCGTTTACGATGATTTTTTCGACCAGCGATACCGTTTACGGTATCGCTGATTTTTGTAAAGGTGAAACATATTCTTTGAACGTAAATTCATCTTATGGAAAACTAACAATTTAATCCTCTAAAAACAATCTTCTCCGAATTAATTAGTGCTCTTTTACTCTCTGAGAACCACTTAATTTTTATAACTTTTTCTTTTTCACCTTTTTTGTTTCAACATCTCCCGCCCGGCTTTTAGCCATCTTTTCCTTGTCTACAGAGAAGCGTTCATTTATTGCCGTTTCAATTCCGATAACTTTTAGCGCCTCAGATTTTTCAGCTTCAAATTCAGAACGGAGTACAACGATCTGAGCTTCCATTGATTCCCTCTTCCGCTCAATTCCAAATTGTTTTCGGGCAATTTCCTGTTGACGCAATAATTGTTCCGCCTGGTCTTTGGTCTCACGCGATAACCGCGCCGAGCCGGTCAATACGCCTTCCGGACCAACATAAACATCAAGCAATTCAATTCCATTGTTGGTTAGTTTGAACTCGCGAATTTGATTTGAATGTGCCATACCGCGCGATTTAAGAATATACAAACCTCTGTTCCGTTCGCCGCCAATTTCAATATCACGCAGCAGCAGCCAGGTATCTATCAAAGATGAAATATAGGTATCGGTGTTCTCCATATTGGTATCGGCAGAAGCAAGATTCGTAAAAAAGGCAGTGATCCTCTTCATCTTTAAAAAATCTACAAGGCGCACTAACATTGTATTTACTTCCGTTTGATTTTCTCCTAACACAAACGCATTAATAGGATCGAGGATAACGATGTCCGGGACAAATTTATTGATTAGGTTAATACTCGTGGTTAAATGATTTTCTAAACCGTAGAGTGTCGGTCGTGTCGCATGAAACTTTAACAATCCCTTTTTCCTCCAGGGTTCTAAATTTATTCCTATTGAACTCATATTACGCTCAATCTGATTTGGGGATTCTTCGTAAGTAAAAAAGAGAACCCGTTCACCCCTTTTACACGCCGCTTCAACAAATTGCGCTGCGATGCTCGTTTTGCCTGTTCCGGCAGTGCCTGAAACGAGGATTGTACTTCCATGGTAATAACCTTTACCGGAAAGCATAGTGTCAAGACGCGGAATTCCAGTTGAAATTCTCTCAAACGAAGAGAAGTAATCTAACCCTAAAGAAGTAACAGGTAACACAGAAAAACCATCTTCATCAATTAGAAAAGGATACTCGTTCGTACCATGGGTTGAGCCGCGATATTTTACAATGCGCAGCCGTCGAATGGACGATTGATCAATCACGCGATGATCGAGAAGAATGACGCAATCGGAAACATACTCTTCCAATCCTTGCCGTGTTAGCGTGCCATTGCCCCGTTCTCCGGTGACTATCGCCGTAACACCTTTCTTTTTCAACCAGCCGAATAACCGCCGCAGTTCTGTACGAACAATAGCAGCGTTAGGCAGAACCGTAAAGAGTGATTCAATAGTATCCAGCACAACTCGCTTAGCTCCGATGCTTTCAATTGCACTATGAATACGAACAAACAACCCTTTCAAATCATATTCACCGGTCTGTTCGATTTCACCCCTTTCAACATCAATGTGTTCAAGCCAAATCTTTTTTTGCTCAACCAGATGATCCAGATCGAATCCTAAGGAAGCAACATTTGCCGTAAGTTCTTTTGCGGTTTCCTCGAATGAAATAAATACACCCGGCTCATTATAAATCGTAGCGCCGCGCACGAGAAATTCCATCGCAAAAAGAGTTTTTCCGCATCCCGCGCCTCCACATACAAGCGTCGGTCTTCCTTTCGGTAATCCTCCTCCTGTGATCTCATCAAATCCTTGGATACTTGTTGGGGATTTTGGGAGAACTTTTCGTTGAATTTGCGCTTCCTTTTTTGCCATAATATTTTTATCCAATATATTGTTATTCCTCTTCCAAGGAATAAAATTTGTTATAATTTTGCTTCACACCGAATATTTATCTTTCATCAGCGCAAAACAGCTTTTTAGAAAAGATCCTTTTTTTTAAGAAATCTCAATTAAGTATAAACAAATCGGGGAGATAAAAAAATAGTCCAAAAGGATGAAAAAGGGATGAGATTTTATTTTATCCTAAATTACGCACAACCCTCTTATTTGATGAGAAAAGTATAAATTTTCCCGTCTTTAAGGCTCGCAATTTTGGTCATGCTGATATGTTTTTGCAGTTCATCAATGGAAAAAAGGTAGCTTCGGGTGGAGTTAGTTAACCAAACGAGACAGACATCTTCTCCTTTTCTCCAACTTTCTTTTGGATTCCCCGTAATATCAAAAAGTTGGGGTGAGTTGTAAAATCTTTTTGGCGGACTGCATTTGGTTGTTAAACACGTTAAAATATAAACCGCTTCCGGTTCATTGCTGTAGAGGGTATAACTTTTCCCCAGATGCTTATGCTGATTCAGATATTTTATCGTTCTGTTTTCCCTCCATTCTTGAGAGCTGAAACCCCATCCGGCTTGCAAGATAAACTGTTCAGTAACTCGGATCGTTTTCTTAACCGGGAAGCTCATCAGTAGTACAATACCGATAACAACGAACAAAGTAATTGATTTTAGATGAGTCTTCTCTCTTAACCATATGAGAACTCTCTCTGCAATAAAAAACAAAATGAAAAGCATGGGAATATAGATCGGAGAAAGTAGTCTATCGGAAATCCGGTCATAGGCGGTAGTCGTTGATGAAATAAGAATGATCCCTGCATACAATAATACAAAAAGGAGACTCGGACCAATGAGTTTGATGCCATCTCCGTTCCAAGATATGTGTCCCGATGATTTGAAAAAAATCCAAATTACCGGAAGTAGTAAAATTAAAATGAAAGAAATCCCGGTCAAATTCAACGGCAAATACCAGGGGAGAACTGTCTTGTAAAGAAAACTAAAATTTTCAAATAGTGTATAAGAAGATGAGGCTCTTAACCCGACAAGTGTTCCCGAAATGAAATAATTTCTTATAATCCAAAGAGAGATCGGCAAAACCGTTATAAGTAAGAAGATAACGGAATGCCAAAACTTTTCTTTATTCGAATTCTTCGACCAAAACACAACACTGAGAATACCCGCTGCAATCATAATGACACCGGTGTACCGGGTAAGACAAGCCAAAGAAGCTGAAGCCGAGAAAAGGAACAACGAAATAAAGTCCCCCTTCATTTGATATTTTCCAAAATAATAAAGAAACAGTAGTACCAAAAAAATAAAAAGGAGTTCAGACAAAACCATAAAAGAAGCTTGAATAAGCGTGTACGAAAGAAGAACCGATACTATTCCTAAAAATACTAACGCAAATGAATTCAAGTACCTTAACAACAATAAACCGGAGAGATAAATTATAAACCCGAAAAGAACTGCATTTAAATAACCTGCCGCGATTCGCGGATCTACTAAGGTTGTTTTTTTTATGACTGCTAAGATGATTGAATAGAGCGGTGGCTGAATAACCAAATGCAAACCGTTATAGGTTAGAAAGCCGTTGTCTTCCGCTAAGTTACTTGCGGCGGATAGATAAGCCGCCGAATCAGGGGTCAGACCGGCGCCGTACCGGTAAGTAAGGGACAAAATAATCGCCGCCCCGATGATTCCTACTATCCCCGATGTTACGTACTTAAAAAGGTTTCCATCTTTTAATCGTTTCGCAAAATGAATAAATTCCAACCCAGAGCATTTAATTGAATTTAAATGTGGAACTCCATCAGTAGGGATGCTTAAATGTTTATCAGATGTTTTCAAACTATGTTCCATCGTCCGTTTGTGATAAAATTTAGTTGAAATCTAAGTTGAATAATATCCTCTGACTTTTGCAGCAATTTGTGGTTCGGTCATATTGTCCGCAGTCTCAAGATTAATGACTCGCCCGTTTCGCTTTCCCCTTTCAAAACGTTTTTTAAATTCAATTTTTGCCTCATCCGGTCCGACGATCAGAAGAGACTCTGCATCACTCACCAGCGAAATTACCTCATCATAATATTTTTTCAGACGATTTGTAACCCGTCTATTGCTCATTTCCTCCGCTGAGATTTTTTGAGCTCCATCAGAGAATCTAACATATTTCTCAATTTCTGATGGAATTGATTTAACCTCTCCCAGAGTACCCGTGATACTTACGATCACTGCTTCATTGTGGTCAATCCACAAACCGACTTTTCGATTCATTTTAGCTCCTTTAACTGTTATGTTGCTTTATAGTATTGTTGTTTAACTTTTTGTTTTTTGTGTCAAGATATTTTTGGCGCTTTATTACCATTGCATCAATCATCAAAACTCAACCTTCAACCATTCGGTTACTGCGCATTATTGCTTAATCATTTTACTGCTACTTCCATAGATAATTGTGCTTGTTCGGCTAAACGCAGTTCCAACAAAGATTGGAGAAAAGCTAAAGTTGATTCCGCGCCTTGATTCTCGTTAAGATGGTCTGAATGCAAACCGTCGCGGCACCCGCCGGTTGTTGGGTCGTAAACAGAAAGATTCAAATCGTTACGCCCAAGGAACCATTCAAATGCACGGTGAGCTTCTTTGTTCCAAAATTTGTCCCCGGTAATTCTGAACGCTTCGAGACAAGCCGATACCATTGCTTGTGCCTCGACAGGCTGCTGATCAAAACGAGCTTTCTCGCCCCCTTTTTTATAAAAACCATTTGATCCAATTGGAACAAAATGCCCCTGGTTTGAACGCTTTAAATCACAAAGCCATTTTAACGACTCCAACCCTGCATCGGTCATTGCACCGTTAGGAATTGATTTGCCGCAGGTGAGCAGAGCATGAGGTAAGGCAGCATTGCAGTATGAAAGAGTATCTTCAAACCAACGCCATTCTTCAGAACGATTATCCTGGTATAATTTCAGGAGTCGTTCAGCCAATTCAACACGCACCTGACTTGCTCTTCGGTCACCGGCAAACTTTTGTGAATACTCATCAATGCCGATCAAAGCAAATGCCCAGGCACGGGGACTTGTAGTTAAAAGAATAGAGGGGAGCGATTGTTCGAACAGCCAGCCCGCCATCCCTTTTAGTGCCAGAGCATTAGAATGATTTAAGACCGTTCCTAAAGCCCAAAGAGAGCGCCCCTGGCTATCATCCGAACCATTTTCTTCCAACCAATTGTGTTGATAGTCCATAAAATTTCGAAAACGTTTAGTCTGATCGTTGAAGGCAAATCCTAAAAAGGAAAGATATCGGGAGGCAAACCCCAATCTCTGGTGGCTGCCAAGTTTATCCAGGAGAATTTTTACTAAAAGCGCACGTGCATTATCATCGGTGGTATAACCGTGTGAATAGTTAGGCACCGTAAAAAGGGAATGTTGTAAAATTCCGGTATAATCCGTTAGATGATTTAAATGATCGAGTTTTAGGGGAGGAAGTTCACCGGGATATTTGTCCAGCGCTTTTGCAATAAATCCTGGCGGGATGTAATGACGACGTTCTGCCCGCGCACGTTTAAAACTTTCCATATAACGTTGCGCCACTTCAGACCAAATCATCGTGCGTCCAAACAGATAAGCGCGCTTACGCATTGCCTGCCGTTCGGATTCATTGTCTAATAAGTTTATTACTTGCTCAGCCAACGCAGCCGGATCGCGGAAGGGGACCAGCACACCGCGTCCTTCGGAAAGAATTTCTTGAGCATACCAATAGGGTGTTGAAATAATTGCTTTACCGGCTCCTAATGTATAAGCCAGAGTTCCGGATGTTATCTGTGCCTCGTTGAGATAAGGAGTAATATAAATATCCGCTGCACTTATGAACTCAACAAGTTCTTCCAAACTGACAAAGCGGTTATAAAAGATGACATTACTTTCCACCCCTTTCTGTTGAGCTAACCATTGCAAAGACAGGCGGTAAGTTTCCCCTTCATTTTGAATAACATGTGGATGGGTCGCTCCAACAACAATATAAACTACGTCGGGATAACGGGAAACAATATCGGGTAATGCAGAAATAACCGTTTCGATCCCTTTACTCGATGAGAGCAAACCAAAACTTAGCAAGACGATTTTCCCTTCAACACCAAACAAATCTTTATTAAAACTTGGATCAACAAACGGCACATCGGGAATACCGTGCGGAATCAGATCAATCTTTTCCGGTGATACGTTATAAATTTTTTGCAAAAATTCAGAACCGCGTTCACTCATAACCACCAAGCGATCTGATATTGCCGCTACTTCTTCCAATACCCGACGCTGATCAGTGTCAGGGGTTTTTAGTATGGTGTGCAGAGTTGTAACAATGGGCATACGTAATCCGCGTAAGAGCGCCAGGATGTGGCTTCCTGCTTTCCCGCCGAATATTCCATATTCGAATTGCAGGCAAACCAGATCAACGTTGTTGATATTTAAAAAATCCGAGGCTCTCAAGTAAGAATTGATATCTTTCTCTGTAAGTTCAAAGCGGACCCTTGCCGGGTACTCATAACCGGCTGCCACATCGTTTACCGGCATTGCGATGCACGTTGTTTTACTGTATTGTAAAGCAATGGCTTCACATAGATCGGTTGTAAATGTAGCAATCCCGCATTGGCGCGGCGAATAGTTCCCTACAAATGCAATCCGGTTAATGCTGTGACTTGTTAAATTTTTTTTCAAGTTGAAGATCTCTCTCTTAATTTTTGTAACCTCATAAAAGGTTCGAATTGGTTTTTAATTATGCTCCGCTCATTGTTTGGAGGTATCTGTTTTCTTTGGCGGTTGAGCATGTCTAAATAAAATTTCTGTAAAAGCGGCTGTTATAAGTTAACTTGCTTTTATGATGCATCTCTTAAGTTGGCATGAACATGACTATTTCACCTTCAAAATAATTTTACCGTATAAAAGTATTTATAAATCCTTATTGATATTTTCGTCAATCTCCTTCAATTCAGGGTAAAGAATTAATCCATAAATGATATTAGCTATTATAAGCATTGAAAGAATAGTTAGTAAAAATGTTGATAGTTCCATCGTTCACTCAAGTTTATTAATTGTTCTGAAAATTTTACCGGTGCACTAATTTATCAATCGTTCCCGGAGCGATTGAACGCTTGTAAATTATTTTAATAAAAAGTATTGGATACTTTTCTGAAATGGGAGCCGTAAATCGTAAACTGTATTGCCAAAGGAAACAACTGCGGCTTGCGGAACAATGACCAGAAAAAAAGTCTCCAGTAATAAATTCTTTCTTCGCCGATAACCCCGAGTTTGAACATTGATTTAAAAAGTGCAAGAATGTAATTCGCATCCAGATGAAAAATTTTATGATTTCTCGGTTCAAAATCCTTCAAGAAACGCCTTACCCGCTCATAAAAATATTTCGGTGAATAGATCGTACTCAGAATTTTTTTATACCCGGTCATGAGGGCTTCTGAATTCATCTGAGGAATAAAATTGATCGAAAAATCAGTATTGTTTCCGGTAAAATTGCTTAACATTCTTCCTTCATTCAGCAGTCTTTTTTGCAGTTTGGTTCCTTGAGGGGCATTCAATAAGCCTACCATTGCGGTTACAATTCCACTTTCCTGGATAAAGGTTGTAAGTTTATCAAAAATTGTCGGTGGATCGTTATCAAACCCAACAATAAAACCACCCTGAACTTCCAGACCATTCGCTTGAATTTTCCTGATACTTGCAATCAGGTCACGGTTTCTATTCTGTGTTTTATTACACTCAAGCAGGCTTTCTTCATTCGGAGTTTCGATTCCGACAAACACAGCTTCAAATCCCGCTTTAACCATGAGCTGCAACAACTTATCGTCATCTGCAAGATTGATAGATACTTCCGTGTTAAAGAAAAAGGGATGTTTCCTTTTCTCATTCCACTCAATAATTGCCGGCAGAATTTCGTTTTTCAATTTCCCTTTGTTGCCGATGAAATTATCATCAACAAAAAAAACAGAACCCCGCCAGCCGGTAAAATATAACGCATCTAATTCGGCTATCACTTGTTCATTTGATTTAGTTCGGGGTCTTCTGCCGTAAAGCACGGTGATATCGCAAAAATCGCAATCATAAGGACAACCGCGTGAATACTGCACATTCATGGAAGTATAATTCTTCATCGAAATAAGATCCCAGAGAGGCAAGGGAGTTGTTGTAATATCAGCCCAATCTTGCGAGGTGTATTTATGTTTTGTACTTCCATTGTTCAGATCGCTTAAAAAATGGGGAAGAGTAATCTCGGCTTCATTAAGAACAAGATGATCAATAGTTTGATACTGTTCGGGATGGCTGGTAAATAATGGTCCCCCGGCAACAATTTTTGCGTTTAACTTTTTACATCTTTGTATCACTTCATTGGCGGATTCACTTTGTATAGACATGGCGCTTATAAAAACAAAATCTGCCCAAAGAATATCATCGTCTTTCAACTTCTTCGCATTCATGTCAATTAGCTTTTTACACCAATCTTCGGGCAGAATTGCCGCTACGGTTAAAAGCCCCAACGGGGGGAAACTTGCTTTCTTGGATACAAATTTCAGAGCATGTTTAAAGCTCCAAAATGTATCGGGATACATAGGGTACACCATTAAAATCTTCATGCGCGCGGCTTCATGAATAATTCTTTATAAATCATTCTTACGGTTGAAAAGAATAATTGAACAAAAACATAAATCGTTCGTTTGTGTAACGGTTTTGCCTGTTTGAATTTCTTTTCAACCACAAAATAAATTTTGTGTTTTAATTTGATAACAAATTTTTCTTCGGTGGAAGAAATGCTGACGAGTATCATTTTCCTATTTCCGGAAGTTATTTGGTTTATTTACGTTTTCATTATCGCAAGTTGCCTGGAAGGAATCAATCGGTCAAAAGGATGAAAAAGGGATTAGTTCTTTAAAGCAGGGGTTGAGCCAATTTTAAAAGTTACCTTACTGCAATTATTTTGTCCGTGTAAATACCAAAGTAAACTTAGTCCCGGCATCTTTCTTTGATATCAAAGTCATCGCTATTTTGTTCAAATCGCAATATTTTTTTATAAGCGAAAGACCTATTCCGTTTAAATCGCAATATTTTTTTACAAGAGTAAATCCTAAGCGGTTCCCCTCATATTTATTCGCGTCTCCGCCTTCATCTTGATTAAGGGGATGAAACATCGCTTCCATAAATTCTTCCGAGATACCGATGCCGGTATCTTCCATGCTCACCTCTATTCCCTGTTCATTTTTTGAAATATAAATTGAGATGTCTCCTGTTTTAGTGTACTTTACGGCGTTACCAAGTAAATTCACAAATATTTGGTAGATGCTGTTTTGATCGCCCACGATCACTGCTTCCGGAAGAGTGGAGAAGAAATTTAATTTTAGTCCCTTGTCTTCTATCGCTTTCTTATTCTCGTCAATGAGTTTGGTAATAATTTCTTTAACAAAATCGAATTCATCAAAGAAAGGTTTATTCGTACTAATCTGCATTTCAGAAACACTCAAAACCAAATCAACAGTTCTGATTAAACCTTGACCGGCGGCATCAATTCCATTAAAATATTCCAAAAGTTCCGGGGTTATTTTCCCTGACATTTTCTCTTTTAATACATTTGCAAAGCTCAATACCGCGTTCGTAGGAGAGCTCATTTCGAGTGACATCTGATGAAGGAATTCGGATTTCAATTTATCTGACTTTTCAACTTTTTCTTTTTCTCTGATCAATTCATCTAAAGTTGTTTCAAGTTCTCTGGTTCGTTCCTTCACTTTTATTTCTAACAGTTTATTGTAATTTTCTACTTGTTGGTGAAGGTAGCGCGTATGAATCAGATTTTTTATGCGAAGATCAACTTCTATCAGGTCAAACGGTTTTGAAAGAAAATCGCTTGCGCCGCCGGCAAGAGCAATTTGTTTTGCATCCTGGGTTACATCGGCGGTAAGCACGAGTATCGGCAGATACGTACTGTTAGGAATGAGTTCTTTTAACAGTTCTAAAATCTGAAAACCATCAATGTGAGGCATCATCAAGTCGAGCAAAATCAAATCAGGTTCAAATTCTTTGAACAAACTGACTACCAAACGCGAATCTGTTGTTGTTTTAAGATTTGTATACTCCTTAAATTCAAGCAGACTCGTAAGAACATCTATATTGGCTTGTTGGTCATCTATAATCAGTATGTTTGCATTTTTTAATGTTGAATTAAGCATGGTTGTTTCCCTTTTTGTTAAATAAATTTAAAGTAGGAATAAGAAGTACTGAATGTATTATTTGCAAAATATCTCCTTTTTCAAAACAGTTTTGGTCAACGCTAAAAGCTCATGCATTAAGAAAGGTTTATTGATGTACTCATCAAATCCTTTTTCAAGAAATGTTTTTCTATCGCCGGGCATTGCATAAGCGGTAAGAGCAATTATCGGAACGGTAGTATAACCTTGAATTTTCCTAATCCGGTTCATGGTTTCAATTCCATCAATTCCAAATCCTAAATTTATGTCCATCAGAATTAAATCAAAGAGTTTTTGTGATGCAATGGATATCCATGTTATTCCATTTTCTGCTTCTGTAACTTTTGCCGCAGGGTCCAACATTCTTTTTATTAAAATCCGGTTGGCAGAGTTATCTTCAACCAATAGAATTTGAAGAAGTGCGGCATCTTGATTGGTTGGAGGTTTAATCTTAACCTCTCTCCTCTCCGATTCAACCATGCTTTGAATTTTACTTTCATCTAACGCGGTCGGAAGCCAAATTGAAAAGATAGAACCTTTGCCGATTTCACTTTCTACTTCAATAAACCCTTTCATCAAATCTATAATTTTTTTTGTGATAGTTAATCCAAGACCCGTTCCTTCATGTTCACGGTTTAGCCCTTCGCTGGATTGCCTAAATGCCTGGAAAATTTTTCCGAGATTTTCTTTTGGAATTCCAGTGCCGGTATCAATTATTCGTATTACCGCCCAGTCCCGGTTGTATTTTTGAGCAAGATTGAGAGCAATAAGAATTCCTCCTTCGTTGGTAAACTTAATAGCGTTGTTCACAAGGTGATATAGCGCTTTACCAAAGAGTTCGCTATCAAGGTAAGATTCAAGATATTTATCTGCGAGATCCGTTTTTAGAAATAAGTTTTTGTGTTGTGTCATCTGCCTGAAAGAAGGAATCTTTCTATTAATTTCTTCTACAAGATTGGCGGGCTTAAGCATTAGAAATGATTGTTCGGTTTCAAGATTGGTCAAATCTAAGATGCCGCTTACCGTTTCATTTAATCGCCTTCCTCCTTCAGCTATATAGTTTACTAATTCAAGATGCTCTTTATTTGTTATTTCTTTTTTGAGTAGATCGGCAAACCCGATTATGGAAATTAAAGGCGTTCTCAATTCGTGACTCATGTTGGCAAAGAAATAACTTTTCACACGGTTCATCTCTTCGGCTTTATCTTTAGCGGAGCTCAACTGAACGATTGTCTTTTCTAGCTCGAGCGTTCGTTCTTTAACAATTCCATCTAAAATTTGATTCTCATTCTGTACTTGTTGATGAAGGAAGCGGGAGAGCAGCATATTCTTAATACGAAGATCAACTTCTATTAAATCTAATGGTTTAGTAAGAAAGTCTTTTGCGCCGCTGCCGAGAGCCCGTAGTTTCGCCTCGGTAGTAATATCGGCAGTCAGTACAAGTATTGGAAAATAAACTCCGGCTGGAACAAGTTCCCCCAATTGTTCCATTACTTGAAAACCATTTAAGTACGGCATCATGAGATCAAGTAAAAGTAAATCAGGCTTGAACTCTTTGAACGAACTGACTGCCAGACGCGAATCGGTTATTGTTTTGATATTTGTGTAACCTTTCAGCTCTAGGAGTCCAACAAGAATATCAATGTTAGCCTGTTGATCATCCACGATTAGGATATTGGCGTTTTTTAAAGTTGAATCTATCATAATTTTTTTTTAGTAGTCAGACTTCCTACTCAATTTTCCTTACTTAAAAACTTATCTACTACTTTTAAAAACTGCACTACATCAATCGGTTTAATGAGATAATCTTTAGCCCCGGCTTCAATTAATTGCTCGATCTGTTTTGTTACTGCATCTGCACTTAGAATAATAACCGGTGTTTCTGCGGTTCTCGGTTCTTCCTGCAAGAGCTTTAAAGCGATACTGCCATGAATGTCCGGAAGGTTAAGATCAAGCAGAATTAAATCCGGTTTGTAATCAATTGCAAACTGAACGGCATTTCTACCATACATATTCGTCATTAATTTAATTGATGGGCGATATGCTTCTAAAATTTGCTCAACTAATTGAATGTTTGAGAGATTATCTTCGATATACAAGATCGTTCCGCTATTCTGTTTTATCGCTGTTTCCGGTTTAATTATTTCCCTTGTTCGTTCGTAGTAAACCTGCGGACTTTCCGTCTGTGGAAGCTCGATCCAAAAAGTGCTTCCTTTACCGACTTCACTTTCTACGCCAATTTTTCCATTCATTGCATCAATCAATTTTTTAGAAATGGCTAATCCGAGTCCGGTGCCTTCTGTTTCTGTTCTTTCTGCGCCAATCCGCTCGAACGGGTTAAAAAGTTTTTCTAAATGTTCTTGAGCAATACCCTGCCCCGTATCAATTACGCTAATTCTTATTACGTTATCTTTTTTCCCCTCTTCAGTTTTCTGCTGCCCTTGGACTGCCGACAGTGAACCGCCAACTTCCCGCCTCCCACTGCACTGAACCTTCACTGAACCTCCCTGCCGATTATATTTGACCGCATTATTAATTAAATTTAAAAGTACTTGCTTCAAACGCTGGTGATCTGCTCTTATAAAGAGTTTTTTATCTGTTGAAACATCTGATTCGAGCGTTATCTGATGCTCCTCGGCGAGATGACGAACAATATCAATCGTTTCCAAAATAACACCGAAAATCTCAACCGGCTCAGGTGAAACTGTCAGTTTTCCAGATTCAATTCTTGCCATATCGAGCACTTCATTTATTAAATCTAAAAGATGCTTTCCACTTTTCAAGATTTGATTCACACCTTCTTTGTGGGCAGGATCCGGTTCTTTCATATCCATCAATTGCGCAAAACCTAAGATCGAGTTCATGGGAGTTCTGAGTTCGTGACTCATGCGTGAAAGGAACTCGCTCTTTGCAACATTTGCGCGTTCGGCTTCTGCTTTTGCTTTTGAAAGTTCGTTCTCATTTTTTTTACGTTCGGTGATATCCTCAATAGCGAGCAGAATGATTTGTTCTTTCCCCGTTCCTCTTTGAATTTTCCGGGCATTCAAAAGCATGATGCGTTTTCCGATTGTAGAAAAGTCATGCTTTACTTCATAGTTATCGAAAGTGGTCTTTTCGGGAAGGATTGTTTCTAACAGTTCTCTCAATTTAGGAATATTCCATTGGTGATTTCCCAGATCATAGATAAGCGTTCCTATGGTCTCATCGGAATTTACTTTGAAGAAATCATAGAAAGAACGGCTGGCTTTAACTACCCTTAAATCTTGATCAAGAGCGAGCAGAGGTTCCCGTACCGTATTGATCAAGTTTTCAGCAAATTCACTAACTTCATCCGCAGATTTTTTAATCACTACAAGTTCTTTTCGGGTATTTTCCAGTCCGGTTTCTATCTTTTTCCGTTCAGTGATATCCTCGATGGCAAGAAGAATTATTTTTTCTTTACCGAAGGCTCTTTCAATCTGCCGGGCATTTAAAAGCATGATGCGTTTTCCGATGGTAGAAAAGTCATGTTTTACTTCATAGTTATCGAACGTTGCTTTTTCGGGAAGGATTGTCTCTAACAGTTCTCTCAATTTAGGAATATTCCATTGGTGATTTCCCAAATCATAGATGAGCGTTCCGATTGTTTCATCGGAATTTACTTTAAAGAAATCATAGAATGAACGGCTGGCTTTCACTACTCGTAAATCTTTATCCAGAGCAATTAAAGGTTCGCGTATAGTGTTGATCAAGTTTTCAGCGAATTCACTTACTTCATCCGCAGATTTTTTGATCACCACAAGTTCTTTTCGGGTTTTTTCCAGACCGGTCTCGATCTCCTTACGCCCGGTGATGTCTTCAATTGCAAGAAGAATTATTTTTTCTTTCCCGAAGGCTCTTTCAATTTGGCGTGCATTTAAGAGCATGATGCGTTTCCCGATAGTAAAAAAGTCATGCTCAACTTCATAGTTATCGAACGTTGCTTTTTCGGGAAGAATTGTTTCTAACAGTTCTCTCAGTTTAGGAATATCCCATTGGTGATTTCCCAGATCGTAGATAAGTTTTCCTATTGTTTCATCTGAGCTTACTTTGAAGAAATCATAAAATGAACGGCTGGCTTTAACTACTCTTAAATCTTTGTCCAGGACAAGTAAAGGTTCCCTCACCGTGTTGATTATGTTCTCAGCGAATTCACCCAATTCATCTGCAGATTTTTTAATTACTGCAAGTTCTTTGCGGGTTTTTTCCAGACCGGTTTCTATTTCCTTACGTTCGGTAATATCTTCAATGGCAAGGAGAATGATCTTCTCTTTTCCAAAAGCTCTTTCAATCTGCCTCGCATTCAAAAGCATGATGCGTTTTCCGATAGTAGAAAAGTCATGCTCAACTTCATAGTTGTCGAACGTAGCTTTTTCAGGAAGGATTGTCTCTAACAATTCTCTCAGTTTAGGAATATTCCACTGATGATTTCCCAGATCATAGATAAGGTTTCCAATAGTTTCATCTGAACTTACTTCGAAGAAATCGAAAAATGAACGGCTGGCTTTAACTACTCTTAAATCTTTGTCCAGGACAAGTAAAGGCTCCCGCAAAGTGTTGATAATATTTTCTGCGAATTCACTAACTTCCTCTGCCGCCTTCAATTTAATTTTCGTGGGGGACGTTTTTTTAGCTGCCTTTAGTTCCCTTTTTTTATCCATCTTTGCCATAATATAAACCTATGTTTAAGCCAAGATGAATCTATTTGGTACTAAAATCAATCCATCAAAAGGATGAAAAAGGAACTACATCTTTCACAAAACTTTGCTCAAGAAAAAACTACCTGCCCGCTACATTGCCGGCAGAGAAACCGACGGGAAGGGAAAAATGCACAATGAATATCAAACAAGGAATTTTGAATGATGAAGTTATAATACGGATTGCATTCACTTCGACATTCATTATTCCTTACTCATTATTGTCTATTAGAGCATCTGCAAAATAAGAGTTGTCAGGGAACAAAGAAAATCTTAAATATGAAGAAGCAATTTTAAGAATAAAGCGGCAAAGAAATAGTGAAAACAAATCCTTTAGTAACCATAAAAAAGAGACAAAAATTATTTAGGTCGTTGACCGGAATTACCATAGAAAAATTTAACGAATTACTCAAGCAAGTAACCCCCTTATACGAAGCAGCCGAGGCGAAAAGATTATTCAAATCAAAAAAAATCAGAAAACAAGGTGGCGGCAGACAAAAAGATTTAGATTTACCAAATCAACTGCTCATGTTGTTGATGTATTATAGAATATATGTCTCACAAGAGTTTTTAGGACTCATCTTTGGGTTACATAATTGCAATGTATCACGACAATTAACTTATCTGCAACCACAATTAGCAAAAATCTTTAGAAGACCTGCTCAAAGAGTAAAGCTATCGGAAGAGGAGTTAACGGAAGAACAATTATTGAACATCTTTATCCTGGATGCCACCGAACAACAAATCAGACGGTCAAAGAAACAGCAGAAGAAATTCTACTCTGGAAAGAAGAAAAAGCATACTATCAAAAATCAACTAACCATAGCCCCTAACGGGAGGATATTAACCGTAAGTCGTTCTGTTCCAGGAAGTAAACATTACAAAAAGTTATATGATGAATCCCATTTAACCTATGCAAGAAATACAAAACCAATTTCAGACTTGGGTTACTTTAGAGCTGAAGGGATAACTGTGCCTAATAAAAAACCAAAAGGGAAAGAATTAACCTTAGAACAGAAACAATTTAATAGAGAATTATCCAAACAACGAATAAAAATTGAGCACACAATCGGAAGAATGAAAGTATTTCAAATTCTTTCTCAAAGGTATCGTAATGATTTAGCTAACCATTCACTTGTATTTAAGAATATCGCAGGCTTACATAATTTAATGTATGCTTAAAATTAAAAAGTCGTAAAACGCTAACGCCTTTTTATATAGGCTTATTTCGCAGGTACTCTAATGTTAAGCACAATGAAAGCTGATAATCCTAAAACGGTAAGACCAGTAAATATGCTTTGCGCTGGAATAAGAATTCCGAATAAAGCTATTAGCCCTATTCCAACTAATGCAGATGTGCTTAAAAATTATTCGATAGTTCAGGTCGCTATTTCCGAAATGCCGCTAATTTTTTAAATAATTCTGTTTCCTCATCGCTGAGATGTTCCGGAAGCAGGATATTAACTTTTACTAACAGATTTCCAAACTCATTCTTCTTCCCATAAATTGGCATTCCAAGTCCTCTAAGCCTAAGTTCTTTAGCGTTTGGCGTTCCCTTCGGAATATTGACTGTGATGTTTCCTCTCAGTGTCTTGATATGAGTCTTCCCGCCAAGAACAGCAGTGTACAAATCAACCGGGAGGTTACAGTAGAGATCGTTTCCATTTCGGTGAAATTCCGGATGCGATGCAATTTTGACGATGAGATAGAGATCTCCGTTTGGACCGCCGCCTATTCCTTGTCCCCCTTTGCCTGCAATTCTCAATTTTTGTTGATCTGCGATGCCTGGTTTGAGCGTTACTTTAATTGTTTGATTATTGACCTTGAAAAGCCTTACCGTTCCGTGATACGCTTCTTCAACCGAGATGGCTGTCTCTGTTTTAAGATCCTCGCCTTTGATAACAACGTTACGTCTTCCTCGCCGTTGGCTGCTGCGTTGTCCAAACAGTGTTTCAAAAAAATCATTAACACCCTGGTCGTCAAACATTCTATTGGATTCATGCGTGCTGGAACGGTGTGTTTGTCCACCGCCGCTGCTTGCGTACTTCGACCAGTCAAATCCTCCCGGCTGCGCTCCGGCATCTTCGTAGTGCTTCCAATCCGCACCGAACTGATCATACTTTTTTCGTTTCACCGGATCGCTGAGCACCTGGTTTGCTTCGCCGATGACCTTGAACCGTTCTTCGGCGGACTTATCTCCGTTATTTTTATCCGGATGATATTTGTTGGCAAGCGTTCGGTACGCTTTTTTTATCTCTGCCGAAGTTGCTGTTTTTGCAACCCCCAAATCCTTGTAATAGTCTTTGTAGGTCATAGTCTTACCTATCTGTATTCATTTCCGTAGCGCTAACACAAAAGATATTTATCATTCGGCAACCCGCACTTGTGCCGGGCGAAGTAATTCTTTATTCCAGAGATAACCGCACCGCAGTTCATCAACAACCATTCCCTCTTCTCCCCCTTCATTTTTTGCCATCGCAACAGCTTCATGCAAATTATGGTTGAAGGGCTTCCCGAGACTTTCGAAAGCGAAAACACCCTGCGCTTCCAACACTCCAAGAATTTTTTTGTGGATGATTCGCACTCCGTTCACAAAGGGTTGTTCAGCGTCGTTTGCATATTCCAACGCTTTTTCCATATCGTCTATAATCTCTAACAGCCTAAGCATCATCCCCCGTTTGCTTTCCTCGGCAAGCTTAGCAATATCACGCTCCATGCGGCGGCGGTAGTTTCTGAAATCGGCGAGTGTGCGGAGATTCCGGTCGCGCTCATTTATTAGTTCTTCTTGCAAGCCCTGGATTTCTGTCATTAGATCAGCTGGTGGCAGCAGGCTCCTATCGTTCTCGTTTATTTCTAATTCCATTTTACATCTCGTATGCTTTCATCAAGTAATGTTTTTCAACTCTTATCCGGTAGAACACTTGATCTCCTGTCCTGAAATAGGATTACTAAATCCACCATATCGTACAAGACTAGTTTTCTTATCATGGTTTTCTATGATCTCCATAATGATCGAAGAGTTCTCTTTCATATTTTACACTTATCGGTTGAGAAGAATTAAACTCAGGGCTATTCTTTATGGATTCCTGCATGAGATTCACATAAACTTTTGAATCTCCCCAATCAATACGCTTAATCCAATGCGGCGATAAAAGAACTTTTCTTCCCGGCAGCCAGTTGGTTGTATCTACAACTATGAAGTGAATATTCCACTTTTCATCATCAACGATATAGTCTTCCACATGTCCGATTTCACCATCGTTAGCTTGAATATAGTACCCCTCCACTTTCTCGGTGCTGCGTAAATGAGGATCATCGGGAGGTTTTTTAGCAGATTTCTTCTCTTCCTTCACCGGTTTGATATCGAAGATTGGTACATAGGGACCCACTCCAACTCCATCGTAAAACACACTATCCCAATAAACCGGTAAACCGTAATGGGTAAACAATTTAATCTCGTGTTGGCGGGATACGGTTTTTTGAGTTTCAAAATCGGGACTATTGCGAACCTGGTCCATGGTTAGGTTTACCTGGAATGTTTGTGACTTCCAATCAGTTAAACCCAGTGCTGCATGCGGAATAATTACTTTTCGCTCATTCAACCAGTTACCGGTTTCAACAACTAAGTAACGAATTGACCATGTAAGATCATCAAAGTAGAACTCACTTACTTTTCCCAGCTCACCATCCTTTGCACTAATCGTATAGCCGACCAAACTATTTACACTACGTTGCATATTGACTCCTTTTTTATAGTATTTTTTTTCTTGGCACTTCACTTAAGAATAGAACAACTTATAGACCAAAAAGTAAATCACGGGCTTTTAAGTCAGCAAATTTCAGTTTGATCTTGCAAAGAAATTCTATTCAAGTTCGAGCGTGTGCATGTGATTCATCCATCAAGATCAAAGTCAATCTTTTAGTGAAATCACAAACCAAACAAAACACTTACCGTGAACAGAATTGAACTAATACTTCGTGCTTTTGAAATGAAATGTTCATCGTTCCCAGAGTATTGAGGGTCACGTTCATCATTCAATGAAAGATATGAATCAATGCGTTGGTCTTTTCCCGGATAGACATCGTTCCATTCTTTGCCGGAGAGATTCATCAAGTTGTACGAGAGATTAAAATCGAGTGATAGCAAAGGACCTACGCTCACTTCCGTTCCCGCACAGAATCCTACGCCAAACCGCGTTGCGCTTTGTACGCTATACGTTGCGCTCGGAACTTTCGAAACTCCTTGAAACGTTGTCTCGCCGCTGAACGAATTCATTGCGACGTTTAAACCGAGATACGGAGTAACGGGTACCAAAGGTAAGCTAAGACGAAATTCAGGTCCAATTTTCAACGACACAATCTTTTGCGATATATCTACTCTTCCCAGTCCTGGTTCAGAATTTCCTGTGTTACTTAACGATGAGTAATCAATTTCACCTGCGAGATTAAATCCGGCAAATCCAATCTTTGCCTTTCCATGAATGTTAAGACCACTACTAAGTCCATATTTGGAACCGTTATAATATTCGATGGTTGAACCACTAAGGTCTGAAGCCGGACTCATAACACCAATACCGCCGCCAAGTTTTAAGGTTACTTGCGCATTTGTTTGTAGGCTCATTAGTGCTGTGAGTGCAATAATTACAACTGAAAATTGAAGCGACCGAATAAGCAGTCTCATAATACTCGAAGTTACTGTAAGATTTAAATGTTTCATGGAAACCTCTTTTTATGTTTATAATTTTTTACTGTGAATTTGTAAGACCTGTATTAGTTTATTATTCACCGTATAAACATAGAAAGAAATGAAAGCCGGGTAAATAGTACAAAGGGATGAAAAAGGAACTACATCTTTTGGGTGAGGAAATTATTTGACGTAGATTGTTTTTGTTGATGGGGCATCCGATGCAAATTGAACTCAATTTATTACCAATTGCATCAATTTATTTATTTATCAAAGAGTACATGTTTTTTCTTTAATTTCTTTATGCAGGATTGTATAGTTAAGTGAATAATCAACAGGAATATCAATAACGTGAACGCCGTTTGTATTTAGGCATTCATCAAGTTTAGCATTCAAGTGTTCAGTCGTAGTTATTCTATGACCATACGCTCCATAACTTTCAGCGTATTTTACGAAGTCGGGATTTCCAAAAGTTAGTCCAAAATTTTCGGAACCTAATCTCTCTTGTGCCAGTTCAATCATTCCGTAAGAACCATCATTTAGAATGATTACCACTAAATTTAATTTTAACCTTACTGCTGTTTCTAACTCTTGAGAATTCATCATAAAGCCGCCATCACCGCAAACCGCAAGCACTTTTTTATTTGGATAAACAATTTTAGCTGCAATTGCGGAAGGAAGACCGGCTCCCATTGCCGCGAGAGCATTGTCCAATAAAAGTGTGTTGGGCTGATACGTCTGATAATTTCTTGCAAACCAGATTTTATATATTCCATTATCAAGAGTAACTATGCCATCTGCGGGCATGGTATCTCTTACACCCTTTACAATTCTTTGTGGCAAGACCGGGAATCTGTTATCTTCAAAATATTTTGTGAGATGTAAATCGACTTCCTTTTTGACTCTGCCATAGAAAGAGAAATCCCAATGCGATTGTTTAGAAAGCATGTCGGTTAATTTATTTATGGAAGTTGCAATATCCCCGACTATTTCTGATTGAGGGAAATAAACATCATCAACTTCTGCCGGGAAAAAATTAATGTGGATTACTTTTGTCTTTCCTTCTTCCATAAAAAAAGGAGGTTTTTCAACTACATCGTGTCCTACGTTAATTATTAAATCGGCTTTCTCAATAGCACAGTGAACAAAATCATCAGCGGACAATGCTGCCGTACCTAAAAACAAGGGATGCCTTTCATCAATTACTCCCTTTCCCATTTGTGTGTTGAAAAAATAGATCCCCGTCTTTTCAATAAATTTTAATAGAGAGCCGGAAGTTATTTCTCTATTGGCTCCAGCACCGATAAGTAACAGCGGCAGCTTAGATTTTTTTATTATTTCTGAAGCTTGCTCAATCGCTTTATTATCAGCAATTGGTCTTTGGATCGGATGAATGTCGAAAAATCTAAAGTCAACTTCCTCCGATGCAATATCTTCCGGTAATTCAATATGTACAGCTCCGGGTCTTTCTTGTTCTGCTGTTCTAAATGCCTCCCGCACAACAGAAGGAAGATTATTCCCATCAACAATTCTATGTGTGTATTTGGTTAAGGGGCGCATCATATTAACAATATCTACTACTTGAAATTTTCCTTGTTTACTTTTTTTAATTGGCTTCTGTCCTGTAATCATTACCATTGGCATACCGCCCAATAGTGCATAAGCTGCAGGGGTAACTAAGTTTGTTGCGCCGGGACCTAAAGTCGATAAACAGACGCCCGGGTTACCCGTTAATCTTCCATAA
Organism: Ignavibacteria bacterium CG1_02_37_35; assembly: GCA_001871325.1. Lineage (GTDB taxonomy): Bacteria > Bacteroidota > Ignavibacteria > Ignavibacteriales > Ignavibacteriaceae > UBA1563. The sequence continues at coordinate 32,760 of MNVA01000237.1, forward strand.
GTGGCTGCCATAAATCCGGCGCCTTGTTCATGCCGTGTAAGAATTAATTTTATTTTTGAATTCTTCAGCGAATTTAGGAAGTCAAGGTTTTCTTCGCCGGGTATTCCGAAAATATATTTCACCCCTTCATTTTCCAATAATTTAATAAATAGGTCTGAAGTCTTCATTCAATTTGTTCCATTACAATTATTTCTGAAATATCTTTTTCTATAAAGCGCGCATGAAAGCAACAAGATCTTTTTTCTCCTCGGATTTCAAATCAAGCTGTTGAATCAGATTGAAATATTCCACTATATCCTCAAGGGTAAAACACCTTCCGTCGTGCATATAAGGTGGAGAATCTTTGATTCCTCTCAACGGGAATGTTTTAATGTTTCCATCGTGTGCCATCATCATTCCGTTTGCTAGTTCCTGTTTATAAAAACGCTCAGCCTTCAGGTCATGCATACTGTTATCAGTATAGTAAGGTTCGGGATGACAAGATGCGCACTGAGCTTTACCATTAAAAAGCGCTTCACCGCGTAGTTCACTCGGAGTAGCTTTGGTCTGATCAAGTTTGCCGTAAATATTTAGTTTCGGCGCCGGAGGAAAATCAAGGATCGCCATAAATTCCGCCATGAAATGTACTTGCGAGCCTCTCTCTAAAACATTCACACCTTTTTTAGCCGCCATAACATGGTCTCCATCAAAATAAGCGGCGCGCTGTTCAAACTCGGTGAAATCTTCCACAGTCTTCATAGCACGCTGCGAACCGAACAAGCGTTGGATATTGACTCCCCGCAATGTTGGCGTTTCAATACGATGTCTAAATTCTTGCGGTCGGATATCTCCAACAAGATGGGTTGCTCCATTGCTATGACCGTTAGCATGACAATCAAAACATGTTACGCCCAGCATACCATCGTGATTGTCAGTTCGTCTGTCTTCCGTAGCGTTAAATTGTTGTTGGGGAAATTGGGTAACCAGTAGGCGTAAACCTTCAAGTTGTTTTGGATTTAGAATTCCGTTAAAAATTTCATAGTAATTGTCTATTGTGATCAGCCGTCCTTTTGCTATGTCACCAAGGTCGGGACGGGTTGTCAAGTAAATTGCCGGAGCCGGGTCAGGAAGAATATGTTCGGGTAGATCGAAATCCAAATCAAAGCGAACTAATCGTGAGAGAAGTTTTGTGATCATCACCGGGAAGAGCATTCCTCCTTCCGCATGATCAGGAAACGGTAAGGGTTTGTATGGAAAAATTCCCTTCTCTTTGATTTGTTCCGGAGTCATTTTATTTAGCTGTTCCCATGTTACTCCGCGAAGGTTGGCTGTCGGTCCTATTGGAATAGGTTTTCCTCCAGACATGATAAGTTCAACCGTAGTCTTCTTAGAAAGATCATAACGTGAGTTTAGCATTTCCAAATGTTGTTTTGCGCGCTCGGATTTAACAGCCATACGCGCTCTTTTAATTTGATCGAAAGTTTCAGTCTGATTAGTCGGACCATAACTGGAAATGATTTTGCCTTGCTGTGTAAAAGCGACTGAAGGGGCAAACACAATTATGAAAATAATGCAGGCGCCCATCAACTTAAAAAGAATGTTTTGTTCGTTGTTCATTCTATATAACTCCTTAGCTAATAATTATTTTTTAATTACCATTTAATCACCGACGTTATTCTGTTTGTTAACAACACCAATATTGGCAGATCATGATTTAAGGAATTCCAGTAAGTCGGCATTGAGCTTGTCTTTATGCGTGTCTGCCAGTCCATGCGGACCACCAGGATAAATTTTCAGAGTCGCGTTCTTAATGAGTTTTACCGATGCGTGAGCCGAAGCGCCGATTGGTACGATCTGATCGTCATCGCCGTGAATGATTAATGTCGGTACGTCAAATTTCTTTAAATCTTCGGTGAAGTCCGTCTCGGAAAACGCCTTGATGCTGTCGAGTTCATTCTTAAGACCGCCTTGCATACCCTGAAACCAGAACGCATCACGGACACCTTGACTGACTTTCGTGCCCGGTCTATTAGCACCGTAGAATGGCGTCGTGAGGTCTTTGAAGAACTGTGAACGATCGGCGGTGACACCTGCACGGATGTCATCGAATATTTTGATTGGCAAGCCACCGGGATTGGCTTCAGTCTTTAGCATCAGCGGGGTTACTGAACCTATAAGCACAACCTTGGCGACACGCTTAGTGCCGTGGCGCCCGATATAGCGGGCAACTTCTCCACCGCCGGTCGAGTGACCTATCATGGTGATTCCGTTTAGGTCGAGTGTTTCGATGAGTTCCGAAAGATCATCGGCGTAAGTGTCCATATCGTTACCGTTCCATGGCTGGCTCGAACGACCGTGCCCACGGCGATCATGCGCAACACAGCGATAACCGTTGGATGCCAGATAGACCATCTGGCTTTCCCATGCATCAGAATTGAGCGGCCAGCCGTGACAGAATACGACCGGTTGTCCCGAGCCCCAATCCTTGAAGTAAATTACTGTTCCATCTTCTGTGGTGATTGTGCTTGATGATAGATTTTTCATTTTACGTACCTTTAATTTTATGACTTAACGTGTCTCTTCAATCCATAATATTTTTCTAAAAGAAAAATCATTATAGCATTTCTTGACTCTGTCCTGTTATTATTTTTTTATTGCAACTGTCTATTGATCTTGAAATCACCTTGCAAAATCAGGTTGTCACGCCTTTTGATTGATTAGCTAGATAATTTTCAATTCCCATTTGGTCAATCTGCGCGCGCTGTATTTCTGCCCAATCAACGTGTCCTTCTTCCATTTTAAGAATCATGGTCAGCAGGTCAACTGTGCCTTGGTCATCAACCTGGCGAGCAAGTTTGATTGCATCATTATAAGAGCGAATAGCGTCAAGCTCATCGTTATTGTCATTCCCGATCATTTCTGAAACAGTTTTCCCGATTTTTATTGTATTGAGTTTAGATACTGTTGGAGCGCTATCGAAAAAAATGATTCGTTCGATAAGCCATTCGGCATGGCGCATCTCATCCATTGCCTGTTTCCTGATATCCAAGTGAAGTTTATTGTAACCCCAGTTTTCGCACATTTCAGAATGTACCATGTACTGGTTTATAGCAGTAAGTTCATCTGCCAAGAGCGAATTCAATACTGTTAGTAATTTTTCATTGCCTTTCATTTTTGTTCTCCTTTATTATTGTATTAATATCTTTTTTGAAGTTTAAACTTCAAATTCAATTATAAACTACAAACGGAGATAAAGTGAATCAATAGTTCTAAAGGATGAAAAAGGAACTACATCTTTCACAAAACTTTGCTCAAGAAAAAACTACCTGCCCGCTATATTGCCGGCAGAGAAACCGACGGGAAGGGAAAAATGCACAATGAATATCAAACAAGGAATTTTGAATGATGAAGTTATAATACGACTTGCATTCACTTCGACATTCATTATTCCTTGCTCATTATTCTCTGTTCAATTAACGTACATGTAATTACAAACGGTTCTCTAAGGGCCTACGTTTTTCCCAAGACCATGCTTGGGAAAAAAGCTAAAGGAAATAATGAATATCGAAAAAGGAATTTCGAATGATGAAGTTGAACTGCTTATTGCTTTAACTTCGAAATTCATTATTTCTTGTTCATTATTCGTTATTCAATTATCGTTAACATGTTAGCGCTAACAAGAATCTAAGAGCCTACGTTTTTCCCAAGACCATGCTTGGGAAAAAAGCTAAAGGAAATAATGAATATCGAAAAAGGA
>MNVA01000088.1 GCA_001871325.1 Ignavibacteria bacterium CG1_02_37_35
GTTACTTTGTGAAATCCTTCGTGATACTTTGTGGTAAAAACTTTCTTCACCACAAAGGGGCTCAAAGTCCATCACAAAGGCTCACCAAGAATATTTCCTTTGAGTTACTTTGTGAAATCCTTCGTGATACTTTGTGGTAAAAACTTTCTTCACCACAAAGGCGCTCAAAGTCCATCACAAAGGCGCACTAAGGATTTCTCGTATTTATAAATTCATAAACTCTGCTTTTTAGCTCGGCAGGATTATCAATAATAAACCTTTCATCAAGCAATTTTGATTTATGAACAGATTCTCTCGTGATGCTATTCGTAATTGCAAAGACATTCATCTTCGCGCTCAGTGCAGCTTTAATTCCTGCAGGTGAATCCTCAATCACAATACAATCATCAACATCTACGTTTAATTTGTTTTTCATCCGAATATAAATTTCCGGATTAGGTTTTGCTTTATCAATTTCGTCTCTTGTAATTACATATTTGAATTGATCTCTTATGTTTGTAATAGCAAGCACTTTCTCAACCTGAGCACAATGAGACATTGTAGCTAAGCCGGTAAGAAAGTTGTCTTGCTTAACCGTTCTCAAAAAACCCATCGTCATTGTGCAGCAGTATTTCGGTAAAACAGTTGGATCCTCTAACATCGTATTATAAATCGCTAAACGTTTTTCAATCAATAGATTACTAACCACATCACCGCTATCAGAAAGGCTCCTTAATTGCCGCCAATAATCATTAACAAGATTTTTTGCTACTTCGATTCTTGATAGCCCGACATAATTTTTGAAATTTTGAATCACTTCGTTTTCTGTTACCTCGTTGTTACTTAACGAAGCAATCGCTTTTGCATAGGAGTGAGCTTTTACAATTTCCGTTTGGACGAGCGTTCCATCGAGATCGAATATAATTGCTTTAATCATTTTATTGTCGCCGCCGAATAAACCGATACGCCAAATGGCACCACGTAAGTTAGGGCTGCCCTCAAGTAATTGAAATCAGAAAAACTTAATTGGATAATTGAGCCGTACTGATTAATAAAATTCAAAATTGTTCCGACCACTAAAGCTATCTTAAGATGCTGTAAAAAGTTTAATCTGCTTTTAACTTGTGCAGCGCAAAGCAATATTTTGTTTTTCATTCTAATGTTCTTTCTTCAAAATATTTATTCAACAAACAAATTATTTAGTTTCTGCAATACCGCCCCGGTGTTTTTTTCATCAAACAAAAAAGTAATAACTTTTCTGCCAAGGTTAACAAGCGCATTTCTATCTCCGAATGCTTGCGCGGTAATCAATGTTCCGAAAGACATACTTGATTTTTCTTCCCCGGCATTATCCGGAATTGCGGCATCCTTTTCACTTCTTGAAATTAGTTGAACAAACAAGCCTTTGCCTGCATCGCCTTTGTGAAGCTGTCCTGTCGAGTGAAGGAATCTCGGTCCGTAACCAACAGTTACTGCGGCTTTGTATTTTTTCTGTAATGAAGTTCGAAGCGAATGAAGATCATTATCTGTCTCTCTGTTAGGTTTCGAATATGCATGAATGGAAATGTAGTTTGAATCTGCTGCTCTAAAAGATCGATCGTTTTTTCCAAAATATTGTGCAATCAATTCAGAAACATTATTTTCATTTTTAGGCGAATAAACTTTAATGCCGTCTAATTCAAAAGTTACCTGCGGTTGCGGAAGTTTGCCGTCTTTCGAATATTGAGCAAGCAACTCTCTTGCAAGAATTTTAGCAGCTTCAACATTCGGCTGATCAAAGGGGGTTATCCCTGTTTTCCAGCTTGCAATTGCTGTAGCCATTTCCCATTGGAAAAACTCGCCGCCGAGTTCGTTAATGTTTTTTAAAACAATTTCTACAAAAGGGTGCCCTGCTTTAATTAATTCTTGAACGGATGAATCTTTTGAATGATCATTTTCCAAACGCAAGTAAACAAAAAATCTGTCGTCTGAATAATCAGTCGGCTTTAAAACTTCCTCGCCAACCAAAGGAAGAATTCCTTTGCCTATTTTTCCTGTGCTTTCGGCAATTAATTGTTCAACCCAATTTCCAAAATATTGCAACTGCTCGGAAGTTATAAATGTGATTTTATCTCTTCCTTTTTCTGCCAACACTCCCATTACCACACCCAACTTTGCCGGAGTATTATCTCCGTGGATAGGACAATTGCTTCCCTCACTGTTGCAGACCATTACTTCTGCATTGTCAAGCAATTTCTTAATCTCGATTCCAAGCAAAGCTGCCGGCACAATTCCGAACAAAGACAACGCAGCATATCTTCCGCCAATGTTGGGATCGTTCAAAAATATTTTCCTAAAGTACAATTGCTTTGCGGCAGTTTCCAACCCGCTTCCGGGATCGGTGATAGCGATGAAATGCTTTCCAACATTTTCTTTGCCGACTTTTTGCAGAGTTTGGTTATAGAAGAACTTCATAAAAGAAAATGTTTCAACCGTCCCGCCTGATTTTGTTGAAACAATATAAAGAGTTTTTGAAGGAGCAAATCTTTCGGCATATTCAAGAACTGCCTCCGGATGAGTGCTGTCAAGAATTTCTAAATTTAAATAACCGTCCTTTGTTCCAAAAGTTTTACTTAATACTTCTGGTGCCAGACTTGAACCGCCCATTCCAAGTAGCAAGGCATTTGTGTATCCATCTTTCCTAACAGACTCAACAAACTCAATAATATCATCAGACATTTCTAATGAAACATCCGGACTTGTTAACCAGCCAAGCCGGTTGGAAATTTCCTTTGGGTTATCGCTCCAAACCGTAAAATCTTTTTCCCAAATTCTTTCAACAATTCTTTTTGATTTCAATTCCATCATTGTGTTATCAATCGAAGACTTGTAATCATCAGCATTAACTTTGAAGAAAACTTCTTCTTTTTTCAAACCTTCAATTTTTTCTTTTAATGAAGTCATTATTGCTTCGAATGATTTTGAAAAAGCAGCTACGCCGTCTTTTTGTAATTGATTTGTTATTCCGTTCAAATCAACGCCGAGTTTTTTTAATTCATCAAGATGGTTAAGCGCTTCTTTCAACCCGGAGTCTAAAGTAACGGCAACAATACCGTGATCCATGAAGTCATTAAATGTAGTTGGCGGCACAGTGTTAACGGTATGTTTGCCAATCAGTCCGTCAACATAAATCGTATCAGGGTAAAGAGGATTTTTTGCACCGGTGCTTGCCCAAAGTAATCGCTGAGTTCTAGCGCCGCGCTTTTCAAGACTTCTCCATCGCACCCCATGGAATAATTCATTAAAAATTTTATACGAATACTTGGCATTGGCAATGGCAATTTTTCCCTGTAAATTATTGTTGCCAATTTTCTCAAGTTCCTTATCAACGGCAGAATCAATTCTACTTATGAAAAAAGAAGCCACCGATGCAACTTTTGACAAATCACCTTTACGTTGAAATAATAGTTCCAATCCATTAATGTACGCTTCCGCAACTTTTTGGTAATTGCCTGAATTAAAGATTAAGGTTACATTAACATTAATCTGAGAACCGATGAGTTCGGTGATAACCGGAATGCCCTCTTCGGTTGCGGGAACTTTTATCATAACATTTGGCTTATTAAGAATTGAATATAACCTTTTTGCTTCTTGTATTGTTTCTTTGCTCTTGTGGGCTAATTGAGGATTTACTTCGATACTTACAAAGCCGTCTAACCCGTCCGTTTTTTGATAAACCGGAAGCATCAAATTGCAGGCAAGTTCAATATCCTTCAAAGCTAATTTTTCGTAAATCTCCGTGAGGGATAAATTTTTATCAATCAACCCTTTTATATCACCATCATAATCGCTGCTGCCCGCAATAGCTTTTTCAAATATAGATGGATTTGATGTAATGCCTCTCAATCCTTGATCAATTAATCTTTGAAGTTCGCCTCCCGTAATAAATTGACGGCGGATATAATCGTACCATACTGATTGACCAAGCGAGGCAAGTTGATTTAGCTTTAACATTTTAATCTCCTATAAATTTTTATTTTTATTAATAACTTTTTTGGCGGCTTTAACAACATATTCGACCGTCAATCCAAATTCTTCTAACAGATTATTGAGTTTACCGGATGCTCCAAATGTTCTCATCCCAAGCACTTCACCATCTCCATGCAAGCCGACAAATCTTCGCCATCCCAAAGTCGAACCGGCTTCAATTGCCACACGTGCCTTGACTTTGTTTGGCAAAACCGATTCCCAATATTCGGGAGTTTGTCGTTCGTACAAATTCCAGTTTGGCATGCTCACCACTCTTGCTTTGATTCCTTCTTTCTTTAATTCTTCAAATGCATCAACTGCAAGCTGAACTTCCGAACCTGTTGCAATTAATATTACATCCGGAGTTCCGTCGTTGTCAGCTAAAACATATCCTCCTTTTAATGCGCCTTCGGCAGAGGAATATTTTGTTCGGTCAAATACCGGCAAATCCTGTCTGCTTAATATTAAAGCAGTCGGAGTGTTTTTAGATTCCATTATGTACTTCCACATAACAGCAACTTCATTTGCATCTGCAGGACGAATAACTTCTAAATTAGGGATTGCACGAAGTGATGCAATATGTTCAATGGGTTGATGTGTGGGACCATCTTCGCCGACGCCAATGCTATCGTGAGTGAAGATGTATGTTACAGGCAAATTCATCAAAGCGGAAAGACGAATTGATGAACGGCAGTAATCCGAGAAAACCAAAAATGTTGACCCATAGGTTTTTAATCCGCTTAGTGAAATTCCATTTATTATTGAGCCCATAGCGTGTTCACGAATTCCGAAGTGTAAATTTCTCCCGCTGTAATTTTCTTTTTCAAAACTCTGTGCGCTTTTTATATTCGTCAAAGTTGATGGATAAAGATCTGCGGAACCGCCAATCATAAAAGGAAGATTATCCGCAATTGCATTTAAGACCCTACCGCTTGCAGCTCTACCGGATACTTTTGTTCCAGATTCAAATTTTGGAATACTGCTGCCCCAATTATCCGGCAGTTCGCGATTCCGAATCAATTTTAATTGTGCAGCAAGTTCCGGATATTCCTTTTCATATTTTGCGAAGAGTTGATCCCATTCTTCGTTTTGCTTTTTACCCCGCTCAATAATTTGTTTAGAATATTCTTTCACTTCATCCGGAACAAAAAATTTCTTTTCCGGATCCCAGCCATAAAATTTCTTTGCGGCTTTAATTTCATCTTCGCCAAGAGGAGCACCATGAGCGCCGTGCGTATCCTGTTTGTTTGGCGCGCCGTAAGCAATGTGGCTGTCAACAATAATTAAGGATGGTCTCCCTTTCTCTTTTTTTGCATCTTGAATTGCACGACTTAACATTTCCAAATCGTTTGCATCACTAACATGTTGAACATCCCAGCCATAAGCTTTAAAGCGGGCAGCCACATCTTCGCTGAATGCTAAACTTGTGTTCCCTTCAATCGTGATATGGTTGTTATCGTATAACCAAATCAAATTATCTAAACCAAGATGACCCGCAAGCGAGGCAGCTTCGCCAGAAATTCCCTCCATCATACAACCATCACCGGCAAGGGCAAATATTTCATAATCAATTAAGTTGTAATTCGGTTTATTGAAATAAGCAGCAAGCCATTTCTGTGCGATTGCAAATCCCACGCTTGTTGCAACTCCCTGTCCAAGCGGACCCGTAGTAGTCTCAACACCCGGAGTGTGTCCATATTCAGGATGTCCCGCACATTTGCTGTGAAGCTGGCGAAATGTTTTTATGTCGTCAAGCGAAACATCGTATCCGGTAATGTGGAGTGTGCTGTAAAGAAGCATTGAAGCATGTCCGGCGGATAAAATAAATTTATCTCTGTTAATCCAGTTAGGATTTAGCGGATTGAATTTCATAAATCTATCGTAAACAGAATAAGCCACCGGAGCCAACGCCATTGGCGTTCCCGGATGACCGGAATTAGCTGCTTGAACAGCATCCATTGAAAGTGTACGGATTGTATTAATGCAAAGTTGATCCAAATTTTGTTTCATTATTTTCTCATTTCTCTTTTATTAATTCGTATGCAATTTTAGCGGCGCCATTTAACGCAGCGGTATTATGGTTCAATACATAGATCGGAGTTGATTCAACGATCTCTTTTAATCTTCCTTTATTATTGAAACTATCTGTGAATGTTTTTGTTTTAAGTTTAGGCAAAATTTTAATCGGGATTCCTCCGGCAAGATAGACTCCGCCAGTTGCAAGCAATGTAATCACCAAATTACCACAATGAGCGCCAAGCACCGATATAAAAATATCAAGAGCTTTTTCACAGACTTTATCGCTCCCATTAATTGCCAGTTCAGAAATTACTGCGGCTTTGTCTTCCGTTTTCATTCTTTCGAGAGTTTCATTTTTAGGTTTTGCGTAGCCGCTCTCAACAAGAAAGTTAAAAACATTGGGAAGCCCGCTGCCGGAAATGATTCTTTCGTAACTTACACGATTAAATTTTTTGTAAAGATACAGAAAGAGTTCGGTTTCAATTTGATTTGTCGGCGCAAAATCCGAATGTCCTCCTTCAGAAGGGATGACAATCTTTTTGTCGTTCTCACAAATTAAGAATGCTTGTCCCAATCCGGTCCCCGGAGCAACCACAACATAATTATTGGATTTGTTTTCCTTCTTTCCTCCTTTGATCAATATAACTTCGTCCGGTTTTAAGTATGGAATTTCAAAAGCAGTTGCAGTCAGGTCGTTTACAATTTTAACTTTGGAAATGTTAGCATTCTTACTTAAAACCTTTTCATCTATAATCCATGGAAGATTTGTTGATTTGACTATCCCATTTTCTACAGGTCCGGGAATTCCGAAAGCAGCGCTTGCAGGCGCAGCCTGTTGACTTGCCAAAAAATCCTTAATAATAATTTCAAGACTTTTATAATCTCTGCTTATATATCTTTTAGATTTTAATTGGACTAACTGCTCGCCGCTCAATTCGAATAGAGCAAGTAAAATTTTCGTACCACCGACATCGCCGGCTAAAATTATTTTGTTACTCAATATTAATTCCCTTTCAACAAACTTGCAGCGTCCTCATCAAGCAGCCATATTAAATTGCCATCAATAGGGTTGATAAAACCTGCGGGATATTTTGCCGCGTTGATATTTTTGTTAAGTATTTCATTTACAATTTTACTTTTAGCTTTACCTGTAACGATAAAAGCTACATTGCGGGCATTGTTAATAACTTCGCCTGTTAAAGTAACACGTTTTTGTTTTGATTCGGGATGAATGGCGACTTGACATATTTTATCGGAAGCGAGTAAGTTCATCTGATTTGGGAAGATCGAGGCAATGTGTCCGTCTTCGCCTAAACCGAGCATTATAAAATCGAAACGCGGAAAATTATTTTCAACAATAACTTTGGCTCTTAATAAATTGCTATACCGTATGGCTTCGTCCAAGGGATTCGCTTCGCCTTTAATTCTAAAAATATTTTCTTTAATAATGGGAACTTTAGACAGCAAAGTTTCATAAGCCATCTTATAGTTACTTTCATTATCAATAAGCGGAACACATCTTTCATCTCCCCAGAAAACATTTATTTTGCCCCACCGAACTTTCGTTTTATCATGAGCAGCTAAATAATTAAAGATATATTTTGGAGTGCTTCCACCTGAGAGAGCCAAATTGAATTTTTCTTTTGCTGCATTTACCAAGCTCCCAAATACTTCAGTGAAATATTCTGAAAGTTCATCAAGGCTGCTGAAAATATTTAAATCATAATTCACAATAAACTCCATCATCGGCAAGATTTTTACAAGGATAACGCCAGCGCATTTCTTTTTCTTCAATTAAATCATCAGCGTGCTCGGGTCCCCAGGTGCCTGCAGGATAACCAAACAGAGGAACATCCTCATCATTTTTCCAGCACTCAATTATCGGCGTTAAAAATTTCCAGGCTTCCAAAACTTCTTCAGTTCTTGCAAACAAAGTTGCGTCGCCTTTCATCGTATCGTAAAGCAGCCGTTCATAAGCTGAAGGTATTCTTTGGTTTGTAAAATCGGAGTAATGAAAATTCATATTCGCATTTTGTACTTCAAAGCCGGCGCCAGGAGTTTTCATACCAATCTTTAACAAAATTCCTTCATCGGGCTGAATTCTAATAACCAACTGATTACAATCATCGCAAAGTCTATTTTGTGCAAAGAGAAAATGCGGAGTTTGTTTAAAGTGAATTACAACTTCCGTTACACGCGTAGGTAATCTTTTACCTGTGCGAATGTAAAACGGAACTCCGCCCCATCGCCAGTTATCAATATAAAATTTTAATGCGGCATAAGTTTCAGTTACCGATTCTGGACTAACGCCATCCTCCTCTCTATAACCGGAAACAGTTTTTCCTTTTATCGATGAGGAAAGATATTGCCCTCTAATTGCAATGTCTTTTACATCTTCTTTTTTAATTGGTCTGAATGATTGGAATACTTTTAATATTTCATTTCGTATCGCAATCGGCTGCAATGATGAAGGCGGTTCCATAGCAGTTAAACCGACAACTTGCAGAAGATGATTCTGCACCATATCCCGCAACGCGCCTGAAGTATCGTAATAGCCGCCCCGCTTCTCAACTCCAATATTCTCAGACGATGTTATCTCAATGTGATGAATAAAATTTCTATTCCACAGTGGTTCGAAAATTCCGTTTGAAAATCTTGTTACTAAAAGATTCTGAACCGTTTCTTTACCGAGATAATGATCTATTCTGAATAGCTGCTCTTCATCCCAATCTTTAAGTAGTTCGTCTTTTAATTTTAATGCTGATTTCAAATCATAACCAAATGGTTTTTCAATTATTAACCTCTTCCAGCCGTCATCTTGTTTGTTCAATCCAACCGCAGCAAGATTTTGCGGAATTAGTCCATACAAACTTGGCGGAGTAGATAAATAAAATATTGTGTTGCCGGATATGTTCGTGATTTTTCTTAGCCCGATTATCTTTTCGTTCAGATTTTTATAAGAAGCTGTTTCATTAAAGTTTATTGAAGTGTAAAACATTTTTTTTATGAACTCATCAACCATGGAATCATCGTCAATCTCTTTAAATTCTTTTATTGCAGATTTCATTTTCGCTCTGAATTCATTATCGCTAAACTCTGTCCGCGAGACCCCAAGCAGTGCAAATTTTTCAGGCAGAAGATTTTGAACAAAGAGAGAATAAATAGCCGGGACTAATTTTCTCTTAGTTAAATCTCCTGAAGCACCGAAGATAACGTAGACTTGATTTTCCGTATTGTTCATATTGTTCCTAATTGTTTTTTCTTTGTCATTCCGAATCTCTTGCTTTCCGTGTCATTGCGAGTTATTTATAAAAGTATTGTCTTTATTTGTCCTGATGATGACATAGAACCGTCATTGCGAACGAGTCCTCAAGTGAAGCAATCTATTACGTTTGTTGAGATTGCTTCGTTCCTCGCAATGACGCATAACTACAATAACCTTTTACTTTTGTCATTGTCCGTTAGCTAACGGATCTTCAAGTAAAAAAAATCTATTACGTTTGTAGAGATTGCTTCACTCGAGGACTCGTTCGCAATGACGATAAAGTCATTCTTTTAATCAATAAAGGCAATGCCTTTTGGGGCAACTCGCAATGACACATAACTACTTTGTCTTCACTGCATGTCCGCCAAATTGATTTCTTAATGCCGCCAAAAC
>MNVA01000080.1 GCA_001871325.1 Ignavibacteria bacterium CG1_02_37_35
TGTAAAGGTCAATCGCTTGAAAATTTGAACCTTCTTCATTTGGGGGAATACAACTGATAATTAAATTATCGTAAATGTAATGAAGTCCGCCACCACCATTATCAACTCCTTTTCCATCCCTTTTATTATTTAGTATTACATTATTTGCTATATAAAAGGTATCAGTATTATAAGCGCTCGAAGTATAAATGCAGTAATTAAGATTATAAAACAAACAGTTTTGTATAGTTGCCCCATTAACATGCGCCCCGATTCCGTCGTAAGCATTTTCAACCCAAAGATTTTTACAGTTTAAATGGTCGTTGAAAGCCCCTATTATACCCGTTAAAGGTTCATACGCTTTGCCAATTATGTGAAAGTTCTCAATGGTAAAAACTTTATTAGGTACAATAGTAACACTTGCTAATCCTCTTCCATCAATAATACAGCTATCTATACCACTGCCAAGCAAGGTTATTGCCGGGTTAATTACCAGGCTTTCTCTATATGTGCCGTTTGCAACAACAACCGTATCGCCATCATTGCAAATGTTAATACACTTCTGTATGCTGTCGCTTGCTGTTGCCCAGCTTGTATAGGGGGGTGTGCTGCTGCCTGTCTTGCTTACAAAACGGACTTGGGCAAAAGTAAAAGCGGTAAATAATATTAACGAGGTAAAGAGTAATATTGTTTTCATAAATTTTTCTTAAAGATGATGATCAACACATTAAATATACTCATTTCAGTAAAACGGTTTTTTTCATGTCTGAATATTTAGGAATATGGTCATTCCCCGTTACTTCCATCCTATAAATGTAAATACCACTGGCAAGTTTTCCGGCGTCAAACACTACTTGATGATACCCGGTTTCTTTTATACCATTTTCTAAAACAGTTATCCGCTCTCCTTTTATGTCATAGACTGTTAATTTAATGTAACCAGTTTCTTTTAGCGTGTAACCTATAATTGTTGAGGCATTAAATGGGTTGGGATAATTCTGATGCAGTTTATACTCGCCGACTATTTCTACTTTCGGATCGTCAATCCCGGTGATGGTTACTACTCTTTGATCCGAATCAAGACTTTCATTATTCCCTTTATCTACAGCGGTAATTTTGTAATAATAGGCTCTTGCGGGTTGGTTATAATAATCTAACAATAATGAAGTATCTGTTTCACAAAATTTATTTTGTGAAGTTGGATAGAAGTTAGCAATCGTATCTTTATAAATATTATAATGGTCAAAATCCTTTTCGGTACTCATAAGCCAGTAGATAAAGAACCTTAGCGAATCATACCGGTATGCTGCACTCATAACAGGAGTTTCCGGAGGTATATCACGATTTAATAACGCAAAGGCTTCTCCTAATTGTCCTCCATACATTCCTATATCGCTTCGGCTGCCGTCAGCATCAAAAAGGGTTGGATCTCCGGCATCTTTGGCTGGGGAACTGCTTTGTAGATGAAAATCATAAGACGGTGTTTTGTCCGGTATCGTATCTTTAACGAACAACGGATCTGCAAAAACGTTATGTTCTCCAAGAATAATGCCGTCCAACACATCTTTCCCGTTTTTCCAGAACAAATTATAATCCACAACTAAACCGGGAGTTGCATAGATACCATAATACTTACCAAAAGCGACAATGTTGTTCCTGAAAGAGGTTTTTTTGCTATGCAAGTAAGCAACATTTATTCCTCCGATCCACTTGGTGTTGTTTTGAATAAAAACGTTATTCTCTATTATTGCGGTATCACAATTAGTAGTACCCTTATAGTTATAAAAATTGTAATTAGCCAACAAATTATTTTTGACCTCAATAACCTTATTAATGTAAAGGTCAATCGCCTGAAAATTTGAACCTTCTTCTGTAGGGGGAATACAACTGATAATTAAATTATCATAAATATAATGAAGTCCGCCACCGACATTATGTATTCCTGTTCCATCACGATAATTATTTAGTAGAACATTGTTAGAAACATAAATAACATCGTTGTTGTAATCACTTGAAGTTGAAATACAAATATGCAGGTTATACAACAGACAATTTGTAATTGTAGCAGCACCTACCCCTATACCGGCATATGCATTTTCTATCCACAAGTTTTTACAAGAAATATAATTGTCTAATGCTTGGATAACTTCGGTTAACGGTTCAATGGCCTTACCAATAATGTGGAAATTTTCAATGGTAAAAATCTTATTAGGTATAATAGTTATGCTTGCTAATCCCCTTCCATCAATAATGCAGCTATCTATACCGCTGCCAAGCAAAGTTATTGCCGGGCTAATAACCAGGCTCTCTCTATATGTACCGTTTGCGACAACAACCGTATCGCCATCATTGCAAATGTTAATACACTTCTGTATGCTGTCGCTTGCAGTTTCCCAGCTTGTGTAGGGGGGTGTGCTGCTGCCGGTTTTACTTACAAAACGAACTTGAGCAAATGTTAGAGCGGTAAATAATAGTAACGAGGTAAAGAGTAAGGTTGTTTTCATAATAATAGGAGGAAACTTAAGGTAAGTCTGTTTTGGTGTAACTGTTTTGTTTGTACGGGGGAAGAAGAATCACTCATAAAACCGCTCCATGAAGTTATTTGTTTTTCTTTGCTGTAAAATTGTACATAATAATAGAGAAAGGCAAGTGGGAAATGAATTTTATTTGTGAACGGTTTACTACTCTGCTACTTTTTACTATCTGCAAAATATACCATGTGCATTAACATTTCCAAATTCCCCTTTCTTTTTACCGATAATTTTAGTAAGATTTCAGCGTAAAAAATTTCTGCTCTGTAAAACTGATATTAAGGAATGATTATGAAGTTTATTCTTGGTTTACTTGCGCTCTTAACCTTTTCATTAAAAGCGCAGGAGTTACAGGCAACGGTCACCGTTCAGTATGAAAATCTCCCCGTTATTAACAAAGAAAGCCTTGTGAATTTTGCACAGACGGTTCAAGACTACTTAAACAGCAACAGATTTTCCGGGGCAACATGGAACAATCCAAAGATTAAATGCACGTTCACAATATTTTTCTTATCAGCGGCAGATGAAACTTCTTACTCAGCGCAAGTTTTTGTCGGCAGTCAAAGACCGGTTTACAATTCCACAAAAAATTCCCCGATGTTGACGATTCTTGATAACAATTGGAGCTTCAATTATGAAAAAAATCAGGCGCTCTATTTTAACCCGCTGGTAAACAATTCGATCACAAGTTTTTTAGATTATTATGCTTTCCTCATCTTAGGTATGGATAACGACTCGTGGGAACAAATGAGCGGGACGCCTTTTTTTTCCAAGGCTCTTGATATTGTGTATATCTCTTTGAGCAGTAAAAATAGTAAGGGGTGGGACAAAAGTTCCGGCACTTACAACCGGCGCGATGTTGTTGAAGATATTTTAAATGAACGCTACAGACCATTCCGCGAAGCTATTTCCGAATATCATTACGGGATTGATCTTTTTGAAGTGAATAAAAACAATGGGCAGAAAAAGATTGTTTCTCTTATAAATGTTTTGCAGGCTTTGAAATCAAAAATTGATTTACGGAGCATTTTTATAAAAGTATTTTTTGATGCGAAGTATCAAGAGATCATAGAATACTTAAAAGATTTTCCCGATACATCTATTTTCAAAACATTAAAAGAAATTGATCCGCCGCATGCCGGGAAGTACGACGAAATAATTTATCAGTGAAGCAATTCAACAGAAAGGATTTCGTCGTTTTGTTCAGTCTGTAAAACGGTTTCCATTCCTTCAACAACATTTCCGAAGACAGTATATCTCCCGTTCAGATGCGGGTGAAACGCCTGCATCACAAACCACTGCGAGCTTTCAGTATCTTTTCCGCTGCTTGCCATCCCCACAATTCCTGATTGAAATTGATAAGGAGAAAATTCAGAAACGATCGGTAGATCAGAACCGCCCCAGCCTGTGTTCTCCGGGTCTCCTCCTTGAATAACAAATGCGGGAACAACGCGATGGAATTTCAATCCGTTAAAAAAGTTTTTTTCCGCAAGGAAACAAAAGTTGCCGACTGAAATCGGTGCGGCATCAGGCAGAAATTCAATTGTGAAATTGCCTTTTGAACTTTTTACGATTGCTCCTTCATATTTGAAGGCATGTGCCCAAAGTTGTGCAAAGTATTTTCCGTTATTTTGATCCGGTGTTTTAAGCCCAAGTTTACCCGAAGCAAACTTGTTAATCGAATAAATTTTTGAAGAACGTAATACCGTGCAGAATTTTTTGGCTGCTTTTTTATCGTGCTTCTCTAAAACGTTATAATAACTCTCGAGACTTCCGGTAAAATTCAGATTGTTTTTATTTCTCTGTGCATCGCCTAAAATAATTTTCACCAGTTTATTTTTATTTAGAGAAATAAATTCACCTGAAAGTTCTTCGATCAGGGAAGTTGAGAGTGAAATGTTTTTTTCGGCGAGAACCTTAAAAGCGAAATCATGAAACGACTTTTTATCGCTAAAATTTTTTTGATGTTTTAATAGCGAAGAAAGAATAAAAAGTTTGTTCTCTTTCTTTTCACTAAAATATTGACGGGTTAGATAATCATAAATATCTACCGGAAGAAATGTCAACTCTCCGCAACTTTGAAAGATAAAGGTTTTCTCAACAAATGGTTCATAATCCTTTATGAAATTTGTGTCGAGTGTCTGTAATTGCTTTATGAAGGTGATAAAAAGTTCGCCGCGGGTCATTTTGCTAAGATTTTTATTCTTTAGCTGGTTGCGTACAAAGCGCATCACCACATCTTTTTGTTTTCCGTTTAACGGCATTTCGCGGAATGAGCTTGCCATTTGCCTGGAAACATTCTGATTTTTATCCAGGAGCAATTGAAAGAGAAAATCATAATTGGTTAGCGCTGTAAAAGAAAAGTAGATTCCGGTTCGGGCGGTTTCGATGCGAATAATAGGGTCCGGGTTGACGCTTAGCTTGTAGAGCAGTTCAATATTGTTCGGGAAAAACTTTGCTTTGCGGAAAATTCCAAGTGCGTATTGGACGATAAACTGCGAAGTGGTTTCTTTTTTAACTTCGGTTTGAATAATTTTTTCAACCGTTGAAAGAATCAGAGAATCAACTGTCCCCATTCGATAGAGGGTGAAAAGCGTTTCTTCAATTCCCTCATGCTCTTTCATCAGAATTTCATTTAGAAACGAAATACTTCCCGGATTGAAAATCTTTCGAAGAGAAAAATTGTAAACAGCAAATGCAAATCCGCAACTGCTTAAAATTCGCTTCTGTTCGGCAAAAGCAAGAAGTTTGTGTAAGTCGTTTTCACTTCCCGTCTTGCCAATTGTCTCAAGAAGTGATTTATGAATTTCCTTATCCGGATAGTTCTCAAACATCCGCCAAAGATACTGTGTTGATCCGTGGTGTTCGCCAAGCTGACCAAGTGTAAAACAAATTGTTTCGTAATATTTTTGAAAATCTACTGAACAGATTTGAGGAATGAATGAGGAATCTTCCGAATGACTTATCGAAAGAAGAGCAGTTTGGATATTTCTCTCATCTTTTGAATTGAGATAGGATGAAATAATTTTTTTATCGAAAGTTCTTGTGAAAGTAGTTTTTACCAAAGCTTCATCACTCCGGTTGTATTGACAAATTGACGAAACCGTAGAGAAGGAAAGAAGAAAGAAGATGAAGGATCTAAACTGCAATCTCATAGATTCGATATTTTTTATAAACTACTCCTTGCATTACTTCTGCACCCCGGTTCATCATCTCGTTATCTTCAAGAATCCAGCTTGCTTCGCCTAAGTCAATTCCGATAGCATGCGCTCGATGCAGACATTCCATATAGAACACAGCATCCAAACCCCGTTTTTGATATTCGGGAATAATACCGAGCGTGATTACTCTCGCCCATGTAATTTCTTTTTTCTTCGTTTTCAATTTTAAAAAATTGAAAGGGAAAAGATGTCCGTTCATCTCTTTAAATATCTGGTTATAATCGAGCATACAAAGGGCGAAACCGATTACTTCACCTTTGATCTCGCCAAACAAAACGAGAGAAGGTTCTACTAAGGGTTTTAAATCTTTTGCCATTGCGTCAATTTCATCGTCGGTCATGGGAATAAATCCCCAATTTGGCGCCCAAGCTTTGTTGTAAACTAATTTTACTTTTTCCAATTCCGAATTGAAATTTTTCATATCGAGGGAAGTAATCTTTATCCCGGATCTTTTTCTAGCTATCTCGGCTACACGGACAAGTTTTTCTGAAGAAATGACTTTTTTGTTTTCCAGTTTATAAGCTAAGAGGTCTTTTGCTTTGTAGAATCCGTAGTTATCGCAAAGGTTTAAGTAATATTTCGGATTGTGTGTCATCAATAATCTTGGTGAATCGTCAAAGCCTTCAATCAACATCCCGTATTCATCATTCGAGGAAGGATTAGCCGGACCCCGCATGTGTGTTAAGCCGCGCTTTCCAAGCCACTCTTTTACTGTATCAAATAAAGCGTTTGCAACTGCTTGATCATTAATTGATTCGAAGAACCCGAAGAATCCGATATTTTCGTTGTGGTATTTATTGTGCAAATCATTTTTAATCGCTGCAATTCGTCCGACAATTTTTCCTTCTCTCTTTGCAAGGAAAAAATCAGCTTCCGCGTGTTTGAAAAATGGATTCTTTTCTCTATTTAAAACCTTTTTTCTATCCATAATTAACGGCGGAACCCAGTAGGGATCATTTTTATAAAACTGCCATTGGCATTTTATAAAAGCCATTAATTCTGATTTTGTTTGCACCAATGAAATATCAACAAAAGAACTCATGCTAACTCCAATATTTTTTTATCTATGGTCAAGAGTAAATTGAAGCGGAGAATTTCTACTACCAACAAACCACCAACCACAATCTATTTTTAAATCAATCCGAATTCTTTACCAACTTTCTTAAAAGTTTCAATTATAAAATCAAGATGCTCGTCTTCATGGGTTGACATATAGCTTGTTCTCATCATTTGTCTTCCTTGCGGAACGCCGGGAGAAATAAAAACATTTACGAAAACACCGGCTTCAAACAGGGC
This sequence comes from Ignavibacteria bacterium CG1_02_37_35, assembly GCA_001871325.1. Classification (GTDB taxonomy): domain Bacteria; phylum Bacteroidota; class Ignavibacteria; order Ignavibacteriales; family Ignavibacteriaceae; genus UBA1563. The sequence continues at coordinate 7,028 of MNVA01000080.1, forward strand.
TTTCCACACGACAAAAGCCACATCATCAGAGCCAACTATTACAGGAACGATAGCGGTTCTGCCCGGTTCAACTTTAAAGCCGGCATCAAGTAATGCAGTTCTGACTTTTGCGGCGTTCTTTACAACCTTTGTAACTCTTTCAGGTTCTCTTTCGAGTACATTCAATGCGGCTAAAGCAGAGGCTGCCGATGCAGGTGTAGGTGAGGCTGAAAAAATTAATGCGGCAGCGTTATGCTTTAAAAAGTTGATAACTCTTTCAGACCCGGCAACAAAACCTCCGAGCGATGCAAAAGTTTTGCTAAAGGTTCCCATGGTCAAGTCAATTTCTTTGCCAAGATCAAATTCGCTAGCGGTTCCTCTTCCACCTTTGCCGATAACTCCGACGGCATGTGCATCATCAATTAAGATTCTTGCGCCGTATTTTTTAGCGATTCTATTTAATTCGGGCAGGTCAACAATTTCACCGCCGGTTGAAAAAACACCGTCGCTTACAACAAGTTTGCCTGCGGATTCCGGAAGTTTAGATATGACTCTTTCTAAATCAGCCATATCGTTGTGTTTATACCGGACAACATTAGCCGTTACACCTTTCGCCATCAGGTTTCCGGCGACAATACAAGCGTGATTGTCCCTATCAGAAACAACGTACTCGCCGCGGTTTACTAAGGTAGGGATAATTCCTTGTGCGGTTTGATAACCGGTAGAAAATAATAAAACGGCTTCAACTTCAAGGAATTTTGCTAATCTTTCTTCTAATTCTATATGAAGATCAAGCGTTCCGGTTAAATAGCGGGAACCCGAACAACCCGTTCCATATTTTTCAATAGCTTTTACCGCGGCTTCTTTTACTTCAGGGTGAGAGGTCAACCCCAAATAATTATTAGAGCCTGCCATAACAATTTTTCTTCCTTCAATGTGAACAACAGGTCCTTCATTTGCTTCGATGGGTCTGAAATAAGGATATAAGCCAAGTTTCTTAACTTCATCAGCACGGGTAAATTCAATACATTTGTTAAAGAGATCCAAGAGATCCTCCGTAATAGGTTAATTCTTAAATAGTTTAGTTAAACGAACTTATTTTAGTTATTTTTCATTTAAAATCTATAATTAAATAGTTACAAAATCAAATTACGGAAAAAAAATGAAGGAAATTGCAGTTGTTACCGGCGGCAATGGTTTTGTGGGAAGCCATTTAGTAGATTATTTACTCGAACAGCATTTTGCGGTTCGCTGTATTACCCGTAAAAGCAGCGACCTGAAATGGTTGAAAGAGAAAGATGTAGAAATAATTAATTCGGGTTTATTCGATAAAGCAGGACTGCGGAAAGCATTTTCTGGAGCTTCTTACCTTTATCATGTGGCGGGCGTTGTAAAATCGAAAAAGCCGGAAGGTTATTTTAAGGGGAATGTGGAAACGACAAGAACTCTTTTAGAAACCGCGGTTGAGTTTAAGAATTCATTTAAAAAGATTTTGATCGTAAGCAGTCAAACAGCCGGAGGTCCCTCACACGATGGCGAACCGGTTGCAGAGGCGATGGAACCGCAGCCGATTACCACTTACGGAAGAAGTAAACTTGAAGAAGAAAAAGTGGCGAGTGAATATTTTAATGAATTGCCGATAACTATTTGCCGCGCTCCTGCCGTTTACGGAGAACGTGACACCGAAATTTTGATCTTCTTTAAAACTTATTACACAGGAATCTTTACTACGATCGGGTTGGACATGAAGCGTATTAATTTAATTCATGTTAAAGATTTGGTACGCGGATTTTATCTTGCCGCTCTTTCAGAAAGAGCAAAAGGGGAAATCTATTTTATTACTTCGGAAAAAATTTATACCTGGGATGAAATAGGAAAGGTGACGGAAAAAGCATTAAACCGTCATGCGCTCCATATTATTGTTCCTCATTTTTTAGTGTACGGAATAGCGGCGATAGCACAATTCTTTTCCATCTTCTCAAGCAAAGCAGCAACACTTAATTTAGAAAAAGCGCGGGACATTACTCAAAAAGATTGGATATGTTCTTACCAAAAGGCTTTAAATCATTTTGGATACGAGCAGGAAATTTCTCTTGAAGAAGGAATTAAACGAACCGTTACCTGGTATAGAGAGATGAAGTGGATTGGGAAGTAGAAAGTAGAAAGTAAAAAGTAGAAAGTAAAAAGTAGAAAGTAGAAAGTAGAAAGTAAAAAGTAGAAAGTAGAAAGTAGAAAGTAAAAAGTAAAAAGTAGAAAGTAAAAAGTAGAAAGTAGAAAGTAGAAAGTAGAAAGTAGAAAGTAGAAAGTAAAAAGTAGAAAGTAAAAAGATGGAGGAATGGAATGTTCAAATAATGGGAGAATTGGTCAGTTCCATTGCTGCAAAAATCCACGTGTCGCGTAAAGTAACTAATTAAGTCATGTTACGTATAAAATTCTAAATCTTGCTCGTAATCTTGATCTTGCTCGGATTTCAATTCGATTAAGAGCAAGAGCGTGACTAAAGGTAATTAAATAGGAGAATTGTAATGATAGATTTTAAAAATGCAAAGTTTTTGAAGTTGAAACCAATTAAAGTTGAAGAGATTATTTAACAATGACCAAAATATTACTTGATGACGAATCCTGTCTTTGCTGCATTTAATACTGTTCAGTATCAACTCGTTTTTACTGATAAAACAATAATAGGGGCGAATGTCATCAATTTACCGGTATGAAAACTGATTTTCCATAAATTCCCTACAGACGAATACAAACATTCTCTGTCGAAACTCCGGTTCATTGATCTTGACTGTGTATTTGAAATTTTTGAAGTTCAAGAGGAGGAATTCATTTTAACATCATAAGCGGGTTTGATCTTGCCGCTTTCAGTAAGTTGGTTAGAAAATATATTTTTTTAGGACATTAACATTAAAGCAAGTGTAATATTTGGAAGAATATTAACAAACTAAATAAGGCAATAGAATGACTGAATGAAGAGGACTGGATGCATGCTGTTCATGCAATCATGCAGACAATCAATTTTAAGCCGACTTGGTCATCTAAGAATGGTATGGATCGTTGTAAATTAGATCAGGTTTAATTAATTTAAACACAGAATTATTAAAGCATGTATTTTATAGTATTGGCTGTAAGTTTTTGTTTTTTATGTAAAGATATTTTTTATGTTTTTTACCCTTATACTTTCAATTTTTTGCTCACGACTTGCTGCGCTGGGATATAAATGAAAAACCCCCAAAATTCCTTGTATATCATCTTTAAAAATAATTTTATGATTTAAATGAAATACTTCTCTCTTTTTATTTTAATCTCCATTTTTTTTACTTCCTGCAAAAGCAAATTCCCTGAAAAAGAATTTATTGGCAATCGTTCTGAAACGTTAGTCAATCAAGATAGCTTAACAATAGATTTCCCGAAACATTACAAAGGAAAAATTTTACTAGTGAGTTTTATTTTTACAAATTGCCCGGATATTTGTCCGCTTACAACACATAATCTTCAACTAATCCAGCAAAAAGTAAAAGAAAATAAAATTAAGAATATTGCTTTTGCGGCAATATCTTTTGATCCCGAACGCGATACTCCCACGGTTTTGAAAAACTTTGCAGAAGTTAGGAATCTTAATTTAGTAAACTACAATTTGTTTACCGGTAAAAGAGAAGCGATAAAATCATTAATGGAAACATTCCACATTGTTGCTATTGCAAACGATACAACGTTTACCGACGATAAACAACCGGTTTATTTCTATACTCACACAGACCGTATCACTTTAGTTGATCAGGATCAGAACATACGCAAAAGTTATCGGGGAAGCGAAATCAATTTGGAAGAAATTATCAACGATATAAAAAACGGTGTACTTTAACTTTAAAACTTGTCTAATATTTGGCGGAATATTAATGAGACAAATAAAGTGATAGAATGACTGAATACAGATGAATGGATGAATGTTTTTCATTCAATCACTCAACTAATAAAATTATGCAGTATTTGTTTAAGGTGATTTCCGGTTTACCCAGCTTATTGCGGGGTTTTTCCGGGTTAGGAGATTAATATGTTTTATTTTTTGTCAATTTTATTTTTCTTTTTTCAAACAAACGGAAAAATTAGCGTAGAAAATCAATGGATACGCAACGCCGGGAAGGGAATGAATACGGCATTCTTTGCTGAGGTGAAAAATAATTCAAGTAAAACGGATACGTTATATAAAGTGGCTTCTCCTTTAGCGAGACTCGTGCAAGTACATGAAACGTTTGAAGAGAACGGAATGATGGGAATGCGCGAAGCCGGTAAGTTGGAAATTAAACACGACGAAACTTTACAACTAAAACCCCGTTCTTTTCATGTGATGCTTATCGGTTTGAAAAAGGATTTAAAGGAGGGTCAAATAGGTGAAGTTACTTTATTCTTCAAACATGCCGGCGCCATCAAAGTAAAAGCAAAAGTAAAAAATATGATTAGGTAGAAAAATTCATCTTAAAGTTGTAAAGAAATTGCATGACAAAATATTCGCTAAGATGAATGAATAGGTGAATGATATAGTGATTAAATGAAAATCATTCAATCACAATATGTCCCGATAGATATCGCATAGGCGTCAACTAAAGAAACAGAGAAAAAAACTGTTCTACGCAAATATTATTATAAAATCGTCCATATATTAGGCACTTAGAGAATCGCTATCGCTAACATGTTAACGATAATTAAATATCGAATATTGAACAAGGAATAATGAATTTCGAAGTGAATGCAATCCGTATTTTAACTTCATCATTCGAAATTCCTTGTTCGATATTCATTATTCATTATTCATTTTTTCCTTTAGCTTTTTTCACAAGCAGGGTCTTGGGAAAAACGTAGTACCTTATCAGTAAAGTTCGTGTAATATTTGGCAGAATATTAACATGATAAATAAAGCGAAAG
>MNVA01000155.1 GCA_001871325.1 Ignavibacteria bacterium CG1_02_37_35
CAAACTAAATGGCGACTCGGTTTATTTTTACTGCTATAGAGATATGAAAGAATCCGGTTTGTTTGCAAGACTTGATGATTACCTTAATAAATACATGCATGATAACCCTGAAAAAGATAAAGAACTCCAAACAATTTTAAACAGTTTAAACACTTATTATTTAACCGGTGAATTAAATTTTAATCATTCTTCTTTCCCGTATGAAAATGATTATTTATCTCATCAAATTTTGTTAATCCCACAAGAGTACTCTTCCATCAATATTCCGCCGCCAAAACTACTTTAGCGTAATACAAGCACATCTGCAAACAGTATGAATTTATAAAAAGTGTATGGATGAACGCTGCCATCTTTTGGGAAGTGTTTTTTACTTTATCCATTATACTTTATACTTTTTACATGCTGCTTGCCGTATTATGCTTTCTTGTTAAAACAAAATTACAACCATTTTTTGACTGCTGAAATTATTTTGGCGGCATTAACTTATTTAAAGATTTAAAAACTATGTATAAAATTATCCTGCTAACTTTTTTTATGGCGGCGTTTTCTTTTGCACAAACCGTCACCGTAAAAGATACAGATTCTAAAATACCCTTGGAGCTTGTTACTGTTTACAGCACCGATATTAACCGCGCCTTGCCCACAAATTCAAAAGGCAAAGTTGATATTTCGCCATTAAAAAACAGTAAACAAATTTCATTCAAATTACTCGGTTATGAAAAAATTGCTTTGAGTTTTTCAGAATTATCTCAAAACAATTACGAAGTATTTCTTAAAGAAGCTCCGATTGCAATTGGCAATGTTGTTGTTTCGGCTAATCGTTGGGACGAAGACCGCTCCGATGTTCCAAATACAATAGAATATATTTCTCCTAAAGATGTTGAACTTCAAAACCCACAAACTACCGCAGATATGCTAAGCCAATCTGGTTTTGTGTTTGTTCAAAAAAGTCAGCTTGGCGGCGGCAGCCCGATGATACGCGGTTTTGCCACTAACCGTGTTTTAATTGTTGTTGATAACGTCAGAATGAACAATGCAATATTTCGCAGTGGAAATTTGCAAAATGTAATTTCACTTGACGCTAATTCGCTCGCCAACACACAAATTATTTTTGGACCCGGTTCGGTTATTTACGGAAGTGATGCTCTTGGCGGAGTAATGAATTTTAACACTCTCGATCCTCAATTTTCTTACGGTAACGGTTTGCTCTTTAACGGCAGTGCGATGACGAGATACTCTTCCGCCAACAATGAAAAAACCGGACATATTCAGTTTAGTTTCGGACTTGAGAAATGGGGATTTTTAACCAGCGCTACTTATTCTGATTTTAGTGATTTGCAAATGGGTTCAAACGGACCTGATGATTATCTTCGACCGGTTTACCAGGACAAAATTAACGGGATAGACACGGCGATCGTCAATCCCGATCCCGAGCTGCAAAAACTATCTGCGTACAATCAATTAAATATTATGCAGAAGATAAGATTTAAACCAAACGAAGATTGGGAATTCAATTACGGTTTCCATTATTCAACTACATCGGATGTGCCCCGTTACGACAGATTAATTGAATTAAGCAAAGGCATACCTAAATCAGCTCAGTGGTATTATGGACCCCAAAACTGGATGATGAGCAGTCTTTCTATCACAAGTTTTGATCCTAATTTCATTGCGGATTTATCAAAACTGATTGTTGCTTATCAAACTTTTGAAGAGAGCCGGCACGATCGTAAATTTGGGAAAAACACACTTAACCATCGAACAGAAAAATTAAATGCAATTTCTGCAAATCTTGATTTCATTAAAAAGATTAATGATGCTTCTCAAATTTATTATGGAGTAGAGGCAATACATAACAAAGTTGAATCCACCGGTGAAGAAGAAAATATAAAAACCCATAAACGTACATCTATAAGCAGTCGTTATCCTGATGGTTCGGTTTGGAATTCGTTCGGCGCTTATCTTACTTATAAAAATAATTTAAGTGAAGATTATCTTCTACAAACCGGATTGCGTTACAGTTTAATTAATCTCAGCGCAAAATTCGACAGAACTTTTTTCTCATTCCCGTTCACCACGGCAGATTTAACCACCGGAGCAATTACTGGAACCGCCGGGCTTGTGTGGCATCCGCAAAAAGACTGGCAAATTAATTTAAATCTGTCAACCGGATTCCGGGCGCCGAACATTGATGATATTGGGAAAATATTCGATTCGGAACCCGGGGCTGTTATTGTTCCCAATCCTAATTTGAAATCTGAATATGTTTACAGCGCCGAGCTTGGTTTGTGGAAACTCTTTACAGACAAACTAAAATTAGAAGTGATTGGATTTTATTCCTATCTCGACGATGCTCTTGTAAGAAGAAATTTTAAATTTAACGGGCTTGACAGCATTGTGTATGACGGTACAATAAGCCGTGTTGATGCTATTCAAAATGCAGCGTTCGCATACATATATGGTTTTCATGCGGGGTTTGATTTGAAAATTATTGAAAATTTAAAACTCTCTTCAAAATTCACATATCAGAAGGGGGAAGAAGAAGATGACAACGGTGACAAAACTCCGTTACGCCATGCAGCTCCTTATTACGGAAATACACAACTTGTTTACGAGCGAGAGAGATTCAATTTTAGTCTGTATGCAGAATTTAACGGCGAAGTAAGCTATGAAAATCTCGCTCCCTCTGAACAGGAAAAACCTGCAATTTATGCAAAGGACAACAACGGTAATCCATATTCTCCGGCGTGGCTAACTCTAAATTTTAAAGGAGGAGTAAAATTAAATGAAAATATTTTGCTTAATGTTGGAGTTGAAAACATAACAGACCAACGTTATCGTCCTTACTCTTCGGGAATAACTGCTGCAGGCAGAAATTTTATTGCTTCGGTTAAATATAATTTGTAATGAAGCTGCAATACTATATCTTATATTTAGTGCGACAATAAAAAATGAGTAAGAGATGAGAATATTATTTATTGGAGGAACCGGGGTGATAAGTACTGCTTGTTCGGAGTTGTGCATTGATAATGGATATGATCTTTATTTGCTGAATAGAGGGCAATCACTTAGAGTTCCTCCTGCAAAAGCAAAAATTATTAATGCTGATATCAGGGATACACGAGCCGTTAAAACAATTTTAGCGAAGAAAAAGTTTGATGTAGTTGTTGATTGGATCGCCTACACTGAAGAACATGTGAAGAATGATTTTGAAATATTCGGAGATAAAACTTATCAGTACATTTTTATTAGTTCTGCATCGGCATATCACAAACCTCCGTTAATACTTCCGATAACAGAAGATACGCCGCTTCACAACCCTTTCTGGACGTATTCTCAAGGGAAGATTGACTGTGAAAATTTTTTAATGAAGTTGTTCACAGAGGAAAATTTCCCGGTTACCATTTGCAGACCTTCCCACACGTATGATAAAACAAGATTTCCGCTCTACGGCAATTACACAGCATTTTCTAGAATGAAGCAAAATAAAAGTATCATTATTCATGGAGATGGAAACACACTTTGGACGCTTACCAACACAAGAGATTTTGCGAAGGGATTTATCGGGCTTCTTGGTAATTCAAAATGCATTGGCGAAGCATATCATATTACATCGGACGAGACCATGACGTGGAATCAAATTGCTGAAACAATAGCTTTAGCCGCCCGATTAGAATTAAAAATTACTCACATACCAGCCGAATTTATTACAAAATATGACGAAGAATGGGGGAGTAATATTACCGGTGATAAAGGATATGATACAGTTTTCAATAATTCTAAAATTAGATCTATCATTCCACAATTTAAGGCGGTCATTCCCTATCGTGAGGGCATAAAAGAAGTGATCGCTTGGTACTCGGAGCCGAAGAACCAACTTGTAAATTCAGAAATTGATCTCCTGATGGATAAAATGATTGCAGAGTACGGCTGAGCATCTTTACACTAAAGGTCGTTTAAGAATGACCGGAATATTAACAAGACAAATAAATCAAGAGAATGACCGAATGAAAATGAATGGAAGAATGTTTTTGTGCAATCATTCAATTCATCAATCATCCATCCCAAATTATTTGGTATTTATTTTTTGTGTTTTCGGGTCTATCCCTCCCTCTGCGGGGTTTATCAGGTTCAGGGTATGAAGAATATTTAATATCTTTTGCGAATCGAAACCTATTTATAGGGCAGGTTAATCTATAGTTTACCGAGATCGGAAAGTTCTCCATCATTCGGTGTTAAAAGATAAGTGAATTTATTATCCGGAAAACTTCCTCTTCCATAAAACCATGCGTACCTATACACATCTGTCCTACTTTCACATACTGCGACCATCTCTTGCATCTGTAAAGCCTGTTTAGCATAGGTATTGATTTGGGAGTTCCAGTTCGCCATTTCCGTTACCCAAATCATTTTGTTGTATTTCTTCAGAGCGTCAAGTTGTGCGTTCAATCCGTAATCGTACCAATGAAAAGCAAGGAAATCTAACTTCGGTTCTCGTCCACCGTTTGCAGATTTGTAAGCCAAAGAGAATGCATCAAGCCAAACGACGGGATTCGGGTAATTCGCCATCGTTCCCCAACTCATCGCGGGTCCTACAAGATAAATTGTCCTTCCTTTCGCAGCAAGATCGCCTACCACTTGTTCGTATTTTATCCAATCACTTGCTGCTTGTCCCGGAGTTCGGTTTGCCTGATCGGTTAAATTAGGTTCGTTCATAACCAATAAAAATTGTATTTCGGGATGAGCTAAAATATAACTTTTAACCAGGTTCATATCGTTTGTGCTCGTGTTTCCACCCCAAAGCATAGGGATAAAATCCATTCCGTAAGTTAGATAATATGAAGGAGGAACTTTTGAGTTGCAGATTGGTCTCCAATTATACCACCAGCTAACGCCTTTTGAGATAGCTGCAAAATCTGCTGAGGATGTAAGATCAAAAGCGATTCCTCGTTTTTGGCTTTTTGTTTCGGATGGGGTGACCAGAGCGTCAATCGTTGGGGTTGATTTCTCCTTGCAACCATTTATGATCAATAAAACAGTTAGCAGCAAACTCAAATATTTAAGCATTATGATTAATTCTCACAATTCGTTTTTGAAATTACTCCGCAATAATAAGACTATGCCAACGAATTGACAAGTAGATCAACTGGAAGTCCACATGGGTGGAAATGAGGAGGGGTTCTTATTACAGCATCTCCTGCATAATACCAAGCGCATAAAGATACTTGGAAGCAGATGCTTCATTTTCCAATCTTCTAAAATTATTGTGCCTTTTCTATTTACTGTTGTGAACTTTGGCACCTCGAGTCGTATTCGTTATTTCCAAACAATGATCCGCATTTGAAGAATTGCCGCCAAGCCTCGAAGACATTAAGAGATATCAAGAGTTCATAAGGTGAATGATGATGCGCGCCACGGCAGAGACAGGACAGACTGCATCAACTTCGAAATACATTATTCCTTGTTTACCCCTTTGGAGAGGCTTTTAGAAAAATTCACCCATCATAAAAAAGTTATCCAACAGAGTGAATTATTCGATAGTCCATTATCGTTCACATGATATCAAGAGTGATTCTCCATGAGACTGTTTTCTTTCGCGTCTTTGCGGGCAACAAAGAATTTCGCACAAAGCCCCAAATTCTCATGTATCACTCAATAGCTTTTATCAATTCTTCTTCTGTTTTATCAACAGGGGCATTGCTAACGGATTTTGTTTTTTCTGAGAAGTAAGAATAAATTCCCGGAATAACATAAAGTGTTAATATCGTTGAAAAAATTAATCCTCCGATTACTGCAATCCCCATAGAAACTCTGCTGCCTGAACCCGCACCAAGTGCAAGGGCAATCGGTAACGTACCAAGTACAGTTGAAAAGCTCGTCATTAGAATTGGACGCAAGCGAAGCCGTGCAGCTTCTTTCACTGCATCAACAACATTTAATCCCTGCGCTTTTTTCTGATTAGCAAACTCAACAATTAATATTCCGTTTTTCGTTACCAACCCGATCAACATAATTTGTCCGATCTCGCTAAAAATATTTAAGGTCTGGTTGAAATACCAGAGTGAAAAGGCAGCGCCTGCAATCGCCAAAGGAACTGTGAACATAATGATCAGAGGGTCGCGGAAGCTTTCGAATTGTGCCGCAAGAATAAGATAGATCAGCACGAGTGCAAGCATAAACGTGAAGAATAAACTCGATGAGCTTTCAACAAAATCTTTTGAAGCGCCGTCTAACGCAGTAGAAAAAGTCTCATCTAAAACGTTCTTCGCAATTTTATCCATTACCGCAATCCCATCACCGATAGTTTTTCCCGGCGCCAGGCTTGCGGAAACTGTAGCGCTTACATAGCGATTAAACCGGTATAACTGCGGCGGACTACTTCTTTCTTTAAGTGTCACCAAATTATCAAGTTGAATTGATTCTCCTCTATTGTTTCTCAAGTTAAGAGAAGTAAGATCAACCGGTTTATTTCTATTTTCTTTTAAAACCTGCCCGATAACGGAATATTGTTTCCCGTTCATTATGAAGAATCCAAAACGCTGCCCGCTATATGCAAGCTGAAGTGTTTGCGCGATATCCATTGCCGAGATGCCGAGCTCTCTCGCTTTTGTTCTGTTGATCTCAACGACAATTTCCGGTTTGTTGAATTTCAGATTAACATCAACGTTTGCAAACGTAGGGTTTTCTTGAGCCTGCTCTAAAAATTTCGGAACAACCTTGCGGAGTTTTTCAAAGTTAGGAGCCTGAATAATATATTGAACCGGCAAACCGCTGCGTCTTGTTGAAATAGACTGGCTTTCAATAACAAAGGAGCGACCGTCATTCATTTTTTTTGCAATGCCGGTAACCTGTTCTGCAATTTGAGTTTGCGTTCTTTTTCGTTTAGCAGCATCGGTTAGTGTTAAACGGACAAAGCCATTGTTTGCACCGCTTGATCCGCCGCCTCCGCCTGTAAGCGAGATCATTGCTTCAGACTCGTTTACGGAGTCTTGCAAGACTTCAACCATCCGGAGTATATATTTATCCATTGCGTTGAAAGATGTCCCTTCCTGCATAGTGGATCGTACCATCAATTCACTGCGATCTTCAATCGGCGCAAGTTCGGATTGTAAATTGGAGGTAATAACATAAATCATGAGTGTGGCAACTGACATGATAACAAATACAAGCCAGCGCTTTTCCATAAAAGCATTAAGTGAATTTTGATAAGATTTTTCCATCCAGACAAAGAACGGTTCGGTCTTGTAATAGAATCGGCTATGGTTCTCTTTTGTTCTTAATATTTTTGAACTAAGCATCGGTGTTAATGTTAGCGCTACAAACGCTGAAATTAGGACCGATCCTGCAATGACCACACCGAATTCAACAAAAAGTCTGCCGGTAATTCCTTTTAAAAACATTATAGGGAGAAAAACGGCAGCGAGTGTAATGGTGGTTGAAACTATCGCAAAGAAAATTTCAGTAGCTCCTTTAGTGCTAGCCTCAACCGGGGTCATCCCTTGTTCAACTTTTTTATAAATATTTTCCAGCACAACAATCGCGTCATCAACAACAATTCCAATAGCAAGTACAATACCGAGCAGAGTTAATGTATTGATGGAAAACTTTGCAAGATACATAATGAAGAAGGCACCGATCAATGAGACGGGGATAGCAATAATTGGAATTAACGTTGTGCGCCAATCTCGAAGGAATAGAAAAATAATTAAAATAACAAGTGCGAAAGCCAAGATGATGGTTTCTTCCACTTCCGAAATGGAATTACGAATATATTTCGTCACATCGAACCCGATCCCAAGTTCTATATCTTCAGGAAGATCTTTTTTAATTTGATCTAACCGTTTGTAAAACTCATCAGCTATTTGGACAAAATTTGCACCCGGTTGAGGAATTAACACAACGCCGACCATTGGGATTCCATCGCGGCGAAGAATTGTTTTGTCATTTTCGGGATACAATTCTGCGTTCCCGATATCTTTAAAGCGAATAATAATACTTGCTGCCTCTTTGATAATCAGATTATTAAATTCTTCCACTGTTGTTAATCTTCCTAGCGTTCTTACGGTTAACTCGGTGTTCCTTCCTTCGATGCTGCCCGAGGGAAGTTCGATGTTTTCTCTATTCAATGCATTACGCACATCAATCGGAGTGATATTATAAGCGGCAAGTTTTGAAGGATCCATCCACAAGCGCATTGAATATTTTTTTTCTCCCCAGATATTTATTTGGCTTACACCGGGGATAGTTTGCAACCGTTCCTTAAAAGTGTTTTGTGCAATGTCGGATAAATCAAGAAGCGTTCTTTTATCACTCTTCACGTTTAGAAAAACGATCGGAACAGCATCGGCATCAGCTTTCGAAACTGTCGGAGGATCAACATCCTGTGGAAGTCGGGAGCGGGCAATAGAAACACGGTCGCGCACGTCATTTGCCGCTGTTTCAAGATCACTCGAGATATCAAACTCAACGGTTATTTGGCTTCGCCCGTCTCTGCTTACAGAAGTTAAAGATCGAATTCCTGCAATACCGTTTATCTGTTCTTCAAGCGGTTCGGTTATTTGAGATTCAATAATATCTGCATTGGCTCCAACATAACTTGTAGAAACAGTTATGATCGGTGGGTCAATGCTTGGGTATTCGCGCACGCCAAGATAAGTGTAGCCGATAATTCCAAAAAGTAAAATTACAATTGACATAACAATTGCAAGAACCGGACGCCTGATGCTAAGTGATGATAAACTCATAATAATTATTTTTCCACATGTACGAGTTAACTGAAGTTGATAATTTTGTATTGATTATTGTTCCTAACCCTGAAAGGGCGTAATCTGCCGACACAGGGCGAAGCCCTATGAAAAAAGGAAAAGAAAAAGTAAAGCCCTGAAAGGGCGGAATAATCATTAATCCCATATATACTGCTCATCATATTCCGCTTCATACTTCTTTAAGAATGCTCTGTATTCTTCTAGGAATGTTTTCTTCTTATGGTGTTCTTCCTGATTTTCGATGTAAGCTATCACTTTGTCGATTTCAGAAGGATTTACTGAAAACGCTCCATAGCCATTCTGCCAGTAAAAGTTACTTAACTCTACTCCTTTTGTTTTCATCCACTTTGATAAATGTGATTTTATCTCTTCCAATAAATTCATCAAAGCGATTTTCTTTGATAGCAAACAGAGAATATGAAGATGGTCTACATAGCTGGCAATCTTTATAGGATGACATTCCATTTCTTTACAGATCCCACCGATAGAGCTGTACAATTCATTCTGCACCGGCTGATGAAGTAGCGGTACTCTCTGCTTAGTACTGAATGTAATATGAATGTAATTTTTAACGAGTGATTGTCCCATAATATATTACGCTCTTTCAGAGCTTAGATAGTTATTAATATTGCATCTTTCATAGGGCTTCGCCCTATGTTGATGTATCTCGCCCCTTCGGGGCTTGCATAGAACTTTATAACTCACGTTACGCAAAAGTGAGAAATTATATTGTAAATCGAAGCGAAGCTTCGATAAAATGCTTGTTTTTTACGAAGCTACCGCTTCGTATTACAAATTCTGCGTAAGGTGACTTTATAAAAAACAAAGTTAATTTATCGCGTTCAGTTTAACCGGGGCATCGGGTTTTAGTTGAATAATGCCGGAGACGATTATTGTATCGCCCACGTTCAAACCTTTTATAACTTGCACTTCATTTTCAGTTCTGATATTTTGTGTTACAAGCTGGGGAACGGCAATTCCGTTTCTATAAACAAATACTTTTTCACCTTGCACATCCGGAATAATCGCTTCCGAAGGAACCATAATTGCATCCTTAATATCTTGAAGAACGATATTTATCTCTACATACGCTCCTGGAGTAAGTTCTCTTTTGTCATTAGGGATAATCGCGCGCACTTGAACAGTTCTTGAACTTTGATCAATCTTCGGTTCAACAGCATAAATTTTACCGGAATAAGTTCTTCCGGTTGAAGCGATCTTCACCAAAATTATTTTCCCTTCCTTTACAATACCGAAATATTTTTGCGGAACGGAAAAATCTACTTTTACCGGATTTATGTTTTGCAGCGTTGCAATTTTAGAAGTAGGCGAAATGTAACTTCCTTCACTAACAGAACGAAGCCCGATTATTCCGTCGAACGGCGCTCTGATCTCTGTTTTATCAAGTTGAGCTTTGGTAAATTCAACATCTGCCTCGGTTGAGTGGAGTTCGCTTAGTGCGTTATCATACTCTTGCTGGCTTGTAAGGTCTTTGTTGAATAACTGTTTTACTCTGTATTCTTTATCGCGTGCTAATGATTCTTTCGACAAGTTTTTCTTTAAGGTAGCTTGAAGTTCTGCATCGTTGATCTTAATGAGGAGAGTTCCTTTTTTTATCGGCTGTCCTTCTTTAAAAAGTATTTTTGTGATTTTGCCGGAAATTTCACTTCTCAGTTCAACTTCTTCATTACTGATGAATGTTCCATTAGAAAATATTTTATCCTGGATGGATGTTGTTTTAATAATTACCGCATCCACAACTGTCTGTCCTTTAGGCGAATTGGGAGAATCTGCTTTCGCTTCCTTACTATTACTAAATTTTATTTTAGGCAGGATGAGGATAATTAATATTAACGCAAAAGCAGACCAAGTAATAATTCTTTTGTTGATTTTCATTTTTTTTAGCCATAAGTTTTCAAACACGTTGATGCAAGGATTTTAAAGCTGAGACTACTTGTGTTTTAGCCTGTCTCATTTTTAATAAAATTAACTGATGAAAAGTAAGAATTTTTTAGGGATGTAAAAAGGAAGAGGAGGGAAACGTGTTTACAACTTTGTTGAAAGAAACTCTAGGCACTTAGAGAATCGCTATCGCTAACATGTTAACGATAATTGAATAACGAATAATGAACAAGAAATAATGAATTTCGAAGTTAAAGCAATAAGCAGTTCAACTTCATCATTCGAAATTCCTTTTTCGATATTCATTATTTCCTTTAGCTTTTTTCCCAAGCATGGTCTTGGGAAAAACGTAGGCTCTTAGATTCTTGTTAGCGCTAACATGTTAACGATAATTGAATAACGAATAATGAACAAGAAAT
>MNVA01000156.1 GCA_001871325.1 Ignavibacteria bacterium CG1_02_37_35
GCATTCCGAAAAATGGCTGATGAATAAACGTGCGGCGGTTTCCTATCAGAATTGGGCGAAGAAATTTTCAATTCCCATTTTTATTTGCTATGTAATTTTTAATAACGAAAAAGAAATGCAGGAAGTCCGGTTTGTTAATTTAGCATTCCATAAATATAAAGACAGTAAAGAAAAAGCCTGGGACAAAAACGAAGTGGTAGTACTCATCGAAGAACCTCCGATGTTTACAAAAGCTACTCTGTTGAAATACTGGAAGTAAAATTCCAAAAGACAAAAAACAAATTCCAAATAAATTTCAAAATCCAATTCGCTGTAGCGAATTGTTATTTGTGTTTTGTGTTTTTGGGATTTGAGATTTGTTGTTTGGGGTTTGCATTATGTCCTTTGGTGCTTGTTTCAAAGAGATTGCCACTGCCTAAAATCATATTCGGGTCTAAAACTTTTTTCAATTTAATCATCCCTTGAATTGCTTCATCGCCATACATCGTTAGTAAAAATTCACGTTTGCTTTTTCCAATTCCATGTTCTGCCGAAACAGTTCCGCCAAGTTCAAC
Organism: Ignavibacteria bacterium CG1_02_37_35; assembly: GCA_001871325.1. GTDB lineage: Bacteria > Bacteroidota > Ignavibacteria > Ignavibacteriales > Ignavibacteriaceae > UBA1563. Next base: position 555 of record MNVA01000156.1, read on the forward strand.
CGCTTTTTGACAGATCATTTTGTAAATTATTTTACCCTTCTGAAATTCATCTTCGTTTTTCGGAAGCATATTTAAATGAAGATGCGAGTTGCCGAAATGTCCGTAAGCAACGTAATCTATCTTTTCTTTTTCAACCAATGTTTTACAATAGGAATAATAATTTGAAAAAACTTCATCGGGAACAGCGGTGTCAGTCCCCAATTTTTTAAGATTGTTTTTCGAAATATATTCATTCACTTTGGAGGAAATAGCGTGACGGAATTCGTGAAGCAACGCTTTGTCTTTTTCATCTACCCCAATCCAGGCTTTGTCAACATCACCGGAATGTTTCATAATTAATTCAAGCCAAAGTTCCGCTGCGGTGTCTTCGTTTTGAGTTGTTAATTCTTGCTCAAACCAGACTGCGCATGCAGCTTTTTCATCAACTTGCGAATAATCTTTGCGTAGAAATTCTAAAGTACGCGAATCGAAAAATTCCAAAGCCCGCGCATTTATACTTTCAAAAGAATTTGCAGTTCTTGAAGAATAAGAGAGTGTCCGCGCCTCTTCAATAAAAGCTAATCCCTCTTTTTCGTCCGGGAAAAACGCCACACAGGAGAGGACATCAAACGGAAGCGGAAGAATTCTTAATTTAGCTTTCGTAATTATTCCAAGCGTTCCTTCCGAACCGATGAAGAGATCAATTGCATCCATCGTTTCACTAACAAAATAACCGGAAGCGTTTTTTACATCCGGCATTTTGTAATTCGGAAGTTGAAGAGAAAACACATTTCCATTATCTGTTTGCAAAGACAAAACGTTTTTTTCGGCGAACACTTCACCTCGTTTTAGAGAAAGTTTATCACCGTCAGGTAAAATTATTTCGAGTTCTAAAACAAAATTTCTTGTTGCGCCGTATTTGAAAGTTTTCGCTCCGCTTGCATTGGTTGCAATCGTTCCGCCGATAAAGCAGTTTGTCTCCGTTGGATCGGGAGGATAGAAAAATCCGGGCCGCTTTAATTCATTTTGAAAATCTTTGAGTAAAACACCCGGTTCAACTGTTGCAAAATTTTCTTTTGTGTTGATTTCGACTAGATGATTTAATTTTTCAGTTGAAATTACAATCCCACCTTGAGGAATACCGCTTCCCGTAAGCCCGGTATGGTTTCCGGCAACGGTTACTTTTGTCTTGGAAGTGTTCGCCGTTTCCAAAATCTGTGCGACTTCTTCGGCATTTTCAGGGAAATAAACCGCATCACAGTTCCCGTGAAAGTTGGAAGCATCTACAAAAAAATTTTGTATTTCGTCTTGAATTGTTTTTACTATCAAACCTAATTTCCTTTTTGGATAATACGTTTTCTTCATCCCACAAAATCAACTTCACAAATATCTATTTTTTTTTTGTAATTTTGAATCAATTAATTACAAAAATTTATGAGGAATGTTATGACCGCTAATATTGATATGATTAAAAAAGTTTATGGAAATTTTCACAATAAAATTGAAGTGATCCGAAAAATTGTTGGAAGACCTTTAACCTACGCCGAAAAGATTCTTTACACGCATCTTTGGGAACAACCTACCAGCACATTAACACGCGGAAAAGACTTTGCTGATTTTGCACCGGACAGAGTTGCAATGCAGGATGCCACCGCACAAATGGCGCTGCTTCAGTTTATGTCTGCCGGTAAAAAAACGACAGCGGTTCCCTCCACTGTTCATTGCGACCATTTAATTCAAGCGCAGGTCGGGGCAAAAGAAGATTTAGACCGCGCAACAACCGAGAACAAAGAAGTTTATGATTTTTTACAAAGTGTTTCGCAAAAATATGGAATCGGTTTTTGGAAGCCGGGCGCCGGAATTATTCATCAAGTTGTTTTAGAAAATTACGCATTCCCCGGCGGAATGATGATCGGAACTGATTCGCACACACCAAACGCCGGCGGATTGGGAATGATCGCTATTGGCGTTGGCGGCGCAGATGCGGTTGATGTTATGGCGGGAATGCCGTGGGAATTGAAATGGCCGAAACTTATTGGAATTCATTTGACGGGAAAATTGTCCGGCTGGGTTTCTGCAAAAGATGTAATATTAAAAGTTGCGGGAATCCTTACCGTTAAAGGCGGAACCGGCGCAATCGTTCAATATTTTGGTGAAGGAGCCACGTCTCTTTCCTGCACCGGCAAAGGAACTATTTGCAATATGGGAGCGGAGATCGGTGCAACAACTTCGCTCTTTCCGTTCGATGAAAGTATGGGAAGATATTTGCGCTCAACCGATCGAGCTGATGTTGCGGAACTTGCGGAGTCAATAAAAAATCTTTTAACCGATGACCCTGAAGTTTATGCAAACCCGGCAAAATATTTTGACCAAATTGTTGAAATCAATTTAAACGAACTTGAACCAATGTTGAATGGTCCGTTCTCACCGGATTTAGCAGTTCCGATTTCTAAAATGAAACAAGTCGCAAAAGAAAAAGGTTACCCGGAAAAATTAAGCGTTGGACTAATCGGAAGCTGCACAAACTCCAGCTACGAAGATATTGATCGCTCTGCAAGCATTGCAAAACAAGCTCTTGCAAAAGGATTGAAAGCAAAATCACTATTCACTATTACACCGGGAAGCGAGCAAGTCCGCGCAACAATTGCCCGCGATGGACAGTTGAAAACATTCGAAGATTTCGGCGGGGTAGTGCTTGCAAATGCATGCGGTCCGTGCATAGGGATGTGGAAAAGAATGGATAATAAAACCGGTGAAAAAAATTCTATTGTAACTTCATTCAATAGAAATTTTGCAAAACGAAACGATGGCAATCCGCAAACATTAGCGTTTGTTGCAAGTCCGGAATTGACCACCGCGCTTGCCATTGCCGGAACAATTACGTTTAATCCTGCAACCGATGAACTTGTAAATGCAGCTGGAGAAAAAGTAAAACTCGATCCACCGGTTGGAGATGAACTTCCTTTAAGAGGCTTTGATAAAGGAGCAAATGTGTATATCGCTCCAAGCTCAAACGGAAATAATGTTGAAGTAAAAGTTAGTCCGGCAAGTAACCGTTTGCAGTTGCTCGAACCTTTTTCTCCCTGGGATGGAAAAGATTTAGAAAATTTACAAATTCTTTTAAAAGCAAAAGGGAAATGCACAACCGACCATATTTCTATGGCTGGACCGTGGTTAAAGTACCGCGGACATCTCGATAACATCTCCAACAATATGTTCATCGGCGCAATCAATGCTTTTACCGGTGAAGCAGGTAAAGTAAAAAATATTTTTACCGGCGAAACAAAATCAACTCCCGAAGTTGCGCGTGAATATAAAAAACATAAACACAATTGGGTTGTTATCGGCGATGAAAATTACGGCGAAGGTTCAAGCCGCGAACACGCAGCGTTGGAGCCGCGTCATCTTGGCGGAAGAGCAATAATTGTAAAAAGTTTTGCGCGCATCCACGAAACAAATTTAAAGAAACAAGGAATGCTGCCTCTTACGCTTGCGAATCCTTCCGATTATGATAAAATTCGCGAAGACGATAAAGTTAGCATAAAAGGGTTAACGGAATTTGCGGAAGGAAAACCTTTTACATTGGAAATAAAACATAGCGACGGCACCGTTGAAAAATGCTTACTAAATCAGACGTTCAACATACGGCAGTTTGATTGGTTCAAAGCAGGCAGCGCGCTAAACTTAATTGCAAGAGAACTCTAATTTAAACTGTGAGAATATTATGAAAGAAATAAGTTATGTTGTGTGGAAAGAAGATAAATACTACATTTCAAAATGTTTGAACGTTGAAGTATCTTCTTTTGGAGAAACTATTGAAGAAGCTATTTCAAACTTGAAAGAAGCAGTCGAATTGTTTTTTGAAAATGAAATGTTCGAGTTCTCGGAAATTCAATCAATAATTTTAGGCAAAGATAAAGTTTATGCCTAAACTTTATTCTACAAAAAAAATAAACTTTAAAGGAACACTATGAAATTCAACATCATTATAGAAAAAGCTGAAGAGGGCGGGTTCAACGTTAAAGTTCCCGCTCTCGATGGTTGTTTTACACAGGGAGATACAGAAGAAGAAGCGATGACCAATGCCAAAGAAGCAATAGTCTGTTATTTAGAAGGTTTGGAAAAAATAAATCAAATAAAGTCTTCTCCTGACGTAACTGTAAAAGAGTTAGAGGTTCTTCTTTGAGTAAAACTTTTTCCGGAAAAGATGTCTTAAAGGCATTAAGGAGATTGGGTTATTATGTTGATCATCAGAGAGGAAGTCATATTTTTCTCTATAATCTTGAAAAGAACATGAGTGTTGTTATTCCAAACCACAAAGAACTGAAAAAGGGAACCTTAAACAGTATTTTGAAGAAAGTAGAATTGACTATCGAAGAATTAAAAGAGCTTATTTAATAAATGACCTTTCTTAACCCGGCTATTTTATTTGGACTTCTTGCAGCATCCATCCCGGTGCTGATTCATCTTTTCAATTTACGTAAACTGAAAAAAGTTGAATTCAGCACACTCATCTTTTTAAAAGAGTTACAAAAAAATAAAATAAGAAAAGTGAAGTTGAAGCAGTGGCTGCTCCTTCTTCTCCGCACACTTATCATTTTGTTTTTAGTTTTTGGATTTGCAAGACCGACATTAAAAAGTATGTTCATAGGCAACTCTTCCACGGCAAAGACCACGGCGGTTTTTATTATAGATGATACATTTAGTATGGGGGTCGTTGATGCAAAAGGTTCTTATCTTAATCAAGAAAAAGAAATTGCTCTGCATTTACTTTCACAATTGCATGATGGAGATGAAGTTGCTCTGATTTTAGTTTCGGATGTAAATAATCAATCCGCAGTTACTACCGATTTTTCTCTATTAAAAAAAAGTGTTGAGTCGCTTTCCATTTCAAACATCAGCGGATCGTTGCAAACCGCTTTAATAAAAGCCGCAAAGCTGCTCGACGAATCCCCCAATTACAACAAAGAACTTTATCTTCTTTCCGATTTTCAAAAAAGTAGAATGGCAGACGGAAATCAGTTCCCTAATTTAAGCGAAGTAATGAAAGAAGAAATAAGAATTTACGCTTTTCCTCTCGGGGATAAAGTAGTGTTTACTATTGCCATTGATAAAATAACCGTGAACTCTCAAATATTTGAAAAAGACAAACCTCTCCAGGTTTCTGCTTTCATATCTAATTACGCGAAACAAAATGTTGAGAACAGTGTTGTCTCTTTATTTATCAACGGTGAGCGAACATCGCAAAAGAGTTTTTCTCTCAAAGCAAATGAAACAAAAGAAATTATTTTGGAAGGGGTTCTAAAAAAATCCGGTTATCAAGAAATTGCTGCGACGATTGAGGATGACGAAATTCTGCAAGACAATAAACGGTTTACACAAATTTATGTCCCCGAAAAAATCCCCGTTTTAATTCTTACAGAGGAATTAAGCGATGCAACTTTTGTGCAATATGGTTTGCAGGCGGCAAATACAAATCAGCAATTGCAAATTGATGTAAAACTATTAAACCAGCTTTTGTCCATTGACTTAAAGAAATATTCGTCGGTTATTTTAATTGGAACTGCCGGAGAAAATATTTCACCTCTTGTACAATTTGTTCAAGCGGGAAACGGGTTATTCTTTTTCCCGGGAAGTACAACATCAATTCAAAGTTATCAAAGTTTCTGCGCAGCGTTTCAAATTCCGAAAGCAAATAATCTTTCCGCAGGTGGAGTTCCATTCCGGTTTGTTTCGGTTGATTACGAACATCCTTTATTCTCAAGGCTTTTTGAGTCCAAGCAGAAAAAATCAATTGAGTCGCCGGAAATTTATTCTGCTTTTCTTCAACGCACGGAAGGGAAAGGGAAATCACTTATTACCATTTCAAATAACATTTCTTTTTTAAGTGAATTTACAATAGATAAAGGCAAAATATTTGTCGCTTCGACAGCACCGGTGATGACGCAAACAAACTTTCCGTTAAAAGGAATATTCGCACCGCTTCTTTATGAATCCGTTCTCTATCTTTCATCAATTCAAAAAGATAATGTTGATATCCTTACCGGGGATAAACTTACCGTTAATCTTTTGGGTAATGTTTCCAGTCAAGTTACTGTTGTTAAACCGGGAAACGAGAAAGAGTTTTTTCCTGTTGATGAGAAAGCAAACGAATTACTTTACGTAAATACAGACCGATTCGGTATTTACTATTTTTCATCTCTAAACAAAATTATTCGGGCTGTTTCAGTAAATGCAAACCCGCTTGAATCAAAAACGGATTACGCTGAACAATCCGATATAAAAGAATATTTTTTAAAAATTAAATCATCTGCCAGGTTGACTTTCATTAACAAAGATGAAAAACCTGAAACGATTATTAAGCAAGCCCGCTTTGGAACAGAGCTTTGGAAATATTTTGTGCTGCTTGCTTTTTTGCTCGCGTTAATAGAAATGTTGGTTTCGAAAAGTTCAAAAAAAGATTTAATCTCTCTTACGAAATAAGATTCGCAATTATTTCATCGCAAACCAGGTAGCCTTTGGGAGTTAACAAAAGCAGATTGTTTTTGTTGGTAAGAAATACGTTCTCCAAATAAGTTTCAAATTGATTTTTCTTTTCCTTGGCCGATCCTTACAAAACTTTTCGTTAAACTCATTAACATTCAAACCAGCACTAGAAAGATTCAAGGAAGAAGAGCTAATTCTAAAAATTCTTCCCATCCAGCCGGAACGTAACTACTATTTCCCAAAACGTTTCAACCTCACAAATGGGCTTTGATAACCGGGGGGCACTTAGAAAATCACTCTCTCTTACCTGTTAACGATAATTGAATAGGAATAACGCATTTCTAATTCCGCACAACCATAAATGGTTTTTGCTACGCGAACAAATTCCGCTAAAGCGGAATGCCAAATAAAATCGTCTCAATTTAATGGAATGATTTTTTCGTTCAACATTCGAAATTCATTGTTCAGTATTCGAAATTAATTAGTGTGTGTTGTTCGTGATAACGATTTTCTAATTGCCTACTGCAAAGTTAAAACTCCTGCCTAAAAGTGAAATTCATGCATGTAAAAGTAATGCTTCATGCTCAAAAGTTGTAGCTCAAAATCGAAAGGATGAAACAGACTTTCGTTATTAGAAATTCCTTTCCCTAAATCTATAAAACGAAAATTTTCTTAATTCAAGCAATGTTTTTAACTAAATAAACTTTGTCGCGGGGTCTAACCAAGGCTTCGCAATAAAAAGTAACTTTATCCCCCTTAAGCGCTTCGTTTACTTCAACTTCTTCATTTAAGATTTTTGCAACGGTAGATTCAATCACGCCCGTAGTTTCCCCTATAAATAGCACAGTATCCCCAATTTTCAAACTCCCCATTTCAATTGCAACGTGAACAATTTGAGGAGCTTTGTAATAATTTAACACTTTCCCGACGTATTCTTTTCGCGTGGTGGCAACACTTCCATGAACATTGATAATGTCTTTGCCATCAGGTTTATCAAAATAAAATCCAGAAGAAAATCCCCGGTTATAAACGGAAGTTAGTTCAGTTAAGAATTTTTGCTTTACTTCATCAGTTAGTTTCTTTTCAAAATAAAGATCGATCGCCCGGCGGTATACAGAAACTACTTTTGCAACATACTCGGGACTTCTTTTTCGTCCTTCAATTTTAAAAGAATTTATCCCCGCTTCAATAAGTTCGTCAAGAAATTCAATAGTGCATAGGTCTTTTGCAGACATAACATAATCTTCGCCAAGAAGAAGCGAGGTATCTTTTGTTCCGTCATAGATTTTATACTCGCGTCTGCACGGCTGAACGCATTCGCCGCGGTTTGCACTTTGTCCGAATATCTCGTGACTCATAAAACATCTTCCGCTAACAGCAACACACATTGCCCCGTGCACAAACACTTCAATTTCAAGATCAGTATTCGTTCTTATCTTTTTTATTTCTTCAAGAGAACATTCGCGCGCAAGAACAATTCTTTTAGCGCCAAGCCGTTCAAAAGTTTTTGCGGATGAAGAATTGGAAATAGAGGCTTGGGTAGAAACCGCAAAAGGCATTTCATATTGGTTACATTTTTCAATTATTCCAAAATCCCAGCAGATAACCATATCAACACCGGCATTTTTAACAACAGGAATTATCTGGTCAAGTACCGAAAGTTCTTCTTCAAAGAGGATGGTGTTTAACGTAAGGTAAGTTTTTACTTTGTGTTCTTTACAGAAAGAAACAATGTCGTTCAGTTCGTCGAGCAAAAAATTTTTTGCTTTCGCTCTCATATTTAATTTATCAACACCAAAGTAAACAGCGTTAGCACCATTGTTTACTGCGGTTCTCAGCATTGTCCAATCTCCCGCGGGAGCCATAAGTTCAGGTTTAGTGATCATTCGTTACTTAATTCTTCTTTTAAAATTTACAATAGTAAAAAGTCATTGGTCAGTTGTCAGTAGTCACTGAAGTTACGCATGAGTTGAATTTTGTGAATTATTTTTAGTGAAACTTGGTGATTTAGTGCCTTTGTGGCTCAATTTCTTATGTTTTCTTTTGCCACCAAGTCACAAGGACACTTAGAAATCACAAAGTGCGTAACTTCAGTTAGTCATTTCAAATTTGACTTTTGACCAATGACCATTGACTAATGACCTTTCTCAGATCATTTCGCTAAGTAATTCTTGTCTCGGCTGTGCGATAACAACTTTGTTTACAAGTAATCCTCTTTCGGAGACCACTTTTGCGCCTGCATCAACAGCGGCGGTTACGGCTGCAACTTCTCCCGTGCAAGTAAAAAATGCTTTACCGCCAAGCGCCATCGCAAGTCTTACTTCTATCAATTTAATGTTAGCTGATTTTACCGCCGCATCGGCAGCTTCAATTAACGAAGCGACGGAAAACGATTCCACAATTCCAAGCGCTTCCAAAAGTTGAACGTTTGTGTGTCCCGATATTGCCGGAAAAATATCGCGATGTACATTCGGAATAACAAAATGATCTATCACTCCAAATCCGACTGTCTCCACAGCCGCTTCAACAGCGGCTGAAACAGCGGCAACTTCTCCACCGATCAAAGTCATATATTTTCCGGAACAGATCGTACGGGATAAAATTAATTCTACTTGAGAGGTTTTGAGCATAATATCAGCGGCTTGCATACCGGCGGCAATACTGCTCATTTCAATTAAACCGAGTGAGTTCATTTGCATAGTTTTCAGTTTTTAGTTATTAGTAATCAGTTTTCGTTCAATCTAAGCATGAAAGGTCAATCTAACTTTTTCTTAATCTTAATAAAACCTAACTTGAGCGATTAGCATACATTAAAAAAACCTTTTGGGTGTTTATGTACTGTAAAATCAGTACTTTTGTAATGAAAAAAAAACAAAAATAAACAACCCAAAAGGTGAAACAAAGATGCAAAAAAACAATCATAAAAACCAACAACAAATCAACAAAATTGAAATTACTAACGACAAAATTTCTGGGAGAGGCGGATTAGCATT
>MNVA01000084.1 GCA_001871325.1 Ignavibacteria bacterium CG1_02_37_35
AAACCCATAATTGTTTACTTCCGTAGCTGTATGCCAAACAAGGTTTACCGCTTTGTTTTTAACTGAGGCGGAGAATGAAGTGAGTTCGACAGGCAGAGGGAAGTTACTACCTCCATTATTATTATAATTTATTGTTGAAAGATCAATATTACTTCCTGAAAATCCTTGAACAGTCGTTAATGATACCGTTGTAGTAAAAACATAATATTGGTTATCTGGAGTAACACCTGTATTCCCTGATGCTGGTATTGTAGCTGTCCATGATGTTCCAGAACCAGTCGCTTGTACTATGTGCCAAGTTCCCCAAGTATCGGTAGTATATCTAACAAATATATTTTGTTCAACTGATGGAGTCCCATCAGTTGTTATTGATACTGTAACATCTATACCTGGACCAACATTGTTATCTGTCACTATAGTTACTGATATTGGTGCTGAAGAAGTTTCTAACACAAACCCCTCACTGTTGGAGCCACCTGCCATATCTTTCCATGTATAAGTATAATATTTCCCATTAGTATGAGTCAGTAAACTATTACCTCCATTATCATACCAGAGCGTGTTTGTAGCAGGAGTTACAACATCACCTCTTCCCCAACTGTTAGTCCAACCTGGAGTGGTATTACTAAATTTAAACCCTTGAGTGCCAGTAGTCCCCGTAAATTGTCTTGTTATAATCCAATTATGTACTCCTAAAGATCTATAACTCATTGCATCGGCTCCCCAAGCGTTCATATCTCCTCTTAAATACATAGTTGTTTGTATTTGAGGGAAAATCTCACTTAGTAAAAGGACAATCATTAACACTAATTTTTTCATTTTTTTCTCCTTAAAGTAAAAATGCTATGAATAATTTTTTAATAAATAGTCTAATTGAAATTAGAAACTGAACTAATATAATACTGAGGTGAATAAAATACAAGAAAAAATCTGAGCATAAAATAATTTAATCCTGCCGTAATGAATGAATGAATGACCATTGACAATTGACTACTCGTGTCTTAGCGCTTCTATCGGGTCGAGGTTTGCGGCTTTGTATGCGGGATAAGTGCCGAAGACTACACCGACGAAGATACACAATCCGATGCCGATCATAACCCAATCAACGGGAATTGCCATTTGCGCGTTAAGAAAACTTCCGGCAAAATTACCGAGCCCGACACCGATAATAATTCCTATTAATCCGCCAAAGATGGAAAGGATGACCGCTTCGGAGAGAAACTGAATGAGGATATAACTTTTTCTTGCGCCGATCGCTTTTCTAATTCCGATCTCGCGTGTTCTTTCCGTAACGGAGACAAGCATAATATTCATAATGCCAACACCGGCGGCAAGCAGCGCAATTAATGAAATGACAAGCGCTCCAATTTTAATCGGTTCGTTGATATTGTTGATCTGCCCCATGATTGATTCGTTACTAAAAATATCGAAATTATTATCTTCACCCGGCTTAACATTTCTAATCGTTCGCATGTAACCAATTGAGGCTTCGATCACTCTGTTATAATCTGCCTGACTGTTTGACATCACCGTAATATTAATACTGCGGCTTCTTTTACCGTACATCGTTTGGAAAGTAGAAATCGGCATTATTACGTAGCTGTCCTGGCTCTGCCCGAACAAAGCCTGTTTCGGCTCAAGTGTGCCGATAACGGTTAAAGGTCTTCCCGCAACTCGTACTACCTGTCCAACGGGATCAATATTTAAAAACAATTTATCTACAATGTCTTTACCAAGCAGACAAACATTGTTGGTGTACTGCACATCGGTTTTGTTGATCGGTCTTCCAAATTGAGTGATCATCTCATTAGTTTCGAGCGCTTCTTCGGTCATCCCGGCTACTTGAATATTAGGGTTCGTTTCTTTATTTCCATATTGAACAACAATCCCGTACTGCCATTGTTCAGCGCCAACAAACTTAGCGTCGTTCAACTTCTCTTTAAATTGATAAAACTCATCGAGCGTAATGTCTTTCCTATTTCGATATTTATCGCGGGCGCCGGGACCGCCGGTCATGATTGCAGGATATTTTTGGATCTGAAAAGTATTTTTCGCAAGCGAAGCTAAACCGCTTTCAATGCTATTTTGAAGCATCGTTATGATCGTCATTATCACAATAATCGAAAAGATGCCGACGACCACACCAAGCACGGTTAAAAACGTTCGCAGTTTATTTGTGCGCAACGATTGAAAAGACATTTTAAATATTTCAGTTGTTTTCATTATTCATACCTTAAAGCGTCAACTGGATCCATTTTTGCGGCGGTGTATGCAGGAGCAAACCCCGCAACCACACCGGTTATTAACGAAATTGAAATTGCAAGAATTACTGAATCATATTGAATGGTTGTAGGCAGAACCTGATTTACCGCCATACTTAGCAATATCGCAATTAGCAATCCGATGAGACCTCCGAACAAACAAATGAAGGAAGATTCAAGAATAAATTGTCCGAGGATAGTTCTTCTTTTAGCACCGATGGCTTTGCGCACACCAATTTCCTTTGTTCTCTCTTTAACGGAAACGAACATAATATTCATAATTCCGATAGCACCGACAAAGAGTGAAAGTCCGGTGATAAAAAGACCGGCGATCTGAATAACGCCAACAATTTTATCAATATTTGCTTTTAAACTTTCTTGCTGATTGATCGAGAAATCATTCGGTTCATCATAACTTAGACCGCGAACTTTGCGCATCGCGCTTTCAACTTCGTCTTTTGTATCTTCAATTAATGTTGGGCTTGGCGCTTTAACATTGAAGGTAACCGAACCAAAAGCCTGCCCCATAAAATTTCTAAAAACCGTACCGATAGGAATATAAACCTGTCTATCAGGGTTAAAACTCCCGAGGATAAAACTTCCCTGTTCATCCAACACGCCAACGATTCTGAAATTTTGTCCGCCGATTTTAATGGTTTTATCAAGCGCATTTCCGTTCGGGAAAAGACTTTTTGAAATTTCACTGCCAATTACCGCAACGTAGCGTGAGCCTTTACTTTCAATTTCAGAATAGAATCTCCCCTGCTCAAAAGTAAAATTAGTTGTTTTCACGTAATCCGCAGTAGAACCGCTGATGAAAATATTATCTGTTTTTTTATTTTGATATTTTACTACCTGACGGGTGGCAATAGTAGGCGCAGTTGCAGCGGGAAGTTTCACCAAATCTTTAAATTTATAGTATTCTTCGATTGTCATATTGCTGCGGTTTTTCATCTTCCAAAAATCGGTATTAGAGAACCAGGCATATTTATCAATGTATAACACATCAGAGCCAAGCGCGCTCATTCCTTTTTGAAAAGAGTCATCAATCCCCTTAATTGCGGTAGTCATCAGCACCACGGAAGCAACGCCGATTACAATACCAAGCATCGTTAAGATCGAGCGGATTTTATTAGCCTGTATAGCCCTGAGAGCTATAATCATCGCTTCTTTAAATTCTAAAAGAATAATTGTCATAATTTTTTTATCTAATTTAATAAATCAGCACAACCATAAATGGATTGTACTAGGCGAACAAATCACGCTAAAGCGTGATAGATAATTCCTAATTCCTAATTCCTAATTCCTAATTTTTGGAACATATCTTTTTGCTACCGGTGCATCAGATTCGATAAGTCCATCTTTAAGTCTGATAATTCGAGCCGCATGTTCGGCAATATACTCCTCATGCGTAACAAGAATAATGGTGTTCCCAGCCTCGTAAATCTGGTTGAAGAGAAGCATAATTTCTTCGCCTGTTTTAGAGTCGAGATTTCCGGTTGGTTCATCCGCCAAAATAATTGAAGGTCTCGTTACCAAAGCGCGTGCAACCGCAACCCGTTGGCGCTGCCCGCCGGAAAGTTCATTGGGTTTGTGGTGAATTCTATCTCCCAGCCCGACACTCTCAAGTGCTTCTTTTGCTCTTTCTTTTCTTTCTACGGAGGGCAAACCTGCATAGATCAACGGGAGTTCCACATTATGCAGCGCATCCGAACGAGGAAGAAGATTGAATGTTTGAAAGACGAATCCTATTTCTTTGTTTCTAATTTGGGCAAGTTCATTATCCGACATTTGACTTACATTACTTCCGGTAAATTCATATTTTCCTGAAGAAGGAGTGTCTAAACATCCCAGCATATTCATTAAAGTAGATTTGCCTGAACCGGATGGTCCCATGATGGCAACATATTCATTCTTATCAATCTTCAAAGAAACATCGCGTAGAGCGTGTACTTCTTCCGACCCGACCTTATAGACTTTGGCAATACTTTCAATATTAATAATATTCATTTTACATCCGAGATAAATTATTTTTTCTTTTCAGTAAAAGATTTTTTCTTGCCTTCTACCTTTACCAATGAACCATCCTTCAACTCTCTCGAAATAGCGCGGTAACTGCCATTCACCACTTCTTCTCCCCCTTTCAAGCCCTCTTTAACTTCGATATAATTATCATCACTTAACCCGGTTTTAACTTTTTTCGATTTGGCTTTACCGTTATCAATAATAAAAACTATTTCGTCGGGTTTATTCCCGTTCGATTTCTTTTCAACAACTTTCGCCATACTCTGTTCTTCCCCGTCTTCTTCCTTAGGCATATTGAAATCCCCGCGCGCAGTAACGCTTTGCAAAGGAACAGAAATTACGTTCTCGACTGTTTCGGTGCGGATATCGGCGTTGCATGACATTCCCGGACGCAAATTGCTTTCCAGATTGGTAACCCTGATCCTCACCTCAAAATTTACGACTTGTTCTTGTGAACCCAGTCCCGAAGTTTTAGCGCTGTTCCCTATCTGCGTAACGATACCTTTAATATCTTTATCGCCAAAAGCATCAACTTTAATGTAGGCAGTATCTCCAACAGAAATCAAAACAACATCATTTTCATCAACATCAACTCTTGCTTCCATGCTGCTTAAATCGGAGACAGTCATAATGTCTGTACCTTGACTAAACCCGCTTCCCAAAACCCGTTCGCCTAATTCCACGTTTAACTGGGTAATAACGCCCGCCATAGGTGAATAGATCGTTGTTTTATTGAGTGATTCAATTGTTTCTCTTAATGATGCTTCGCTCTGCTGCACGTTTGCTTTTGAAGCTTCATACCCGGCAGCCGCAGAAAGAAAGGTGCTTTTTGCTGCTTCTAAATCGGCATCACTTGAAAGTTTTTTCGCATGAAGCTCCTTCATTCTATCATAATCTGAAGAAATTTTATCAAGCTCGGCTTTCCGCTGTGCAAGTGAGGATTTTGCCGCCCATAAAGTCGCTTCCGATCTTTGCTTTTGCGCCATGTAAGCATCGGCTTTTATTTTGATAAGCAACTCCCCTTTTTTAACTACCTGTCCTTCTTTAACCGGAAGTTGAACGATCTCTCCGGTCACTTCGGGAGTAATAATAACTTTAAATTCTGGATTAATTTTACCTGTAGCTGAAACCGTTTGTGTTAAAGTACGCTTTTCAACTTTTTCGGTTTGTACATTTATAATTTCTTCCTTATTCCCTTGAAGGATCACAATAACGATGAGGGCTACAAGCAGCAGTCCTAATCCGCCGAAGATAAATAATTTCTTTTTTGATTTTTTTTGTTTACCATTTGCCATGAGTATTTCTCCTGAAATAAATATTATTCAAATTTTTTATAGTCAAGAATGCCGAGTGAATACTCAAGCTGTTCTTTCAGTTTCACATATTCAAATTGGGCATTAACATAATTAGTAAGTGCGGTAGTGTAATCAGAATTAGCAATTAGTACGCTTAAAAGCATTGTTGCGCCAAGTTGATATTTTTCCTGCTCAATTTTTCTATTTTCTTCTGCCGCAGTAACATTCTTCTTACTCACTTCCAACCTTTTTTCGCTTGCCTGTAAATCAAGATAAGTCTTCTGCATCTCTTTTTTGATCAGTCGTTCCAAATCGCTTACATCTAATTCTTTATTCTTTGCATCAACTTCCGCTTGCTGAACGCGGCTCTCTACGCTGAACCCGGAAAAAATAGGAATGTTAAGACTTAATCCAACCGATGTATTGTAGCTTTTAAACAATTCTCCGGCAGAATTAGCATTTGTACCATAACTGTAGTAGTTCGAAAGTGAGGGCAAATGGCCTGATTTTGCAATAGTAATTCCATTTAACGATCCTTGATAATTTAACTTCGCGCTTTTAAGGTCCGACCGGTTGGTTAACGCTTTTTCTACTAAACTATTTAAATTCGGGTCAATAGCGATCATTTCAAGAGTAAGGTCTTTGCCATTAACAGTTGGGTCTTCAAAAGTAAAATTTTCAAGCATATCCAACCCGAGATAATAAAGATATTCTGATTTCGAAGTTTCATAACTGTTTTGTGCGCGGATCAATTCTAATTCCGCGTTGCCCACTTTAACTTGTTGAGCATAAACATCTGCTAAGGTAACATTGCCAAGCTTGTTCCGCTCAACGATGATCTCATAATTTTTCTGATTCCATTTAAGATCCTGTTCTTTCACATCCATCAATTTTTTTGCATTGATCACATCATAAAAACCGCTGATCGCCTGGTAAGTTAAATTTTGTTTTGCCCGTTCCAGGCTATATTTAGCAGCTTCCAAACTGTTTTCACTCCTTGAGATATTCGCATAATTCGAAAGACCGTCAAACAACGTTATATTCGCAGAAGCGCCGGCAGAATAGTTTCTACTTTGCACAATTTGTTTTGGAGTGCTAAAAGGTAAACCGTTATAAATATACTGTCCTCCCTCTTGAACAGAACTAGACCAATTCCAGCCGCCATTTGCCGAAATCGTGGGGAGAAGATCCCCATAAGCGGATTTCACTCCAGATTCGTAAACTTTTATTCCTTCCTCTGTCTGTTGAATAGCGGTGTTTTTTTGTAAAGCGATCTTTACAACCTCAGAAAGTGAGAGAGTTTTCTGCGGAAAAATTGTTGTCGCACAAAAAATAAGTAAACTAAAAATGATTCCTTTTCGCATATGTTTCTCCATTAGAATTTCACTGTTAGAACTCTAAAATATTTACTCATGTTACACAAAACAAAAAAAAGATTTCTTAATCTTACTCTTATTCGTCAGCCTCTGGCTGAATCATTTTCTTAATCTTCAATAATCGATAAAATAACGAGTAGGATTAAGAACACGATTAAGATTAAGAATATCTTACAAGAGTAACCGCATAACAATAATAATTCACAATGAACTGATTTTTTACTGTTTCAAAAATAGAAAAAATACATCTCGTTTATGAGCAATGTTTATAAACGGTAAGATAAAATGATTGGCGGCTGGATGATGGATCCGGTGTAGTAAGTCACCGAGAAAGAAGAAGAATGCTTCCTCAAAATAAAAGAGGCTGCTCTTACAAGCAGCCTCATAACAGATGAATTTATTTCATTAAGATCATTTTCTTAACGACAACTTGATTGTCTGCTTTCAAACGGTAAATGTAGGTGCCGCTTGCAAACACACTTGCATCAAATTTAACTTGTATGTTGCCCGCTTGTCTTAACTGATTCCCAATTAACACGGCAACTTCCTGACCTAACACATTATAAATCCGGAGATCAACAAAACTTTCTTTTGGTAATCCGAAAGAAATTGTTGTGCTTGGATTGAATGGATTAGGATAGTTTTGATTTACGTAAAACTCAGTTGGAATAATATTATCTTTAATACCAACAGCGATCTTTCTAATAAATGTTACATTAAACGTATCTACGCTTGTAACAAGCGCCGCTTCCTTCCCTTTTGTTTTAACGGTCCATCTTGTTGTTAAAGTATCTGCACTTCCCATCCAGCTTAGAGCCTTAGTGCCTGTAAAAGAGTAGACAGAATCATTCAATGCAGGACTGGCAAATGCAGGATTCAAAAGAAGGAACTGATAAATGAGGGCGTCGTTATTAAAATCAACGGCTTTATTCCATGTTGCGGTATAAGTAGCATTTGAATCGGTAATTTCAACAACCGCATCGTTTGCAGGAGTTGCGAGATGGAAATAAGGAGATGGAGGAGCTGCTACATTTTGTGAAATATCAGTATAAAATCTAGGTACTAATTGATATGCATCATTTGCTGGAGTACTTGAACTATATTGACCTGCAATACCAAGAGAATTGATAGGATAAGTAGGTTCAGCACCTTCATCTACATCAGTATCAGAATCTACTCGGAATGTAAAAACATTGTAACTATCTGTAAATAAAAAGTTACCAAAACTTACTCCAGTTGGCCATGTTCCGTCTGCTTTAGCAATAGCGTTAATTTGTACTAAGGAGCCTTCGTACTTTTCACCATTGTTATTAAGTTCTTCTACTGTAATAACTTTAGGTTCAGGTATTGTTCCTTTTCCAAGAACAAAAATATCTGCTTTTGGGTCAGCAACTCTAAATTGAGTAGCTCCTTTATAATATTTTACTATACCAGTAACTTGAACCAAATCGCCAACATTAAGAACAACACTAGAATCATTATATGAATGAATCATTAAACCAGCAGTTTCATCTTGAATAAATACTTCCATAGCAGTGCCTTGAAAGTCTGGAGAAGTTACAACGCCTTTAACAACAAAGGCCCCGTCTAGATTGTCAGGTACAAAGTCACCATTATCATCTTTTCTAACTTCCATAATTGGTGTAGCAACTATTTTTTGAAGATCAAGGATTACGATAGGGAATGGCGCATCCTTATCAGTATTTGGACCTCTCGCATAATCAGAAGTATAGAGTACTTCAAGGTCAGGGTCTTCATCAAGGTTAGCAATATTTATTACTTCAAACTGGGTAAATTTATCGTTCATACCGACATCAATAACTTCACCTTTCCAATTTGCAGCATCCATAACATCACCGCCGGTATATTCTACCCTGTAGATTTGACCATTAGGAGCGCTACCTCTCGAACCGGTAACGAAATCAATATTTCCATCACCATCAATATCACCTACTGCGCCGCCATTAAGTCGAGATCCGCCGACTGAGGTAAAATCAGTAACTGCAAGAGCAACCCAGGCACCGTTAATCCATTTTAACATATTAACTTTTGCGTCGTACCAATTGCCAACCATAATTTCTTCAATACCATCTTTTTCTATATCGGTAGTTGAGGCGGTTAGGAACGCGCCGTTTACGAGAGCTTTTTGTGTTGGATAAATATTCCATTGACCATTTGCATAATCTACTCTTTGAAGATTACCGCTTCCGTCAAATAATTGGATTGCATTATTTGCAACAGCAATATCCCATCGTGCGCCGACATCTAATTTAAGAATATCAGAATATTTACCAACCGTTAAGGGAGAAGTATTAGAAGCCAGGGCTCTCGGAACGCCGGTGTAAAAAACCTCATCACCGTAAACGCCATCAATGTTAGCAAGTGTAATCATATCCATCTGTCCGACGCCTGCTGCGCCCAGCACACCTGAATCTAAGAGGCTTACTGTATAGCTTGAAGCTAACGTGATATCGGCACCGTTACCATTATACGCAATTCTATAAACTGCATCGGTACCTCTAAAGCCGACAATAAAATCGGCTAAACTATCACCATTAACATCGCCAACTCTTACGTTTGTAATTTGTTTGGCAGTGTTAGCAGAAAAATCGGCTATTTGGTAACCAACTAAACTATCTGCATTCGGAACTAAAACCCAAACACCATGTGATGTAGCACTTCCATAATCACCGGTGACAATTTCCTTTATACCGTTTCCATCAATATCAGCGGGTGTTGCCGATAACCATGAATAGCCAGGATATGCTTTATGTCGAGCAGAAACCGTAAAGACAGTTCCATCATTTGTAATTGTTCTTACATCACCGTTACTAGAAAAAACATAGATGGTTCTATCAATAACGGCGATATCTCTATAATCATTACCGGCATCCGGCGTTCCCTTTGCTTTGAATGACCAAACTTCACTTCCATCACCATTATCAGGGATAGTAGAGACGCCCACAACACCCCATACATAGTAGTTATGTCTTTCAGCAAATACAAATTCTTGATTACCGTCGTTATCAACATCAGCTAAAAGTCCACGGAAGGGTCTCATGCTTGTACTCGGTGTAACATCCATATTCCATCCGGCGTTCGGAGCAAAAGTGCCGTCATTTTTATCAATACCCATCACATCCGAGCCGTCTCCGGGAGTTTCATAAACAACAATTCTATCAGGATCAGGGTTTTCACTGTTCGGACCAAAGTTGTTTACCGGACACCAAATTATCTCACCTTTACCGTCTTTGTCCATGTCACCTGCGGCTAAAACCGGCCAACTATTTTGGAAATCCATTCCCGGAATTTGAGTACTCCAACGTAATACCCAGGCACCGGCAACCAACTCATATTTATATATTTTAGGAATTAACTCTCCACCTCCCAGGTCACTCCAGTCGTCGTTCACAGCATATAAATCCATCAAACCATCAGCATCATAGTCCATTCCTGTAACTACTCCGCCGAAACCACCATCGGGACCGGCGATAACGCTGCTTCTGGCAAAACGGTTATTTAACTCGGTATAATTAGTAATTTTTAAAGACCATGTTTCAGTAGCTCCACCGGCATCAGGGATATCGGTAACAGAAATGACGCCAAAAGTCATGGTGTTTTGACGTCCGGCAAAAATAACTTCTTGCTTGCCGTCATTGTCAATATCTGCTGCATACCATTTAAGGGGGCGTACATTTGTTGATGCAGCTAAACCTAAGTCCCATTTTGCGTTTGGTGTAAAGTTTCCGGCACCATCACTAATACCAAGGATATCGTCGCCATTAGCTTCAAAAACAACAATTCTTGGAGGTGTTGTATTTACTCCAAAATTATTTGTAAAACCCCAAATAATTTCTTTTTTACCATCGCCGTCGAGGTCGCCGATCGTAAGAGCAGCCCAAGTGTTTTGTCTTTCATTAGGCAAAGAAGCAGCCCAAACAGAATCCCATGCGGTGCCGTTTCTTTCATATTTAATAATTTGCGGTATTTCATCACCAGTCATAAAATCTGTCATTCCATCAACAGAATAAATTTCCAGTTTTCCATCGCCATCTAAATCTACACCGGATACTGTTGCACCAAAACCGGAGGGGTAAGTACTTGGCGGATCAAGTACCGCACTTCTAACAAATGAATCTTGAGCGAAAAGACTCGTTGAGAGAAGTAGAGTGAATAAAAATAGTGCATTTCTAAGTTTGAGCATAAAAACTCCTTTATGATTTGTGAATAAATGAATTAATGTAAAAAATTGTCTCATGAATTTCACCGGATTGTTTATTTGATAAATTATTTAATTAGCGTCATTTTTTTAGAAATAGTCGTTATTCCATTATTTAACCTATAAATATATGTTCCGGAAGCTAATCTTGAAGCATCAAAAGAAACTTTGTAATTCCCTTTCTCAAAATCAGCTTCATTTAAGAGAGTAGCAACCAAAGCGCCCTTTATATCATAAATTTTCAAACTGATCTTTGATTGTTCCGAAACTCCAAATTTTATTGTAGTTGATGGGTTGAAAGGATTTGGATAATTTTGCGCTAATGTAAAATTATCAGGACTCATCCCTTCCACTTTTTCTATTCCAAGCACGGTAATCGCAATAGTCGGCAGCTGCCCTGTGAATACCCACTTTTCAACAGTCCATCCATTATAGCTTGGGGTATAAACATTTCCGGCAGGATCCACATCAATACCATAAACAGATGTGTAGCCAGAACCGGTTGGGAATTTACCGCCATCAGTTCTATTATTTGTAACACCGAAGGTTTCTAAATTCCATTGTGCAATATCACAAGTATCTAATTTTTCACCCGTGTTTGGATTAACAATATAAAATCTTCCCATGTCATAAGTACCGCTTCCATAAGAATCTACACTAACAAAGAGCAGGTTATTCTTTTTTAAGAAAGCTAAGCCTGTCGGTCCGGCTTTTGTTCCATCAACTAATAAAGTATCAGTAACTACAAAACTAAAATTATTGTTTAAAGAATATCCAGTCGCGGGTCCGCCGGTATAGAGATAAACTTTGCGCGCGCTATAATTTGCAACATAAAGAAGCGAGGCGTCGTCGTTGACGGCAACATCCAAAGCTCTCCCAGGATCAGGCAGCGCAAAAGTTTGTACCGGGCTGGCGATATGTGACTCACTCCATTGAAGGTCGTCTTTAATTCCTTTGAAAACCCTAACCGTGGCAAGAGCAGTGTCTGCACCATAGGTAGTAACAAAAACGTAACCATTATCCGCAACGGTTATTCCATGAATACGGTCGGGTCCGGTTTCCATGCGATATTTTGATGAATAGACGCTGTCGGCGTCCATTTGAAAAACAAGGATGTTATGATACTCATCATTACTGGTTATATAAGCGAGTGAATCGGGAGTCGCCGCAATGCAGAGGGTTCTTTTTGAATAAACATTATCAAATCCATTATCCGGGTTAGTCCAATAGACTTCTAAACTATCCGGCTGATATCCAAAATAACCTAATCTGCCTGTTGAGTCAGTAGCATCTCTATACCCAATGGGGTAAGCTACGGGTCTTGATAATGAACCGATTAGAGCAAAGAAAGTATTTTCTCTTACCACAGCAACATTAACGGTATTGGTTCCGGTTGCATTTGCATCAGGGCTATCCCATGTTGCATATGCGCATTGCCAATCACCATCAAAAGTTTGGGCTGAGGTATATTGAACGGAGATGAGAAAAGTGAAAAGTAGGAACAGAACGAAGTAATTGTTTTTCATAAATCATACCTTCTTATTTTTTTTTGAGAATGGACATCTAATTTTATAAAAATATGTCATTAATGTCAAGCACATTTAAATGTTTTTTGGATTAATCTGGATTGTGGGAGAATGCTTTATTTCAGCACCGTCATTTTTCTTGTTTCTACAAATCCACCTTTGGCGGTATTTATGCGCAATTGATAG
This sequence comes from Ignavibacteria bacterium CG1_02_37_35, assembly GCA_001871325.1. Classification (GTDB taxonomy): domain Bacteria; phylum Bacteroidota; class Ignavibacteria; order Ignavibacteriales; family Ignavibacteriaceae; genus UBA1563. The sequence continues at coordinate 12,889 of MNVA01000084.1, forward strand.
AAATATACTCCACTTGATAATTCGTAATTCCTAATTTCTAATTCGTAATTGTATCTGCCTGCTTGCTTCACTTCATTGACTAAAGTGGCAACTTCATTACCTAACAGATCATAAACTTTAAGCGAAACATGACCGCCGGCAACCAACTGCCAACTGATAACTGTAGTTGGATTAAACGGATTCGGGTAGTTCTGATTTAAGGAAAATCCGGTCGGCTTTTGATCTTCTCCGGTCACCGAAGAAATTGAAGAGTTAAAAAAAACAATTGAATTTGAGATAACTTTGTTGAAAAGAGAATCATCTGCAACTGTTTCAAGCGGAAATGCAAGATAGATCAATCTTCCAATTTCTTTTGAATTTCCAAACGTTCCTATGTACTGATTCCCGGCTCCCACCCCGTTAGCATACTTCAAACACTGGATGCTTCCGCCGGTGGGATTAACTACGTCGGGATAATCTTCTTCATAGGTTTGTCCAAAATAAAATTGTACATCACTCATTGAAGAATTTTGAACGCCGCTGACCGAATTTGCACCGGCATCATCCGACACATAGACGGATTTTAAGTAATTTTTATAAAAATCTTTATCTGCCGCATCACCTTTATTGGAAAGATCCCAGCCAATCTCACTTCCCGAAACAAAGAAGCTCCCCCCATTTTCGAGATAATTTTTTATCAACGTTTGTTCCTTCAGGCTGAAAGATTCGTCAACTGTGCTTTCATCACCGGAGATCCAAAATATCATTTCATAATTATTTAATTGCACTGTTGAATCAATAACTTTTGTGTTACTTACGGTCTCAAATGCAGTAGATGCGGCGGTCAATGCTATCCCATACTTTATTGAAAAAATATGGCCGGGTCCCTGCCAACTTCCCGCTTGATCATTTCGTTTAAAGCCATCAACAATTAAACATTTTTTCAGAGTTGATTTGCTTATTCCCATACTATTTGACCAATTACTTTCAACAATATCAGAGCCGGATTTTTTTACACTTGCAATTCGGAAATACTCAATTTCATTTTCATTGCCGATATTAATCTCAGTTTTGGTACACAATTTTTCATCAAGTGCCAAATTCCATGTAGAACCGTTTAAACTGTGATAAACTCTGTAGCCGATAATGTTTGTTGTATCGCAAGTCCAGCTCAGAGAAACTATCCCCTCCAATTGTTCAATAGCTTGCAGTAAGTTCGGTTGACTTGTATTAGCGGCTGTTTCCATGTTATTGTAATATCTCGGTGTGTAGGTAGTTAAATCCGAAGCTGCATACGACCAGTAGGAAACATCCCACCCGCGCGCAGAAGATTCAACAACTCTAAAGCTCCCATTCGCTGTCCGGTTGACTAATAATCTTACATGCCCAATTTTATGAATTGCATCACCAGGTTGTAGGTCATTCCAACTTGCATATTGAGTTGTAATCGCCGGCATTGAGCTTGTTGAGTAGTGCGAACCCATCTGCCAGCAACGGCTGACAAAACCGGAACAATCAACACCAACTGCGTAAGAAGACACACCGTCTGTGTTGATGTCTGCTGCAAATTTACCGGCTGCCAGGCCAGCATCATATTGCGCTAAGGTATTAAATCCTCCCCATTTGTATGCAACACGAGCATTGCTTCCTACTACCAACCAAGATGGAGTTCTAACAAAATCACCGTCAGGAGCTGAAACATCTGTGGCAGAAAGGTTCTTAGCAGTGCATTTATATTTATGAAGAGCATAACTCTCACCAATTTTCAATGCGGTTACTCTGCTTGCGGAAGTATTGATTCCGGCAATCTGATCCGGTTGGTGTTCATTTAAATTAATTAATTCTTTTGGACGAGAGATTTTATTAAATACAGTTGGATATCGAATTGAAACCGAACTCGAATTTGTCAGTCCACTCCATTTGAATATTTTAATTCCGTTCTCATCAGAATAGAGGTGATACAAATTTCCATCAGCATCAATTTGAAGATCCTTGATCGTGAAAATGAATTTTGCAAGTGGGATTTCCAAAATCGAAAGGACATCACCGGTAACAGAAAAAGTGTACACTTCCCTTTTCACTTCTAATGGTATTTGAGAAAGATACGTTTCGACAACAATAAATGAATTTCCCTTTGCATCAATTCCTACTAAATCTGCACAAGCTAAATTAGATGGGAAACGTAGAACTTTGAGAAAACTTACACCATGGATATTTACCTCAATGGAAAGAGTTCCGCTTTTTTCAACTTCAATCTTGATTTTCTCTCCATCTGTTCCGAGTATAAGTCCGCCGTTATCTTTTAGAAATGCCGGCTTCCCCTTGTATATCTTTTTAAGCAATAAGTCATGAGAAGATTCCGCCGAGGGAAAGTTAAGCGGGGGTTCCGTTAAAGCGATATCCGCTGCAAAATCAAGTGATTTTCTTTCCGCAAGAATATTGAACTCATTCTTTTTTGAGGAAAAGTGGTAAATTTTTAAATCATTGAATGATGAGAATAAAACATCTTTTCCGCTAACCTCAAATGAAGCAGCAGAGTAATTACCTGAATTTTCAATCCGTATCCCAAACGGAAGTTCAACATATTTTTTATCGAAAATTATTTGATGCGACACTTGTGCTAAAAGAAAACTTTGCATGAAAAGAATTATCGTTACCAATAACTGATGACTCCGGGAGCGTTTATAAACATTGTTACTTTTCACGGGATATACTTTTCTTCAATTGATTGAATGGTATTATGCTGCAAATTAAACTTGAAAGGAATTTGTGAGAACCGCTGTACTTCTTTTGTTGCAAACAGTTTATACAACTGATCTCTGTCAATAATTTCGTTAAACTTGTAATTGCCTAATGCATTGCGGCTAAAAGTCTGCATTACAATTCTGGCTGAAGTGTTGATTAAAAATTGCTCAAAATTTTTCCCTTTCACAGCAACAAAATATTCATTTGGGAGCTCAAAAACCTCCAATGAATCTGCAAATTTGATGACCGATTTTTGTTGCTGCTCTTCATTTTTAATCTGACGTTCAATAAAAACGACGGAAGCGAAGTAGTTCCCATCTTTAATTAATATATTTTTTAGATATCCGAAATGTTCTCCAGAAAGAACGGGAGTTTGCAACACAGTTTTTTGCTCGGGTTTGTTGATTTGAACTTGTTTAGCTGCATCTTTACATCCTAAAAATATGAGGGAGAGGATGATTGAGAAGTTAACAACAAGTTTAGAAGATGATCTAAACATTTTTATTTCCAAACAATAAAATTATACCGTCTATTCGTAAAACTTGAGTGAATACGCATTACATTCAAAATACTCTTAATCATAATTTTAAGCCGGATAAACCGGAGAACTCAACTACCAAATAATTCTGGAAGAATGATTGTATGGTTGAATGAAAAACATTCATCCATTCATTTTCATTAAGTCATTCTATCGCTTTATTTATCTCATTATTATTCTGCCATAGATTGCACGAACTTTAGTTTTAAGGAACTACGTTTTTCCCAAGACGCTGCTTGGGAAAAAAGCTAAAGGAAAAAACAAATAATGAATATCGAACAAGGAATTTCGAATGATGAAGTTAAAATACGGATTGCATTCACTTCGAAATTCATTATTTCTTGTTCATTATTCGTTATTCAATTATCGTTAACATGTTAGCGCTAACAAGAATCTAAGAGCCTACGTTTTTCCCATGACGCTGCTTGGGAAAAAAGCTAAAGGAAAAAATGAATAATGAATATCGAACAAGGAATTTCGAATGATGAAGTTAAAATA
>MNVA01000214.1 GCA_001871325.1 Ignavibacteria bacterium CG1_02_37_35
AGAAATAACAGTTGGGAAGAATATTCAAAAAAGATTTCTTTCGTTCGTTTTTTCATGTTTAGCTTACCCTTTTGCACTTATCCGGGCAGTTTACTTTCAGGTTAGAGATCGGGCTAAAATAAAGCTGATCTGACTACCGGCTTTTAATTTACTATTTTATTGAAAGAGTGAACTATTATCAAGTAAGAAATGTTATGGTTCTATCTAACTGAAGTCCTAGTAATTTTATTGTTCCGTTAACTTCAAACAAGTGAGAGTAAGTATGCATGATAATATTAAGCTGGAGATCAAAATTCCAAAAGTTCCGGATATCGAGTTGGTAGCCCTTGAAGGTTTACAACTTATGGGAGGTCATTTAGGGATTTCGAATGACAAAATTGGGGAAGCGAAGATAATTGTAACCGAAGCCATTATTAATGGACTCGAACATTCAGGGACTGAAAACCCTTATGTAAATGTTGAATTTACTATGACAAAAGAAAAGCTCATCATTTTAGTTACCGATTTTGGGCATGGGTTTGAACCTGAAAATGTAGAGGAACCGGAAATTCACGAAAAATTATTAAGCAGCAACAAAAGAGGCTGGGGATTGAAACTAATGAAATCTATGTCGGATAATTTTATCATTGAGTCCAGTTCAACCGGCACAAAAATTACCATAATAAAAAATTTAGTTTAGGAGTCTTTATGATGTCGTCCGAATTTAATTTAGTAACCGAAGCAAAAGATAATTGTATTGTCATCAACACTACGGGGTATATTAACAACATTGGCGGTCAAAAGATTGTGGATGAATTTTACAAACACAACAGCAATGGCATTAACAATGTGGTGCTGAACCTCGCCAACTCAAATGTTGTTAACTCGATCGGTATCTCATTTCTCATCGAGATTATTGAGAAATTAAACCAGTCTAGCGGGAAATTGATCTTTACAAATCTCGACCCATCCATCGAAAAAACATTCACCATTATGGGTTTATTCCAGTTTGCAAAAAAAGCAGATAATTTAGAAGAAGCATTAAAATATCTTTAAACCGATTTAATTCATTTAAATTCTTAAACAACCGGAAGAGATTCTTTGTAAGATGAATATCGTTGAGTATAATAATATAATTGACAAACTCTCTGTTCACGTGAAGTCTTTTCAGGAAGGGTTCAGTTTACTCTCCAAGTCGAGCACGCTCAAAGAATTTGGAACCGATTTTTGCCGTATTTTACGGGGCAACTTCTTTATTAGCGATGTAAACCTTTTTTTCAAAGGGAATGATACGACGGAATGGAAAAGTGTTGTTGTTCACAATGAAAAATGCTATGAATGTCTTCCTTATTTAAAACCGTCTCCGGAAGTTCATATCGAATATTTCAGCGAGAACGAGTTCAGCATTATTGCAACCCTGCCATCAACTGATGGATCTTTTTGGGGATTAGTGATCGGGAGGAAATTAGATAAATCCGAAATCACCGAAATTGATAAAATCACTCTCCAAATGTTTTTACAGTTATTGGATAATGCATATCAGTCATTTACAAATCAAAAAAAAGAAAAGCAGCTAATCTTCTCGTTAAATCACAGAGTAGTTCAACTGAACAGTCTTATAGATACCGGCATTGAGATTTCCAAGCTTCATAAAACTGCTTCCTTGCTTGAACTTTCTTTAGAAAGAGCCGTAGCATTAACAAACGCTTCCAGTGGTGTCCTTCAAATAATTTCAGAGAACATCATCGTTTCAGAAATTGGATTTCCGGGAAATTTTGATAGAGAGAAAGTTTTAAGTTCGAAGAATAAGATTGACACCTCTGTTGAGTTCCAAAACATTAAATATTTGTTCACGCTTTCAGAAAAAGAGAGCCGGAACGGAATAATAGCGTTTGATCAAACGGATGAAATATTGCTTCAGGCTTTTGCAAGGCAGGTTTTAGCCGCACTAGAAAACGAACATTTGCACAGTGAAGCGATTGACAAAGAGCGTATGCATCAAGAAATTGAAATGGCGGCGACAATCCAAAGAAAAATTATTCCTCAGCATCTTCCTGAAATTGAAGGATATGATCTTGCAGGGATTAATATTCCTTCTTTAGAGATTGGCGGAGATTATTACGATGTTACTAAATTAAAAGACGGAAGATATCTCCTTATTATAGCCGATGTCTCAGGAAAAGGAGTTGCCTCCGGCTTGTTAGTCAATACGCTCAATGCCTCTCTTAACGCCTATGTTGAAAACGATTTTATGCTAACCGAAGTGGCTGACCGGCTGAATAAAATTATTTACAAAGCCTCCACTCCGGAAAAATACATTACCGGCTTTATAGCCATACTTGATCCTTTAACAGGCACAATAGAATACTTGAACGCCGGACATAATCCAATCTTTTATGCTAACAATGGAAAGTTAAAAAAGTTAGATAAAGGCGGGCTTGCATTTGGGATGCTTGATTTTGCGTTCCCTTATGAGAGCGCCCGGATACAACTTTATCCCGGTGAAAAAATTCTTTTTTATACCGATGGAATTACCGAGGCGATGGATAGTGAGGATGAAGAGTATTCAGACCAAAGGCTCGAATCGTTTTTCCTATCTGAAAATCCAGCCAAAGCAAAATCCTTTATAGAAAACCTGATGGCAGATATTAAGACACACACTAAAAATACTCCGCAGAGTGACGACATAACAGCTCTCTACTTATCAAGGAATAGATAAAGTTTTTTAATAATAATTTAGTCATCTTTAAAATGATGACATAAGAGGTCGAAATGCTTGCGTACAAATTGAAAAATAATCGTTTAAAATTATTTCTACTGCTCATTTCCTTTACTTCACTTCTTGGGCAACAAAAGTTTAACTTTGAACAAATCTCCATTCCAGCCGGATTATCAAACTCAACTGTTTGGGATATTTTGCAGGACAAATACGGATTCCTTTGGATTGCGACTGCGGATGGATTAAACCGGTATGACGGGTATACTTTTAAAATTTATAAAAATGATCCCGGCGATCCAAAATCATTATCCAACAATCTCGTCTATTCAACGATGATCGATGCGCAGGGTACTTTATGGGTTGGAACTAACAGCGGACTCTGTAAATATGATCGGGCCAATGAAAGTTTTGTTACTTTTCTGATTGATTCGAGCAATGTCAATGTATCATCAAATACCAATACTGTCCTAAACGTTTTTAAAGACAATAAAAAATAACGAATCCATTGAATAAAACGGCTAATTTCTTCGATCTAAAAAAGAACCCCCTGAATATAAATTGGGGGTGGTGATTCATCACTTGTATCAAAGGGTTTATCTATCCATTGTTGAAGATTTATTTTAACAAACAAGTTTAAGCGAATAAAGGCCACCAAGTTGGAAAGATGCCACTTAAACTTAGCCATTGCTTTTAATGCCTTAAGGATGAGAATGGTTATGAGAGCCGTCCATATTTGTATCATAACAGCATTCTGACTTGTTCCGATAAACGACTTAATGTGAAGGAGTTGCTTTATCTCTCTAAAAAATATCTCAACTTGCCATCGGCTTTTGTAAAGTTCACTTATCGTATTGGCACACCAAGAGAATTGATTTGTAATGAGTTCTATCGTTTGTTGATTCACATCATCCCAAATGACCACTCTTCTTAATCTTTTAGGATACTTTTTTTTTGATGAAGCGTTTTTGAGTTCAATAATTTCATCCTTAAGAATATGCTGGTGACGATTCTCCGGCAGTTTATTCTCTTTAATGACGGTGTATTGGATATTTTCTTTGTGCCTGATAACAAAATAGACTCCCTTGCTGTCCCAAATAAGTAAGAGCGAAAAATCGTTGTAAAAACGGTCGGCAACAATAACACTTCCTTTTAGTAAAGGGACGTCGTAAGCGCCTTTGTTGTCGGCTGTTTTGCCATTGGTAATATGCAGGTAAATTACCATCAAAATCAAGTCCCGCTCAAGCGGGATGCATTTTTACTGCTCCTTTGGCTGTCTTATATTTTGCCCAATCAAAGAGGCTCAAACACAAACTAATCGTTGTGGCATCTAAAGGAATATTTTGGATTTGATTTTGAACTTTACCTGTTTAAACCCTGCCTGCTGTCCTAAACTTCCGAGCAGCTGATAATAGAATTCTTTAAAGAGTTCCCAGTTGCGGTGTTTGTTTTGATAACTAATTGTGGACTTAGACGGGGCTTTATTAATACCAAGATGATTTAGATTGCCTGTGGCTGAACGGAGTCCATTACTAATATCCCGTACCGATTGACTTTTGGCAAACTGACAGAATAGCATTGATACTAAGTGTGTCCAACTGTTGTAGCCCTTTTGATGTTTATCGGTTTGCTTCTCTTTTACGAGTTTTGAGAATTTTACGCGGTCTATTTTTGAAATAATCTGAGAAAACAAAGTTATATTTGTCATGAGAGAAAGTCTTTTGTTGTGAGTTTCAAAGTTACTTTGAAATATCAAAATTCTTTCTCTCTTTTTTTATCGTTTAGGACGCTATTCTTTTGGGATTAAAAAGGTTACTTTTTTATTCCTTTTTATCTTTCTAATTTTGCGGTAAAGATTAACAAATTTATTATACGGAGGTCGTATGTCTGAGAATAGCGCTTTCGTAAAAGCAAAACATTATGTTGACTCCCACTTGCATGATATTGATGCAAAGAACAAAGGAACGGTTGGTCCGTGCATCACAATATCGCGGGAAGCAGGTTCAGGCTCCGGGTTGATCGCAGAAAAGATAATCCATTTTTTGCAGCCCTTTGCTAAAAATCAAGAAAGTGCTTGGGCAATTTTCGATAAAAACTTAATTGAAAGGGTTCTTGAAGATCATCATCTCCCAAAACAAATAGCGAAGTTTTTAAGTGAAGAGAAGAAACCCTTGCTAACCCAAACATTGAATGAAATGCTGGGTATTCATCCGCCATTGATGAAACTCTATCACAAAACAGCGGAGACAATTCTCAATCTTGCTCATATTGGAAACTGCATCATTGTTGGAAGGGGGGCGAACATTATTACAAGTTCATTAAAGAACGCGTATCATGTACGATTAGTAGCTCCGCTCGAATTCAGAATAAATAACGTGCAAGAGTTTTATGGAAATACAAAAACCGAAGCGGTTGCATTTGTTAAAAAAGAAGACGCTAAGAGAAGCGCGTTTATTAAAGATCATTTTAATAAAAATGCGGAAGACCCTTTGTTGTACCATTCTATTCTTAACACCGCCAACTTTTCAATTGACGAGATCGCTGAAATTATTGCCTGGAGCGTTAGGATAAAGTTTTCGAAATATTATTTAGAGTAATTTCTTGGTATAAATAAGAATGCCTCTTAATTTTACTCAGAACATTGAGTAAACTAATATGAATTATCAAAGACCGCGCACCTTCAAGGTCTAAAAACAAGGATAAATGAGCCAACAAAGAGGATCCGATTATTCTTGGACCTAACAAGGTTGGGAAAACTACAATGGTCAACCATCTTCTTACCCAAATCAACATTCCTTATCAAGTTCAATTGATCTAAAACAGACCCTTTCATCTTTCCTTAAAAATATCAATCACAGATCGGAACTTTAATCTTGACTTTTTTGTATAGTATGTATAAGTTTCAATAAGAAATTATTTCTTTTTTAGAGAAAGTGAACATTTTGAACGAAATTAGTCATTTAGAGCGATTTACCGAGCAGGAATACAAATACGGATTTGTTACCGACATCGAAGCCGATGAAATTCCCAAGGGTTTGAGCGAAGATGTTATCCGTCTTCTTTCCGCAAAAAAAGCTGAACCGGAATGGATGCTTGAATACCGTTTAAAAGCTTACCGCGCCTGGTTAAAAATGGAAGAGCCGAAATGGGCAAACGTCCATTATCCTCCGATTGATTATCAGGAAATCGTTTATTATTCTGCGCCGAAACAGAAAAAGAAATTAGCAAGTTTGGATGAAGTTGATCCGGAACTTCTTAAAACTTTTAATAAACTCGGCGTTCCGCTTGAAGAGCAAAAAGTTTTTGCAGGTGTTGCCGTTGACGCGGTGTTCGACAGCGTTTCGGTTGCAACTACCTTCAAAGCAAAATTGGGCGAACTCGGCATCATCTTCATTCCAATTTCCGAAGCAATAAAAGAGCATCCCGATCTTGTAAAAAAATATTTAAGTTCGGTGGTGCCGGTAACGGATAATTATTTCGCGGCGTTAAATTCCGCGGTCTTCAGCGATGGCTCATTCATTTATATTCCGAAAGGCGTCCGCTGCCCGATGGAGCTTTCAACTTATTTTAGAATTAACGCAAAGAACACCGGACAATTTGAACGAACGTTGATCATCGCCGACGAAGGCGCTTACGTTAGCTATTTAGAAGGCTGTACTGCTCCAATGCGCGATGAAAATCAATTACACGCGGCAGTTGTTGAACTTGTTGCTTTAGACAATGCGCGGATAAAATATTCAACCGTGCAAAACTGGTACGCGGGAAATAAAGAAGGAGTGGGCGGCATTTACAACTTCGTTACCAAGCGGGGAATTTGCAAAGGGATCAATTCAAAAATTTCATGGACTCAGGTTGAAACAGGTTCAGCAATTACGTGGAAATATCCAAGCTGCATTTTGCAAGGCGAAAACTCCGTTGGAGAATTTTATTCCGTTGCAGTTACCAACAATTATCAGCAAGCTGATACCGGAACAAAAATGATCCACCTTGGGAAGAACACGCGAAGCACAATTGTTTCAAAAGGAATTTCTGCCGGGAAGAGTAACAACTCGTACCGCGGGCTTGTCCGCATTGGGAAAAAAGCGGAAGGCGCAAGAAATTTTTCTCAGTGCGATTCTCTTTTGCTCGGCGATAGATGCGGCGCGCATACGTTCCCTTATCTGGAAGTGTTAAATCCTTCCGCAATTGTTGAACACGAAGCCACAACATCAAAAATTGGTGAAGATAAAATCTTCTATTTAAATCAACGCGGACTCTCAACCGAAGACGCGGTAAACATGATAGTGAACGGCTATTGCAAGGAAGTCTTTAAAGAACTGCCAATGGAATTTGCCGTTGAAGCGCAAAAACTTTTAAGCGTAAGCTTAGAAGGAAGCGTGGGATAGAATTACGAATTAAAAATTAGGAATTAGGAATTAAAGTCCGCCTCCGGCGGAAGGAATTAGGAATGATTGAAATAAAGAATTTACACGCGAACATTGACGGAAGAGAAATTTTAAAAGGGATTAATCTTACGGTAAATAAAGGGGAAGTTCATGCGATAATGGGACCGAACGGATCGGGAAAAAGCACGCTTGCGCAAGTCATTGCTGGAAGAGAAGATTATGAAGTTACCAAAGGTGAAATTCTTTTCAACGGAAAAAATCTTCTTGAACTTCCCGCTGAAAATAGAGCTTGCGAAGGAATTTTTCTCGCGTTTCAATATCCGGTAGAAATTCCGGGAGTTTCAAATACAACTCTTTTAAAAAATGCTTTGAACTCAATCCGCAAATACCGCGGTGAAGACGAACTTGATGCAATGGAATTTCTTTCGCTCGTAAAAAAGAAAATGTCGCTCGTTGAATTATCGGAAGATTTGTTGAGACGCTCGGTGAACGAAGGTTTTTCAGGCGGCGAGAAAAAGCGAAATGAAATTTTTCAAATGGCAGTGCTGCAGCCAAAACTTGCTATTCTTGATGAAACTGATTCGGGTTTGGATATTGACGCGCTCCGCATCGTAGCAAACGGGGTTACAAAATTAAAATCGCCCGAGAACGCAACGATTGTGGTAACACATTATCAACGACTTTTGAACTACATCATTCCCGATTTTGTGCATGTGCTTTACGACGGAAAAATTATTAAATCCGGCGATAAGTCGCTTGCCCTGGAACTTGAAAACAAAGGCTACGACTGGGTTATCGAAGAAGCCGCGGAGTTGGTGTAGTATGAATTCCTCCACTGTATTGAAGGAATTGTTCATCAAACAATTTCATTCGTTTGAAAATACGTTGAACGGTGAAAAAGAACTCCCACTACATCAAATTAGAAAAGATGCGATTAAGAAATTTTCTGCTTTGAGCTTTCCTTCCATAAAAGATGAAGGATGGAAATACACGAACATCAATCCGTTGTTAAGCAAAACATTCAAACCGGCAGATTCAATTCCCGAAATTGACCCTGAATTCATCAACAAGTATCTTTTCGATAAAAAAGAATTTGTAACACTAGTCTTTGTTAATGGATATTTCTCCAAAGAATTTTCCGAGAGCGATTCATTACCGAAAGGATTGATTCTTGAAACCATTTCCGAGGCAATAAAAAAACATCCCGAGTTAGTGCTTACGTATTTTTCAAAATCCGCTTCTTCCGAGAAGAATATTTTCACAGCCTTGAACACAGCTTTCGCCAACCACGGAACTTTTATTTTTGTTGAAGAAAATGCGATAATTGAAAAACCTATCCAAATTTTATACGTTACCAAAGCAGATGATATTTTTGTTTCACCTAGAAATTTATTTTTAGTAAACAAAAATGCACAAGTAAAAATAATTGAAACCTACGCTGGTTTCGGCGACAGAAGTTATTTCACGAACCAAGTAACCGAGTTTGTCATCAATGATTATGCGGTTGTTGAGCATGTCCGCATACAAGACGAGCAGCTAAATGCTTTTCACATTTCAACCCTGTCGGTTGCTCTTGAGAAATCAACTAACTTTTCTTCTTATAATATTAACTTCGGCGGCTCGTTCGTTAGAAATAATGTGAACGCAAAGTTTAACGGCGGATTTGCCGAATGCAGATTAAACGGTTTATACGTTACCGAAGGAACACAATTTATTGATAACCACACTTCAATTGATCACGCGAAAGCAAATTGTTTAAGCAGCGAATTGTATAAAGGCATTTTAAATGATTCGTCTCGCGGAGTTTTTAACGGGAAAGTTTTTGTCCGGCAGGACGCACAAAAAACCAACGCCTATCAACAAAATAAAAATATTTTGCTCTCCAACGACGCCATCGTGAACACCAAACCGCAGTTAGAAATTTTTGCAGATGATGTAAAATGTTCACACGGCGCTACGGTGGGGCAGTTAGACAAAGATCAGTTATTCTATTTAAAAGCGCGCGGCATTCAGGAGAAAGAAGCGAAAGCGATTCTCATATACGCCTTTGCCAGCGACGTTGTCCATTCGATTTCAATATTGCAAGTTCGCGATCGTCTTGAATCGCTGCTTGCAGAAAAGCTATTATAAAGTATTACAGCTATGTTTACAGAATTAAAACAATTTGATGTTCAGAAGATCAGAAAAGATTTTCCGATTTTAAATACATTGGTTCACGGTAAACCTTTGGTTTATTTTGATAACGCCGCAACGACACAGAAGCCGTTATGCGTTATCGAAAAAGAAGAAGAGTATTACAAAACTTTGAATTCAAATATTCACCGCGGCGTTCATACGCTTAGCCAAAAGGCTACGACAGCTTATGAGCAAGTGCGCGAAAAAGTTTTACGATTTATCAATGCATCAAGCTTATCGGAAATAATTTTTACAAAAGGAACGACCGATTCGATCAATCTTGTTGCCGCTTCTTTC
>MNVA01000121.1 GCA_001871325.1 Ignavibacteria bacterium CG1_02_37_35
GAAGAAGCGATAGAAACCGTAATTGCCGCAAAGAATAGAGACAAGCATGAAATCGTTAACGAAGTTTCCGATTTGATCTATCACCTATTTGTTATGCTTGCGGAACAAGAAATTGAATTTGCCGATGTTGTCGAAAACCTTAAAAAGAGGATGAAGTAGAGACAGGACATGGCGCCCTGTCTCCGTATTAAAAATTCACCTTACTTTTGTCTTATTTTGAAAGCTTTTATTTATCAAACTCATAAGTGATGGGATAACCAAGGATATAACCAGCACAACCGCCAGAAACAAAACCAGCAACGCTGCCTAATAACAAACCTGACACATCTTCAGATTCATCATGGCCACCACCTTGAACTTTAGAGGGTTTTGGCATTGCCGTTTTACCCAACAAATACCCAATAATCCCACCTGATAACAACCCGTTTATTGAGCCCCAAACAAGACCTTTCCACTTATTTGTATAACTAGTTGTTTTAACTTCACTTATTGGAATAGTTGTCGTCGTGATTATATTTTTTAGTTCAACAAAATATATGGAATCTTTTACTATCTTGACATTTTCAGCAGTTATTCTACAATTGTTTTTCAATAAAATGGAAGCTTTTTGATAATCATCTCGATCATAGCTTAAATCAGCGATAGATGATAATGCAAACCCATTATTATTTTTTTCTACTAGTTTTATATATAACACTAATGAACTATCTTTTATTATCGTACCATCACTCGCCATGAAAGAGCTATCATTTACTAAAGTAACTCTAGCTTCTTTCTCTTTGAAGGTATCATTGAATTCCTCATAAAACTTCTCTTTTGAGGGAAAGTTAGTTACTTTGTAGGTTGATGAACAACCAATAAAGATAAAAAGTATAGAAGCTATACAGAAGATGTTTTTCATGATTTCGACTCCCCTTATTGTGCTGAATTAGAGTATGGTAAATAAGCATCATCGCCTAATTTGTAAATTTGTTTTACATACCACGGTCCAAGCCCAACACCCCATTGGCAATCAGGATAACAGGGTTGAGTATCACACCCCCACTCAATGCAGTAATAACCATAAGCACGTAATAACCAATCTCTTGACCATGCTTGTTCCGAAAAATCATTAACTAAAGTTTCATTCCCGGTTCCGCTTGCCCAAAGCCAAACTTCGTTTATTCCGTTTCGATTAGCATTCCCCAAAAGATCATACCAATTATTTGAGTGGCTATTAATAAAAGGGCAAGCAACATGTGTTCTACCATCACCATTGTTGGCAGTTAAATTTAACCAATTTGAAATGTTTTTAGTTGCACCATAATAATTTCTAAATTCATTCCAGTAATCATCAACGGTTCCAAAACAATTGCCGTGATATTCATCGCACATAATATAAATATTGCTACTGGAATTTATCGCATCTCCATATTCAGAGCCAATAGTATAATAGGGTCCGGGGAAAGAGCCCACTAATCTCGAAGGCCACCAATAACTGCTTAACATTACTCGCTTTGAGGAAACGGTTCCAGCTTTCAATGAAATAGTTGAAGCATTCCAAATATCGGTATGATTCTCGAAAGCTTCATCTATATGATACGCTCCAAGATTGGTGGGAATTTCTTGCTGAGGACTAGCTATTCCAAACATCATGTTATCATAACTAAACCCTGCAGACTGGGCAAGGCCTATATCGTAATCGCCCCAAACAAAAATCTTGCTAAACCCATATTTCCATTTTGCATTGCTGTAAGTAACAACATCCTGGCTTAAAGCAATTCCTAAATATTTATCTGGATATGGTCGATAACTATTTCCCCAAGCGTAGCCATAAGAATCGTGTGTACCGCATAATACTCTCATAGGACTTATTATGGTATCAGAAACAGTTGGTATCTCATGTGTAGCAAGGTATTCGTCAATCAGAGCAATTTGCTCTTTTGTGAACTCTTTTTTCAGCTTAAACTTTAGCTTGCTTTTTTTCAAATAAACCAAAGTGTCTCCTTCCCCAATTTTATTAATTGATACAGTTGTAGCGGAGGCTTGTTTTAGCTGTTTGTCGGGGGGGGTAAGAGTTGGTTCTGTAACACCACAACTAACCAAAGCTATGGCTTGCAATAGAATTGCGAAAAGAAACGTAGAACGAACGAGAACTTTCATGACACGCTCCATTTGTTGTTTATGAAAATACTTTTTTATACGAAAACTTTTATCAATGAAAAGAGAACAGCGATTTAAGGAATGTTGCCATTACCAACCGCTACCAAATTATTTTATTAACAGTTGCAATTTACCACTTTTTTTTTTTAAAAAGCAAGCAGCAAGTAAAAGTTATAATACGTTTAGGCAAGTTCTCATCAAGAACTATATAAAAAGAAACACGAACCTCTGCGCTATGTTTCCTGCACAGAAAGCCGTAACTTAGCGCCTACTATTTTGAAGATTTTGTTTAACTCTTCTCTTCATAAACAAATTTCAAATTGAAAGGAACAACTTGTGAAAGCAAATCAAGTTGTAACTATAAATTATACATTGAAAGACTCCGAAGGAGAAATCATTGATTCGACATCAGAAGGAAAATCATTTTCATTCTTAAGCGGCAGCGAACAAATTCTTCCCAAACTTGAAGAAGCCATCGGCGGAATGCTCATTGGAAGTAAAAAGATCGTTGCGTTAGCTGCAGCAGATGCTTACGGCGAATATTTTGATGACGCCGTTCAAGTGTTGCAGAGCAGTGAATTTCCTAAAGAGATGGAGATTAAAGAAGGCATGGAGTTCGTAACGAATGACCCCGACGGAAATCAAATGCCGTTCGTTATTTCCAAAATTACCGATGAGCAAATCACCGTTGATTTTAATCATCCGCTTGCCGGAGAAGATTTGACCTTCGATGTTGAACTCCTTACCATACGCGACGCGACTGAAGAAGAATTGGCTCACGGACACGCACACGGCGGGCACGGACATCATCATCATTAAAGATCAGATAACAAAACACAAACCCTAAAAATCAAACAAACAATTGTACAACAGTTTTAATTTGAATGTTCTTTGGTATTTGTCTTTTGTATTTTGGAATTCAGCTTTTGCTGTTTTTTCCTCTCCATTTCATAACGATAAATCACTCTTCCAAGATTCGCCAGGAACGGTAAACCGATTTCGTTGTATTCATATTTATCATCGTTAAATATCTCATCTTCGTTTACATAAATAACCGCACTTAAAAGAAACTCAACTTTGTTTTTAGAATCAACAATGTATGCGTTGTCGGTTAAGTAACCGTATGCAAGCCCAACTTTATTATAAATTTTGACGTTCTGCGGTATAGAGTCTTTTGTGTCTCCATAGAGAAAAAACTTTACGTAACCGTCCGGATAGTGACTATAATCGTGATATTCATTAAACTCACTTTCGCGTGGCAAAAGAGACATATATTTCTTTAAAAATTCAAGGTCATTATTAGTTAAGAGAAATCTTTTTTCTTTGATAATCGATTTAGGGAAAAAAAGTGATTTTAACATTTCATGCTGATCTTCAAGCGCAAAGTAATTAGACAAGATAAAATCCTTCGGGTGCATGTGAACACTGTCTTCCTCAACAACCCCCTTCCCTTGAAGCAAATTATCTACATTGTTGTGGTATTGAGAATGGTTAAACCGTAATGGCTGTTCATATAGAATTTTGCCATTTGCATAAAATGTAAAGGGGTTTGTAAAGCGGTTTTCTTCACTGGTTAAGCCGCCAATGAACCGATGATTGATCATTACGTTAAGGTATCCTTTATTCCATAATTTTTCATTGAAGGATTGCTGCCCAAGAAATTCATATAAACGATTATAAGCATCATTATCACTTACAAGAAAAACTTTTTTGATATAATTAGCTAAGGAGGGAAGCTTGCTTTGTGACGAAGAATCATATTCAACTTTAGTCTGTCCCGAATAAGCGCTGTCAATTCGTAGCAATGTTTCTTTGGTTAAGCCATTAATTTTTAATTGGTTTATTTTTTCAAGTGTCAATAATGCGGCGGGAAGTTTAACCGTACTTGCGGGATAAAAATATTTTCTTGCATTAAGGCGGTATTTATAAGTTAAAAGTTTTGCATCCCCTTTTTTCGTTCTTTCAATTTTCGTGTAGATAATTTGAACCCTGTATTTGGACGGATTTTCTATAACAAAAGGAAAATATTTTTCGTTTTGTTTTAATAAATTTTCAAGAAGATTTTCATCTTCTTTTTTATTTTGTGCTAAGCTTACCAAAACAAAAATGGAAAGAAAGAAAAGAACGCTTTTCATATCACTCTCCTAAAATATTAATAATAGTATCCTATCGAAAAATAAAAATAAACCGGGCCAAGGCTAAGAGGGTTTCCGGGAAGATTTTTTACAAAGAGAAAACTTCTGCCCACAGCAAAATCTGCCGGACCAATAGGAGTATCAAAAGAGATAGTCCCTCCGATACCGTGCTTTAAATCTTTAAACCGTATTTGCTCTCTGTCCGGCCAAATTGAACCCAAATCATATCTCAGTAAAAAATATGTTGGAACAAAAATTTTAAAGGGAAATAACGCCCGATATTCAATGGATGATGCAAGAATTTGTCTCCCACGAAATTCATCCTCCCGCATTCCAAAAAAAGAATATTGTCCACCAAGCGAATATTGCAGTGTAAGCGGCAGGGTTTCATCTGCAAAACCCATTTTGAAACCGATTCCAAACGTATGTATGTTGTTTAGTGAAAAATAGCTTTTGTAATTAAACCCAATGTTTGCAAACCCGGCAGAGAGTCCACTAAGCTTTTGCCCGGTTTCGTAAAAGGCGGAAACCTTTACCCCTTTTGATGGATAAGGATATTTGTCCTGAGTATCAATATTCGAAGAAATACGTAAACTGATAAAAGAGAATTGTGTTGGATCAATTGCTAAGTTATTTAAATTTTTTAATTGATTAACCTCATACTTCCCTTTAAAAATCACATTACCGAATTTCTTTACTTGCATTCCGATTGCGGCGGATAAACCATAGAATGCCTGGTTGTATTCTCCATAACTTTCACGTTCAAAAAATTTGCTGCTCGCTGATGGAACAGCTCGATAAACAAACACATCGTTAGATTTGTAATAGGTGTTTATGTTGTAGGTAAGATACGTATCAAAAATTCTATCGGCTTTATGTTCCAAAGTGTAAGAGCGTCCGCGAGCCGATAAATAAACGAGCAAACCCAACTCTGTCGCCGTACCTAAAATGTTGGCATCGCGAACATCGAACCAAAACTGTGGTTTGTTCTCGTTGTCCAATTTAAAGCCTATCCTGGCTGTGTTGGAAATTTTTTCCTCAACTATGAGCGTAAGAATTTTTTTATCGCCATCTTTTTCAATTTGAACATAAACGTTTTCGAACAAACCGGTACTGCGTAAATTTGTTAATCCTTGTTGGATTCTTTCCGATTCAAAAACTTCTCCTTCACGAATTGGAAATTCTCTTGAAATAATTGTCGGATTGGTATAAGAGTTTCCCTTAATCTTTATTTCAGAAACTATTCCCTCGCTAAAAAACAATGAAAGATGCTGAGAAGATTTGTTGAATGAAACCGAATCCAGTTCGGCTAAAGAATAACCTGCAATCCGATACAGTTCCAGAATTTCTTTAATTACAGAAACTGTTTTCATTCCGCTAAAGGGTTGATCTTCAAGTTTTTTAACAATTGTTTTTACTGTGTCAAGGGGAAGAAGAGTAATCCCTTGATATTGAATTGTTTCTACCGTTTTTACTTTATCTCCCCCAAAAGTTATTTCCGTCTTATTGTTTGAAGTATCAATTTCTGCCCAAAGAGAATTATATTCACCTTTGTTGTTTCTCCGGTATAGATAGTTAAGAATATCACCGCTTGAAAGGGAATCTTCTTTTTCAATATCTTCTAAAAATTTTTTTCCTAATTCACTGTCGTTGCTAATTCTAACATTTTTAAAGAATATCTCTTTTTGATGGATGCTCTTGTTGTAGCTAGCTTGTAGTTTCCTTTCAATAGACTCAAGAAGAGGTTTGGTGGATTCGTATCCTAAAGTAATTAAAGAGTCAACCCTGCGATAATCTGTCGAGCCAACTCCATTAAGGTTTGGGGTAATAACAAAATCTGCAGAACGAAGTTGTTCTTCGTTTAACAATTTCATAGGAATGCTAACTAATTGATCGGCAACTATCCATGGCATTTCAAGGTCTTCTTTCGGATGAAGATCACCCGTTGTATTAACTGCGATTAAAACATCCGGCCGAAATTGTTTAGCAATTTTCACAGGAATATTTGCAACCAATCCACCATCAACGAGAGTAAGTGTATCCATTTTTACAGGGGAAAGCAAAAAAGACACACTGGAACTTGCCCTCATCGCCTGGCTTAAAGAACCGCTGCGAATAACCACGGCTTCACCTGTTTCCAGGTTTGTACAAACGGCACGAAATTGAATTTCAAGGTCGTCAAAATTATTTTTAACTTTAACCGGTGCCTGAAAGGAAAGTAGATTTAAATAATTGGACAGCCGTTGACCATCGTTTACAGAGGTTGGAATAATCGGCTTTAATCCTTTAAGACGAAGCGTTAAAACAGCTTTATCTTCAGAAATTTTTTGATCAACAAACAAATCTCTTCTGTTTGTTTTTGCATCTCCTGAGAGAAGATAGTTCCAATCTGCCGTACGAGCAATCGAGTCAAGAGTTTTAACCGAATAACCCGCAGCATAAAGCCCGCCGATAATGCTTCCCATGCTTGTACCGACAATAAAAGCAACGGGAATCTTTTTTTCTTCTAAAGCTTTTAGTACTCCAATTTGCGCAATACCCCTCGCACCGCCGCCGCTAAGAGCAAGAGCTACTTTTGGCTGTGGAACCGGAATGTTCTGTGTAAGGAAAAAGGGAAGTTGTTTTTGAATGTATTCTGTGTTGAGAATTATTTTCTGCTGGGCAAAAACCGACGCCGTAAATAATAGCGGAAAGAAAAATATCTTAAACTTTTTCGACATCGGTTTTCCTTTTCATCGCTAAATAAAAAGTGAAAAAATATCTGATTGGTTATTTTTTGCTTTTGGTTTTCGCATTTTGTTCTGCGGTTTCTAACATCCGCTGCATAAAACCGCTTTTCTTTTTAGGATTCTTTACAGGTTCAAGAATTTCCTGTTTACCATAATTTGTTACATAATATTGTTGCGCAATTGAAAATAAATTAAAAAGAAAATAATACAAATTTAACCCGGACGGAAACGACATAAATAAAAACGTGAGCATGACAGGCATTATATAAATCATTGCTTGTTGCTGCGGGTCTTTCATCGTCTGTTTTTGTTGAATAAAAGTTGTAATCCCCATTAACAATGCGAGCCCGCTTATTTGATCAATTCCGAAGAGGGGAAGTTTAAAGCCTAAATTATAGATAATATCCGGTTTTGATAAATCGTGGATCCAGAAGAGAAACGGCTGCTGCCTTAATTCAATTACAGTCTGGAACATTCCCCACAAAGCAATAAAAATCGGCATTTGAAGAAGCATCGGTAAACATCCGCCAGCAGGATTAATTCCGTAAGTTGAATAAAGTTTCATCGTCTCTTTATTTACTTTCGTTGGGTCTTCCTTAAATTTTTCTTTAATTTCTGCGATCTTTGGCTGAAGCATTTGCATTTTTTTCATGGAATGCATACTGCTTTTCGTAAGAGGATACGTAACTAATTTTATTATTAATGAAAAAATAATAATTACAAATCCGTAGTTCGGAATAAACAAATGGAGAAATTTAAACAGCGGAAGCATTAAATATTCGGCAATTGGACGAACGATAACTTTTAATCCGATGAACCCTCCAAAATCAATGATCTTATCAAAATCTTTTCCGTAATTTTTAAAAAGATCATAGCTGATGGGTCCCAAATAAATTAAAAATGATTCTGATGTCTTCTCAGAATTATTCAGTTTCATTTTTAAACGTGTAGAATAAACTTCTTTTATTCCGCCATCCGGCCAGTGATAACTGTTTCCCTTAATGTAAGCGCCTTCAACATTTTCTGTGCTTTCCGGAGCTATTATCGCGGCAAAATATTTATTTCTGATTGTTATCCAATCAATTTTTCCGCTGAAATCTTTTTCTATTTTTTCACCGCCGCCAGGAGCGTCCACGATTATTTGCTCACCACCTGAAAAGACGCTCGAGTTTGCCGCAGCCGCTTCATCAACTGAATTTTCTTCAACAAACCGAAGACCGCTATTCCAGACAACATCATACATTCCGTTTGTAACAAGACTGTTTAGTTTGGAAAACTCAACCGTAAAGCGCGTATCATACCGATCGCCATAAAAAGTAAAATTCTTTTGGATATACCCGTTGTTTTTTGTTTTGTAAAGGAATGAGAGAGTAAGCGAATCTTTTCCTGAAAGTTTTATATCTGTGGTAGTAACGGAAGAAATAAAAGATAAATCGGCTGTTGAAACAGCTTTTCCTTCCGATGTAATAAAGGCTAAATCAAAACTGCTTCCTTTTGAATAATTAAGAAGCTGAACGTTCTTTTTGTAATATGGTTTACCGTTTAAGGTTTCTGTGTATTGCCAATTATTATATTTTTTTAAATAATATTTAGTGATCTTCCCCCCTTTGGTTGAAAGCTCAATAATGGCTTCATCGTTTTCAACAACAATTGTTTTTTCAGGGGACGGTGCCGCAGTGAAAAAGGAGCCAAGAGAAACTGAATCTTTTTTAACTGGAATCTCTTTTGCTTCTTCTTTTTTTAGAGTAGCAACTTTATTCGAATCTTCATATTTAACAACTTCTTGTTTTTTTTGTTTCGCTGGTGGGGTGTTCGGAGTATTTAAATACAGCCACACCATTAAGATTGCTCCTATTAAGACAAAGGCTATTGTTGTTTGTTTTTCCATACTATTCCTGTATTAAGTAAGAGGATCAAATCCTCCTTTATGAAATGGGTTGCAGCGTAAAATCCGCCACGTTGCTTTTGCACCACCTTTAATAACGCCGTACTTGCTAAAAGCCTGAATCGCGTATTCTGAACAAGTTGGATAAAATCGGCAAGAAGGTGGGAACAAAGGCGAAATTGCTCTTTTGTACCCTTTAACAAGTAAAATAAAAATATATTTCATTTCTCATCGTTTCTAATTATAGCGCTTAGTATCTCTTGAACACCAGGCATAATATCTAACAATCCTATCGTTTTATGATCTTTTTGATTTAAAAGAAAGGGAGAAAAAACAATAAAAAGTTGCTTTTTCTTTTCTATACAAAAGGATGAAACCGGAAGTTTGTTTAGTCGGTAAGCTTCTCGAAGAAGTCTTTTTATTCGGTTTCTCCAAAACGCATTTCCAGCCTTTTTCGAAACCGCAACAGCCACTTTTGGGAAAACAACATCAGCTGACTCAATTAAAAAGTGAACAGCTTTTATTTTTTTATTATTTGAAATGGAAACCTTTCCACTTGTATATAATTCTTCGAAGAGTTTTTTTTCTTTTATCCGTTCATTTTTACCAAAAGAAAAACGTTTCACAATTCATTACTTCTCATCACTTACTGTAAGCTTTTTTCTGCCCTTAGCCCTGCGCCTGGAAAGAACTCTCCTTCCATCTTTAGAACTCATTCTTTCGCGAAAGCCGTGTTTATTTTTTCTTTTGCGATTACTTGGCTGATATGTTCTTTTCATTTTTTCTCCTATTATAAAGGAAGCAAAAATAACCACTTATCGGTAAATAAACAACTATAAAGAGAATGAAAATTTATACAATCGAGCTAAGTCTTTTTTCTTATTAATTTAATTAGCTCGATTTTATAATCGTTTTGATCAAAAAACGACTTGCTAAGTTGATATCAAGAAAAACAACAAGAAACAAGACTTTTTATTTCTTTTTCTAAAATTTAACTTGCAATACTCTTGTCATCTGTCTATTTTTTCATTAGGAAATAAGTCTTTATACCTTGTTAATAAATTGTGGATAAATTGCTGTTGTGGAAACGTTTCACAACTCGTGGCAAATTGAAAACCACCTTTCGATATTCGATAAACGTTATCAACTTAAACCGAAACGCCGTAACCGCTGATGTCGAAACAAATTATCGGCAGGTGTTTAATGTGGAAAATTTGTTAGTAATTAGTGTGTGGTAAGTTAACAAAGTTCTTATTCCTTAGGTTTTAACTGATTTTGTATTTTTTTTTGTGGAAAACTAATGATTACCCTTGATTCTTCTTATTCATCCCAAATATTAACTCCTGAGCGAATTTGGATCAATTGCCTTAAGGTTATCAAAGAAAGCGTAAGCCCGATGGCTTATAGCACCTGGTTTCTTCCTATAAAACCTGTCGGCTGTCAAAACAATATTTTAAAAGTTGAGCTTCCTGGAAATTTTCATTGGGAGTGGATAGAAGAACATTATAAATCCCTAATAACAAAGGCGTTAAAATCTGCTGCAGGAAACGAGACAAAGCTGGAATATGTTGTCGTAAATGATTTTGACTTGGAACCGGAAAGCACAAAAAACCCGCCGTATCTGTCTGAAGCAAAAATCGAACAAAACACTGTTTTAGCTCAACAAAGAGCTGTTGAAAAAATTAAAACCAATCTAAATCCAAAATACACCTTCGATAATTTTATTAAGGGGGAAGGAAATCAGCTTGCCAGAGCTGCTGCCGGTGCAATAAGTGATAATCCCGGCGGTACCGCATTTAATCCGTTTTTTGTTTATGGAGGGGTTGGGCTTGGCAAAACCCATTTAATTCAAGCGATTGGAAATGAAATTTTATCAAAATTACCCGGTAAGAAAATAATCTATCTTTCATCCGATCAATTTACGGTTGAGTTTTTAGATGCAATACAAAATAATAAAGCAAATGAGTTTTCTGCCTATTACAGATCAATGGATGTTTTAATACTTGATGACATACAGTTTCTTATTCATAAAGAAAAAACACAAGAGTATTTCTTCAATATATTTAACACTTTACACCAGTCGGGAAAACAGATCATTCTTTCAAGCGATAAAGCTCCAAAAGACCTGAAAGGGATGGATGAAAGAATTATATCCAGATTTCACTGGGGTTTGCAGGCCGACATTCAACCGCCGGATTTTGAAACAAGAATAGCTATTTTAAGCAAAAAGGCGAATGATTTTGGTATAGAAGTTTCAAATGAAATTTTGGAATATATAGCTACAAATATTACTTCTAATATTCGCGAGTTAGAAGGTTGCTTAATAAAGTTATTGGCTAATCTTTCTTTAAACTCAAAAGAGATTACGCTTGAACTTGTAAAAAAAACCGTTAGAGAAATTTCGACATCTAAGAAAATAAATATTGGGATAGATATTATTACAAAGATTACTTGCGAGTTTTTAAATGTTGAAGAGAACAAAGTTAGAGCTAAAACAAGAAAACAAGAAGTTGTACTGGCAAGACAGTTATCAATGTATTTATCAAAAGAATTAACAAAATCGTCGTTAAAAACTATTGGTTTACATTTTGGCGGTAGAGATCACTCAACCGTTATTCACGCTTGCACAACTATTGATGTTCTTTTACAAAAAGATAAATCTTTCAAAGAATCTGTTGTTTCTATAAAAAACAAGATAGAAACAGCTTGTTCATAACTTGTTTTTTAACCCTTAAAAACTTGTTAATATTTATTACTTATTAACAAATTAATATTTAAGTGATTGTTTTACAGAGACAATGAACATTGTAAAAACACATAAAAATTCTTTAAGTGCTTAAAATAAAAAAGGTTTCAGTGTTATTAACATATAAACACTATTATTATAATTATTAGTTTTAAATTTAAATACTTTATATTATAATATCTTCGCGGGTTGCTTTTGAAAAGTTTAAAAATAAAAATTAATTTGTTTTGAAATAAATTTAAGAACATCTATTTTTAGAATGTATATTCATATTTGTTAAAAGAAGTTTATTAACGCTTGTGAATTAGATAACCGGTTTAGAATAACTCAATTTATTAAACAAAAGTGTTGTACAAAAAAATCACTATCGAGGAGAAATCATAAATGAAACAATCCATTTTCATTGTCAGTCTGTTCTTTGTAGCCTTCGCTATAGCTTTAGGAATATTCCTTTTAGTTTTTGGAGATCCATCAAACTTTAAAGACGGTGCAGGAAGAGAAGTACCATTAAATTTATTGGGTACAATTTACACCGGAGGTCCGCTTGTATCTCTTTTGGTCACTTTATCCATTATGGACGTTGCGATCATTGTTGAGAGAGTACTTTCTCTTAAAAAAGCAGCCGGAAAAAAAGCAGTTCCGAAATTTTTTGCCCAAGTTCTTGAAGACGTTAAAGCAGGTAGAATTGATGAAGGCTTAGCAGCTTGCGATGAACAAAGAGGTTCAGTTGCCAACATTCTTCGTGCCGCTTTATCGAGATATAAAGAATTATCAGGCGATACCTCAAAGAAGTTTGATGCGGAAAAAGCTTTACCTGAAGTACAAAGAAGCGTTGAAGAAGCAATGATGCTTGAAGTTCCGCTTTTAGAAAAGAATTTAATAGCTCTTTCAACAATCGCTTCAATCGCTACTATGATCGGACTTTTAGGAACGGTTATAGGTATGATTAGATCATTTGCCGCTTTGGCACATGCCGGGTCAGTTGATGCTACAGCTCTTGCAACCGGTATTTCTGAAGCGCTTATCAATACAGCCGGCGGACTTATTGTTGCTATTATCGGTATTGTTTCATATAACTTTTTTGTTAACAAAGTAGATAACTTCACTTTTCAAGTTGATGAAGCTTCTTACAACGTAATCCAAATCTTGAAAAGTAAGTAATTAAATTTTGAGGCTTAATAATGGCTAGAATAAAAAAGAAAAGAGTTAATGTTGCAATAGACATGACTCCTTTGGTTGACGTGGCTTTTCTCCTGTTAACATTCTTTATGATGACCACGCAATTCAAACCACCGGAAGAAGTTGAAGTGTTTTTGCCAGCATCACATTCTGATCTAAAAGTTCCGGAAACTAACTTAATGCAGTTATGGATAACAAAAGAATCAAAAATCTTTTTAGGTTTTGATGCCCCTTATATGATGGAATCTATATTTGGAAAACCGTTCCGTTTGAAATCTGCAACAGAAGTTAAAAAAGATGATTTGGCAAATTTACTTATAAAAGCGCGTATGACTAATCCGAAACTGATAACAATCATTCGCGGAGATGTTGATGTTGAGTATGGTATTATTGCAGATCTTATAGATATTTTACAGAAAACGCAAATAACGCGTTTTGCGATGGTAACTAATTTAAAAAAATAAACAATTTTAATAAAAGGAGTTCATTATGTCCGGTGGCGGTGTAGATGCTGGTGGCGGTGGCTCAAGGTCAAGAAAAAAAGGAAAACGGAAACCAAAGAAACGGATGAATGTCAGAATAGACATGACCCCATTGGTAGATGTTGCGTTCTTGCTTTTGACTTTTTTTATGATGACAACCGTTTTCAGAAAACCTTCAACAATGGAAATTAATCTTCCTCCAAGTGATGTGAGTGTTGAAATTGCAGAGTCAAACTTATTAACCCTTCGTATTGATGAAGCAAAAATGATTTATTACAGCATTGGAATAGATGTACCAAAAAAATTAAAGTTTGAGGATTTAAAGAAGTTTTTAGTTGAAAGTGCTTCTCAAAATCCCAAACTTGTTGTTTTACTTAAAATCGACCGAAAAGGGAAATTCAATTATATGGTAGACATAATTGATGAATTAAACATGGCTAAATTGGATCGTTTCTCTATTGCACCAATGACAGAAATTGATCTTAGAGAGATGGCAAGGGCGTCTTAGAAGGAGATGAAAAAATGACTGAAACATTAGCAATTCAACACTCAAACACGCCCTATGGTGCGTTTGAATTAAAGAAACTCTACCCAAAAAATTATTCAATCGGATTAACGGCAGCCGTTATTTTTCATATTCTTATGATAGGTTTTTACTTCTTCGCTATTTATATGGGGCAGGAAGACGAAGATAATATTCCTACCGTAAGAATAATGAAGTACAGCGAACTTGGTCCACCACCATCAATAAACAATGAAATTCCTCCGCAGGTTGCGGTTTCGGGACCGGTGGTAAAACCTACGGTAGGTGTTCCCGTTCCCGTCCCGGACGCTTCTGTTTCACCGGAACAAACATTAGCTTCCCAGGAGGAAATGAGCAACGTAGCAGGACCAACCATTACTGAAGGAACCGGCGGCGGTATTCAGATTACAAAGGATATTAAAATTGAACAAGAAGCGGACGATAATCCTGATATGGATAAGTTTGTTGCGGTAGAAAAATTGCCCGAAATAGTTGTTCAAGCTAAACCGGTTTATCCTGATTTGGCTATTCGTGCCAATCTTGAAGGTCGTGTATGGGTTAAAATTCTTGTTAGTAAAGAAGGAAAACCCAAAAAAGCCGTAGTTGTAAAATCAGATGCAGAAATTTTTAATCAATCGGCAATAGACGCTGCTATGAAATATGCGTTTACCCCTGCCCTTCAAAACCACAAGCCCGTTGCGGTTTGGGTTGTTGTTCCTTTTAAGTTTGAACTAAGAGGCAATTAGTTTACTTGGGTTCTTTTTTTACTTATATCGGTTACGGAGCGGGAGCCTTCT
This sequence comes from Ignavibacteria bacterium CG1_02_37_35, assembly GCA_001871325.1. Lineage (GTDB taxonomy): Bacteria > Bacteroidota > Ignavibacteria > Ignavibacteriales > Ignavibacteriaceae > UBA1563. The sequence continues at coordinate 14,619 of MNVA01000121.1, forward strand.
TTTCTCTTATTGGAATAGCGATGATTTTAGATTTTGTTTTTCCGAAGGATGTTCCCGCTCAGTTTAAATACATTATGGGGTTCACTCTATTGTTGTATGGAATATACAGAGTGACCACCACTTACTTCAAAGCAAAACAGGACACAAGATTATTAAAAGAGGATGATGAAACAACAAAATCCAATACATTACCTTAGGTTTTCCTTTCTTTTCTTAACTGTTTTCATAAATTTTAACTGCCAGGAAAAAAAAATTTCACCTACAAAAGGGTATTTAAAAGCTTATGCCGACGAGTCGGTATATAATTTGATACTTAAAGAAAAAGATGCCTTTGATTCTTTATACACTGAAGCAAAAATTGAAGTTGAACCCTTAACGGCAAGAGAAGGAATAGCGAGAATACTGAACAACGAAATAAAACTTTTTATTTGTTCAAGAGATTTTAACAAAGAAGAAATTGAGTTTATCAAGCAAAAAAAATCAGACCTACAATCATTTAAGTTTTGTTACGACGCAGTTGTTGCAATAGTATCGAAAAACAATTCTCTCACAGAGATCAAGTTAAGTGATCTTAAGAAAGCGCTTCTTGGTGAAAAGAAAGACATAACCGTTTATTTGCCACAAAAAAATTCCGGTGTCTATGAATTTCTTAAAAACGAAATATTAGGAGGTAAAGAATTTTCGTCATCGGTTAGAGTAATTGAAAGTGAGTTCAATGTAAAAGAGCAGATTTTAAAAAATAAAAACGCTATAGGTTTAATAGGCTTGAATATTCTAAAAGACACAAGCGGCGTAACTTTATTGAAA
>MNVA01000195.1 GCA_001871325.1 Ignavibacteria bacterium CG1_02_37_35
AGATTTTTTCTAAACTAATTTTGTGATCAACAAACACTAATGAATCAGTAAGTGCTAATTGCGAATCATAACTTTGTTCTCCATATCCAAGTGAGTAATTAAGTTCGGCAAATGCTGTCGTAAGTTCGTTCTTTACAACTTCAAGATTGTTCCGCGCCTCAGTGTACTGAACTTTTGCAGTCAATCTTTCAAGATTCGTTCCTTCTCCAACATTTTGTCTTATCGCTGCTTTCTTAGAAAAATCTTCCGAGATTAATAGATTTTCCTCCGCAGACTTAACCTGGTATTGTTTTGCCAAAACTTTGTAGTAGCTGGTCTTCACTTGATTGATAACGCTTCGCTCGGTCAAGTTAAGTTCATAAACTGCAATCTCTTCTTCTTTGTTTAGTTTACTTCCTTTCAAAAAGTAATTGGAAGGGAACTCAAAAGATTGGCTCATAACCACAGTTTTTTCGCTGTAATTACTTAAACTGCTTTTCACCGGCGCGTATTCATAGCTAACTCCAACCTCCGGCTGTGGTAAAGATATACCACTCCAGAATCTTCCTTTCGAGGCTGAAATATTTTCAATAGCGCTTCTAACTTCCGGATTATTCTTTAATCCAATTTCAATAGCTTCATTCAAACTAAGTTTTTTAATTTCAGTCTGTCCGTAAATGCAAAGCGGCAGCAATACAATTGCGAACAAAACAAAGAGTTTGTTTCCCGTTAAACGGGATTTCGCATAACTCAACATTCTTTCTCCAATTAATTTTTTATGATTTAAAGACACTTATCCCGTAAAGGGATTAACGAAATGAATAGAGATTGGTTAAATCAGAAAAGTGTTGTTAAACAGATATAAATCTGTAGATGGTTTTGCTTTTAGATGTTGGTCTGTTTTTTCAAAAGAAGTTTGTGTTTCTTGTTCTTTTATTTCTTCAAAACAATGAATGCAAATATCTTTGTTAAGTTCAAGTTTCGGGAGTTCATCTTTTAAGATATTTGAGTGGGTATTTGCATTTTTAATAATTTCACAGTAATCAACACACGCTTTATTATCGTTATCATGGTCGAGCAACCCTAATTCCGAATGCAAAAAAGAGAAAATAAAAAATCCCAGAAGCAGAAGAGCAATTAATCTTTTTGCACTATTTCTAAAAAGTTCATTCATCTCTTGTAAATTTATCGTTTTCTTATCGTTGTAACAACTAAAATTGGATTTAAGTTTCTTCAAATTGATGGGCTCATATTTTCCCCGGCTCATCTTTGAAGAGTAATATAAAACTACTTTTTTATCTGGAATCAAATAGGTTTTTATTCGAAACTTATAAGCAAAGAGTAAAACCCGACCAACAGACCGATAAAGTCGGATGTTTGGCATTTTTGTAAAACTTGAGTTGAGGCTCCGGAAGCATTGAAATTCACTCCCCGTAGTTCTATCTTTGTATCGTTCAAAAACAAAAAAAGAGGATTAATTGAAGTCATTAGCAAAAGTATTGCTTTTCAGCCTTCTTTTAATTTTGGCCGGTTTTACTGCAGTCGAGCAGACAACCCCTGAAGAGAACGAGCCAAAAATAAAGGAAGCTGTCCCGGCTATTGATGTAATTAATAACGAACAAACTACCGTAATTAATTATATCAGTAAAGGAGAAATGAAAGCCTCGTGGTACGGACCCAGGTTTCATGGCAGAACAACAGCAAACGGCGAAAAATTTGATCAGGAAGCGTTAACTGCCGCACACAAAACCTTACGATTCGGAACACTGCTTAGGCTTACCAACCCGGTAACCGATAAAAGTGTTATCGTAAGAATTAACGACCGCGGTCCTTATGTTCGCGGGAGAAATATTGATGTGTCTCAAGAAGCGGCTAGTGAATTAGGGATGTTACACAAAGGACTTGCCAGATTAAAAGTAGAGCAAGTAAGCCTAAAAGGGGTAAACTTTCCTGCAATTCATTTGAATTAAGAGTAAGTGATTCTAAAAAGAAAACCCGGCTTTTGCGAGTCGGGTTTTTTGTTTTAAAGAGATTGGAGAGTTAGCAAGATTAATTGATATCTCGAAAAAAGTTTTCCTGATTAGATGAATGAAAATGAATGGATTGGTGAATGTTTTCCATTCAGTCATTCAACCATTCAATCACTCATTCGAAGATTACAAATTATTTGATTCCGGCTCGTTCTGGTTCTGTATTTCAATTTTCAGTAAAACTAATTTTGAAGTTGATAACTTCGGCATCGTTCCCGATTTTAACCGGTGGACCCCATGTACCAACGCCACTGGAAACATAAAAGTGTGTGTTAGCGATTTTCTTATACCCCCAGCTTACCTCGTAGATCAATTTAGTGACAAAACTGAAGGGCCACATTTGTCCATGGTGCGTATGTCCCGAAAGTTGAAGATCAATATTTTGGGCAGCAGCTTCTGCCAGGTGTAATGGCTGGTGATCGAGCAGAATTATGGGCAAATCTTTCCGCGCCTCTGCAACCAATTCTGCAACTGATTTCCTTTTCCCGCGGGTGAAACTCGCAATGCTGGCGTCTTCTCTCCCAATAACCTGAACAGAATTTTCAATTGTTATCATACTGTCCCGCAGGACTTTCACATTGTTTTCATTTAAGAAATTGTCTGCATTATTTACGTTTACAATGTATTCGTGGTTTCCGTTGATAGTGTAAACGCCATACCTGGCTTTTAACTGTTGCAATTCAACATCAATACCTATTCGCTTTAAATGGCTCGATTTGTCGTCAATAACATCACCGCCAATGAGAATGATATCAGGTTTAACTTCTGCTACAAGATCGATGATCTTCTTTGCAATTCGTCCGTTGTTTACCGGCGTAAAATGTGAATCGGAGAAATAAAAAATGTTAAGCGAAGATAAAGAAGCATTCTTTTTAGGAATGGAGAGGTGGATCGTTTTCAACTTGATATTGTTGGCGTTGATGTAACCCCACGTTACCGTAATGAAAACAAGAAGGAGAACTATTAATCCGGAAAGCAATTTGGTTTTGGCGTAATCTTGAAGAAGAAACTGCGGGAAGAATGGGAAAAACCGGTTGATGAGAACGAAAATGTCGATCACCAAAAGCGATAAAAGAAAATAGCCAAGAAGAGCGAACCAGAAAGAGCCAATCCAAAGAAAAACATCATACAAAACAGAATTCACATTTGAGAAGAGACTTTTTGCCAAGATGTACGAAGACGCTGCCAAAACAAATACTGTCGAAAAGAGAACTTTGGCATAAAGCGATTGAAACTGAAATGCCTGCATCGTCCGGACGTACACGAAAAAATTAGCCGAACCGTAAACAAGCAGAAATAGTGCGAAAAAAATTGCCATAAGTTTTTTTACTTTTTTATACCACAACAGCGGGAAGAACTGATAAGTTCAAAATTGGGCATTGGTCAGTAGTCATTCTTCAGTAACTACTTTGCTGAAATAGGTTGCCCAAATATAGTTAATTGTTAATCAAAAAGTGATAATTGGTTTTTGCTAATAGTGGTTTCATTTTGTGAATCCGTTAGTGGAAATACTATTGGTTTTGATGTGGCATGCAAAAATGGGGTGTAATTGCTGACTACTCAATAAGAGTGATTATTGAAATAGTGCCAACTGATATTAATGAAATAGTATTCTCTAGTAATGGCGTATAACTTTTTGTTTTTTTTGTCAAGATATTTTGAGTGTTTTACTTTTAACTTTGAACTAATGGTTTACCGATTTATGGTTTGTTTTGGTATCTTTTGTCAGCAGCCCACAGATTCATCTGTGGGTAATTTAAGAGAGGCAAAGTTTCAAACCGATTCATCGGTTTACAATTTGAAATCCATATTTTTATTGCTGGGTGTGACATGGTTGTTCACTGTTCTAAACCGTTAAAACGGCTGCTGATTTTTATTATTTAATTTCATTCCCATAGCTGAAGCTATGGGCTGCTTTTCTCCCTAACACCGATAACAAATTAATAAACGGCGATAACTTTCTACTTTCAATTTTTTACTTGCAACCCGTTGCGCGATGGCTTAAACTTTAAATAATCCATTTCAAACGCTTCAAAAAAAAAGCCGCTGGCAACTGCGAACGGCTTTTTAAAAGTTGCAAGCAATATTACAAAATGCTTTGCGGGTCAATATCAAAAAAGATTTTGATGTCTTTAATTTTTGTTTTTCGATTGAACCGCATAAATGACTCGGAAATTGCTTTCCGCAAAATACTTCCTGAAGGATCGGTAACCCGGTCTGTTTTTAAAACGATTTGAAAACGATATTCGCCTTTCAATCTTGCGATGACCGCCGAAGTCGGAGAGGTAATTTTCAGATACTTTTTAAATGCCAGGAGTTCATTATAAAATTCTTTCATTGCGCCGAGCGCTTTTTTTTCTTCTTTGTCTTTCGCTTCAATTACCGCGAGCCGCATAAACGGCGGGTAACCGCGGTGTTCCCGGTCGAGGATTTCCTTTTTATAAAAACCGTCGTAATCATTTTGTAAAACCTTTTGCAGAACAAAATGTTTATCATTTTGTGTTTGGATGACCACTTCTCCTTCAATTTTACTTCTGCCGGCTCGTCCGCTTACTTGTGTTAAAAGCTGGAACGTTCGTTCATCCGCGCGGAAATCGGGAAGCCATAAATTTGTTTCCGCCGAAATAACACCAACAAGCGTAACGCGGGGAAAATCCATTCCCTTTGCAACCATCTGCGTGCCGACAAGAATATCAATCGCCCCGCTTTTAAAGTTGGAGAGAATAGTCCCCAAATTTCCTTTTTTAGAAATAGCATCCGAATCAATACGCTCAAGAACAGCGTTTGGAAAATAATAAGCGAGTTCATCTTCAACGCGCTCCGTTCCTGTTCCGAAATATTTAAGATGTGGCGATCCGCAATGATTACAAGCCGGAGGAGCTTCTTTCACAAATCCACAGTAGTGGCAATGCAAAGTGTTTTCATTAATATGATACACGAGCGAGATCGAACAATTGTCGCACGTTTCAATTTGTCCACACTCAACACAATAAATCTGCGTTGCAAAACCGCGCCTATTTTGAAGAATGATTACTCCTTCTTTTTTTTTCAATCGTTCTTCAATTTTTTCAAGCAGCGTTTTAGAAAAAAAACTTTCCATGCGATTAAGTTTTTTCTCTTCGTTGATATTTACCAGTGTTATCTTAGGAAGTTGTGCATCATCAACACGAATTGGAAGATTCAGCAGTTGATATTTTTTTGTGGCTGCGAGATACATGCTTTCAACAGACGGAGTAGCGGAGCCAAGCAAAACCGGGCAGCCGGAAAATTTTGCACGCATCAGCGCTGCATCTTTCCCGTTATAACGCGGCGTTTCATCCTGTTTATAACTGCCGTCATGCTCCTCATCTACAATAATAAATCCAATATTTTTTAACGGCGAAAAAAGCGCTGAACGTGCGCCGATGACCACTTGCGATTTTTCATTTAAAATATTTTGCCAGGAATCAAACCGTTCGCCGGGCGACATTTTACTATGAATAACAGAAACCATTCCTTTGAAATTATTCGTCAAACGTGCCGTCATTTGCGGCGTTAATGCGATTTCGGGAACAAGAATAATTACGGTTTTACCGAGCTCCAAAACTTTCTTTACAAGTTCGATATAGACTTGTGTTTTGCCGCTGCCGGTTACTCCGTGCAAAAGAAAAACCTTGAAAGAAGGATTTTGCAGAAACGGATAAACTTCATCCAACACTTTATTTTGATCTGAAGTTAGAGCAAAATCAATTAAGTCTTCGGAATAGGGTTCTTGAAATGTTCGTTCGATTTGTTTTTTTACTACGGTGATAATTTCTTTTTTTTCTAATCCTTTAATTGAAGCCGGAGAAGTTTTTGTTTCGGTCAATAGTTGTTGCAGCGGCATTTCATGCTGCCCGGATACGAGTTTGAGTAAAACCTCAACTTGTTTAGGCGATGTTTTCTCAATCGTTGGGATAAGCTCATAAACTTCTTCCGCAGATTTTAACAGCTTAACCGAGAGGATGGTTTTGCTGTGAACTTTTGCTTTCTCTGTTTCATCATGAATCGTTATCACACCCATTTTTTCCAGCGTGCGAAGAGGTGAGAGAATATTTTTCCGTTTTGCATTTTTTTGAAGCTGGTAATAACTGATCGTTTCATTTTCGGAAAATATTTTCAGCAGAGTTTTTTGAATCGGAGATTTTGTTTTCCCATCTTCTAATAACCGTCGAGCAAAATTAATATCTGCTGAAATGCGTTTCTTCGATTGTACTTCCGTACCAGGTGGAATTGCAAGCCGGAACGCTTCGCCAAGCGAAGAGAGATAATATTCGGAAAGCCATTCGTAAAATTTAATTGAAGTAGAATCGAAGATCGGAACGCTGTCAAGAACATCATAAATGTCTTTTAATTTTTCTTTAACGGAAGTTTCTTGAAGAACCGAAACGATAAATCCGGTTAGCACACGTGGACCGAAAGGAGCAACGACTCTCACACCGATTTGAGCTTGTTCTTCAAATTCACCAGGAACTGTGTAAGTAAAAGCTTTGCGGAACGGCAGCGGAAAAACTACTTCAACATACACGGGGCGAAATTCCAAAATTCAAAAAACAAATTACAAGATTGAGGAAGAGATTTGTCATTAGTCAATTGTCATTTGATTTATAAAAAGGGGCAAGTTCCCGCAGGTCATTAAGTTTAACGTCGGTAAGCATTTCAAACTTCAACACTTTCTGATTCCTTTCCCAAATAATTCGTTTGAATTTATTTATAGGAATAACCGTTCCGTTGGTAGAAATGATGCTGTCTTCATTCTCAACAGTCAAGAAATAATATCCGTCTTGTTGCTGAATGCCTTCGACTACATTTATGTCTTTAAACTTAAAATTCACTTCGCCATTGAGTTTTTTATCTTCTACAAAAAGTCTGCGGTTGGTAACTTCTTTTTCTTCATCTTTTTGGGAAAAGATAAATTCATCACTCCTTAATAATTTATTGAAGAGGTTCTCTTTATCTTCATTAAACTCTTTATTTCCAAGCGCATCAGATTTAAGGTCATAAAAAGTTACTTTTGCTTCGCCGGACTTTTCCCCATCAATAAAAATTTCATACGATACTTTTTGATAAACTAAACAGCCCGATAAAGTCAGCGCCGCGAAACTTAAAACAAAAAACAATCTTACTTTCATAATTTTTCTTTCATTGATTTAACAAATAGTTAAACAACAGCTTCCTCAAGCAGCATTAATTCCTGATTATCAACATCAAGCTCTGCGTTGATGCCGAACGGTAAAGTAAATTTATTAACAATATGTCCGAACGACAAACCATAAAGTACAGGGATTTTCAATTGAAATAGCCTATCAAGTAAAACTTCAGACAGGGAAAAAGAATTTGCTATTCCCGATTGATCCGGTTTCGATTCACATTTAGTAAAAACGCCAAGTGCGATACCGGAGGCGTTCTTAAATTTCCCGGCTTGGATCATTTGCGTCAACATTCGATCAACCCGGTAAGGTTCTTCGCCAACTTCTTCAAGAAAAATAATTTTACCTTTTGGTTCGATATCATATTTCGTTCCGATCAACGAAGCAACAATAGATAAATTTCCGCCGATAAGTTTTCCTTTTGCTTTGCCGCTGCGAATAACGTAAGGTTTGTATTCGTTTTTTGCAGCATCTTCAGATGCGCTGTGTAAAGACATTTTCAGCTGTGGTTTCATCAAAACATTTTTAAAATTGTTAACACTAAATTCATTAAACGTTGAAGTTGCAACCGGTCCATGAAAACCGATTAATCCAGTCTGCGAATATATTCCATACAGCAAGGCGGTAATATCACTGTACCCGATTAGCACTTTTGGATTTCGTTTAATCAAATCAAAATCCAAAAAATCTAAAGTGCGCGCGCAGCCATATCCACCGCGGACGCAAACGATGCCGTCAACTTTTTTATTGCCAAACATTTCATGTAAGTCTTCGGCACGATCTTTATCGGTTCCGGCAAAATACCCGAACCGATTTAAAATATTTTTAGCAACAACAACAGAAAACCCAAGAGCCGTCATATTTGTTTTTGATTCTTCAAGTTGTTGCTCGGTGATAAAACCGCCGGGAGAAACTAATCCGATAGTATCGCCACTTTTTAATTTTTTCGGTTTAATGATCTTCGATTTTTCAGAAGGGAACGAGAAGTTTGGAAGAGCCGCAATTGCCGCCGCTGTTGTTATGGTATTTATAAAGTTTCTTCTTTTCATTATCGCTGCATAATGTATTACAAATAATTTTCTTCATCGAACACAAGATGCTCAAACGTTTCTCGCGCACGAATTATGCTAAAAGAATTTCCCGTTACCAAAATTTCTGCCGGTTTTCTCCGAGCATTATAATTTGAAGCCATCACCATTCCGTATGCGCCGGCAGACATTACGGCAAGCAAATCCCCGTGTTCGCATTTTTGTATCGTTCTTTCCTTTGCAAGAAAATCTCCGCTTTCGCAAACCGGACCAACAACGTCAGCAATTATTTCACTTCTACTTTCATCCAATTTTACCGGTTGAACATGATGATATGCGCCATAAATACTCGGGCGCAGTAAGTCGGTCATTGCAGCGTCAACTACAAGAAAATTTTTATGCTGATTCTTTTTAGTGTACAAAACTTCCGTAACCAAAATTCCTGCATTTGCCGTTAAATATCTACCCGGTTCAAAAATGATTTCGCAGTTAAGTTTTTTTACTATCGGAAGAAGAGCTTCGGCAAATTTGTTCACGGAAAAAGTTTTTTCATCGTTGTATTGAATTCCGATTCCGCCGCCAATATCAAAATGGATTAATTCAAGTCCTTCTTTTTTTAAGATGAGGAAAAGATTGGCAAGCTTTTCAACCGCTTCAACAAAAGGCGAAAGAGTAGTAATCTGAGAACCGATGTGCATATCAATCCCGGTAAAAAGAATGTTTTTCAATTCTTTTTGTTTTCGAAACAACTTTAGCGCTGTTTCGCTATCAACACCAAATTTGTTTTCAGAAAGTCCCGTTGAAATGTAAGGATGAGTCTTTGGATTTACATCAGGGTTAACGCGGATCGCGACGCGTGCGATTTTATTCATCGAAGAGGCAATTTCATTTATCAAATAAACTTCTTCTTCAGATTCTGCTTTGATCATCAAAACATCACGTTCAAGACCAAGTTTTATTTCGTTCTTCGTCTTTCCAACGCTTGTTAAAATTATCTTTTCCGGTTTAGCCCCAGCTTTTAAAGCGCGGTAAAGTTCGCCTTCGGAGTTTACGTCTACACCGCTGCCAAGCTCTATAAAAGTTTTAATTACACTGAGATTGAAATTTGATTTTGCAGCATAAAATATTTTATGGCGGACGGCGCGAAACGCTTCATCAAATTCTTTGGAAGCATCTTCAAAATATTTTTTGCTGTAAATGTAAGTTGGAGTTCCTGTTTGCTTTACAATTTGGGTAACGGCAACACCTTCACAGTAAAGTTGCTTGTTTTTGTATGTAAAATAAGTTGAAGGAAAAAGCTGCATCATTCTTTTTTTAGGTTTTCTTTTTTGTGATATTTCTTTTGTAAATATAATGTTTTTCTCTGCTTTGCAGACTAATATTTCGATGGAAGAATGAAAACAATTTTATGTCTTTTGCTTTTTATTCCTTTTTTGCAGCCGCAAGACAGCCTACGAATTGATACTTCCACAATAAATTATTACAAACTTTCTTTTATCGGTACGGCAACTCTCGGGGGATTTATTTACGGACAAGCGTTACAAAAAAATCTTTGGTGGAAAGGAGAAAAAAGTCCGTTCCATTTTAATTGGAAAGAGGATTGGGCTTATGCTCTCGGTGCCGATAAGTTCGGACATTTCTATTTTCCGATGCTGGCAACAAATATTTATTCTGATGCTTTTGTTTGGAGCGGTATCAATAAAGAACAAAGTCTTCTCTATGGCGGTATTACCGCGTTAACCTATCAATCTTTCACAGAAATAAAAGATGGTTTTTCCAAGCAGTGGGGATTTAGCTGGGGCGATTTTTCTGCAAACGCACTTGGCTCGGCTTATCCTTTCCTTCAATACAAGTTTCCGCAATTAAAAAATTTTAATCTGAAGATCAGCTTCTTTCCTTCAGAACGCTTCAAACACGGATCAAACAAAGTAATCTTTGATGACTACGAAAGCACTTATCACTGGCTTAGCATTTCGATTGCGAATTATTTGCCGGAAAAAATTAGAAAGTATTACCCGAATTTTTTGAACGTTGCTGTGGGGCATTCAGTTAAAGGATTTGACACAAACTCCGGCCATCGAGAAATTTTCTTTTCCCTTGATCTGAAGACAGATGAACTTCCCGGGAATACTTCTTTCTTAAAATTCATTAAAAAATATTTGAACTTTTATCACTTTCCGATGCCGGCGGTAAAAGTTTATCCGAATGTTGTCTGGTATGGATTGAAGTTTTAGAAAGTCTTATATTAGAAGAAACAAAAAGAGATTTTACTTATGAACGAAATAATTTTTATAATCGAAGAATCGATTGATGGTGGTTTTGAAGCCAAGGCGTTAGGTGAAT
>MNVA01000169.1 GCA_001871325.1 Ignavibacteria bacterium CG1_02_37_35
TGAGTCCATCAAAAAGTATGCTTTCATCCGAAGCATTGATCGGAACTTGAGTAAGAACATTTTGTTGAGTTGTTTCATTAAATACGTTCGCTAAAACTCCGGCATTTGTGGTATCGTTAAAGGTAAGCAGATAACTATTCCCTGTAACTTTGGAACTGTCAATAACATTAACGGCAACCTTCGCATCTGACAACCAGGAGACAAACTGATAGTTTTTTTCTGCAATTGGAGTTCTTGTAGTAAGTTTCTTAAACACATCGGTCACAACGGAAACTGTCGAACTATCATCACTAATTTCTATTCTGATAGAAGCTGATTCCGAATTAGGCAATTTTCGTAAACTTAACTCTTTGGTAGTAGAAAAAGCGGGATCAATATTAAAAGTTTCAATCAATTCATTTGTAGAGTTGTAATATACTTTGGCTGTAAGTGTTTTGTTTTCAGGATCGCCTAACATCAACTTCAGAGAAATAATATCTTCCACTAAAGATGAGTCATTGTATTCTTCATAATTAAGAATTTTTATGAAAGGAACTCCATTCTCTTCATTATCAATTATAAAGTAAGGCGATTTAGAAAGACTAAAGGGAATATAATTAATATCTTTACCAACAATCTTCAATTTACCAAAAGCACAATCGAAGTAATTTTTAGTATTCAATTGAAAAGTGCCGGTATTACTAATGTTTTCAGCAATCCGTTCCCATGTATCACCGGCATCAGAACTGAAATAAATATCTACGAAGGATGCCATGACTTTGGAAGTCCAATTAATAGTTTCCGAATTTTTAAGAACCCGGTAGGAACTGAGACCAATAAACGAAATATTATCATAATTATAATTGAATTTCGAAAACCACAAAACCTTTGCCAGCAGAACTTTTGATTCTACTTCCGGTATGCTATCACCCATAGCAATAACCGTAACAACTCTCTTTGTTTCACCCGGCGCTAAAGAAAAATAGTTCGTTCCCCAAAGCACATCACCATCCATTGGTGTTGGAGGATATTTATCGAAACTGTCGGGAGATAATTTCCTCCACAGTAATTCATCATCACTCATATCAGGAGAAGCAATCACATTAAAAAAACTGTAGGAAGCAATTTTATTACTTTTTGGCGCTTCAATTAACGTTTCACTCATTACTCCAACTTTTTGTCCATGATTACCTAATCCGTCATAATCATAACTATAAACGGTGTTTGCAATACTGTCAAGAGAACAGAGATCATCTCCCGAATCTCCATCTCCCCCTACAAGAGTACCCACAATTTCACCATAAAAAACTTTGTTGTAAGTAGTAGTTCCTTCGTTCTTTATATCATAAACTTTGTAAATAACATCACTAAAATTTGGATCAGACGGTTGGATGTAACGAATTCCAACATTAATTCCCATCCCCTTTCTATTAGGATGTGAAGAATCAGGCAAAAAGAAACCGGAAAACTCTGTGTCAGCATTATCATCAATTCTAAAATATGTTTCTAAACCCCCAGCAAAAAAGTTTTTGTCATACAAACCATCCCAAACGGTAGAATCCCAATCAGGATGTTCCGCCCAAAACGTGGGCCATGAAGATTGATCATTGCTCAACGGGATTTTTTCAAGGGAAGAATTCAAGTAACCGGATTTTGGATTAAATCCCCAAAATGCCAGTGTCGTCGGGTCTTTTTCATTCGCCTGCCCTTTCCTTGGACCACGGGAAATAATAACAGAGTGAATTGTGTCTGCTTTCCCATCATTGGTATAATCTTTTATTGGAAGTTCAACTCCGATCATTGGAATCATATCGCCAATGTAGTTGTTCCCTTTCCATTTGCCTCGAACATCAACTCCCAGATTAAAACCGGAGATTTGTCCATCATTGTAAAAAGAAATGGAAAGTCGATTTCCGTTAAGAAAACCAACGCGGCGTAAGTTTGGATCAGAGTACTGAGGAAAAGAAATTGAAGTGAAAAAGAAAAACAAAGCCAATGAAAAAAATAACCGACTCATAAGCGCTCCTTTTTGTTTGGTCAAACTTAGAAAATTAATTTTTACAAGTCAAGCCATTTTTCTTTTTTTGTTATCTTTAGACATTAAAAATTCAGATTAAAGGTTTTATGACTTCACAGCAAATACGTCAGCAGTTTTTAGATTTTTTTGAAAGTAAACAGCATAAAATAGTAAACAGTGCGCCGGTGGTTCCGTTTGATGATCCCACGCTGCTCTTTACCAACGCCGGGATGAACCAGTTTAAAGATGTTTTTTTAGGAACGGGAACGCGCCAATATAACCGCGCCGCCGATACACAAAAATGTATCCGCGTAAGCGGCAAACACAACGATCTGGAAGAAGTCGGACACGACACCTACCACCACACCTTTTTCGAAATGCTCGGCAACTGGTCGTTTGGCGATTATTACAAAACCGAAGCAATCACCTGGGCTTGGGAATTGCTCACCGAAGTTTGGAAGATGCCGAAGGAAAGATTGTTTGCTACGGTTTATAGAACCGATGATGAATCATTTGAATTGTGGAAAACAAAAACAGATATTAATCCCGCACACATTTTACGCTTTGATGAGAAAGATAATTTTTGGGAAATGGGAGAGACCGGTCCGTGCGGACCATGCTCTGAAATTCATATTAATCTTACCGATGATTACGATAATTCAAAATATGTAAACGCCGGAACACCGGAATGTATTGAAATTTGGAATCTCGTTTTCATTCAATATAACCGCGACGAAAACGGAAAGCTTCATGACCTCCCTTCAAAACATGTTGATACCGGAATGGGCTTTGAGCGCGTCTGTGCGGTGATGCAAAAGAAAGGTTCAAATTATGATACCGATGTTTTTATGCCGCTAATTAACCGCATTTCGGAAATTTCAGATGTGGCTTATGAGAAAGAAGAAAATAAAATTCCCATGCGCGTTATTGCCGACCACATCCGCACGCTGACTTTTGCGATTGCGGACGGCGCTGTTCCCGGTAACGATGGACGCGGTTATGTACTGCGAAGAATTTTACGCCGCGCTTCCCGTTACGGAAGAAAATTGAATATGAAAGAACCGTTCCTCTTTTCGCTTGTTGATGTTTTAGTTGAAACGATGAGCGATGTTTTCCCTGAAATAAAAGAGAAGCAAGAGTACGTTAAAAAAATTATTAAAAGTGAAGAAGAAAGTTTTAACCGGACACTTGATAGAGGAATTGAATTATTTGAAACGGTTATAAATGATCTAAAAGCAAAAAATGGAACCATTATTCGCGGCGAGGATGCTTTTAAACTTTACGATACGTTCGGCTTTCCTGTTGATCTAACCAATGTCATGGCGCGCGAAATAGGCTTCAGTGTTGATGAAAACAGTTTCAACGAGTTGATGAATAAACAAAAAGAAAGAGGGCGCGAAGCGACAAAAGATAAATTCGCTTCGGTAAATGTAAACTTCAACGATCTATCTCTTTTCAATTTAAGTGATGAAGCTAAAACGGAATTTACCGGATATGAAGAGTTTTCTTCATCGGCAAAGATCATCGGTTTGAAAAAAGAAGATAAAAACGATTTCATCATTCTTGATAAATCTCCTTTCTATGTTGAATCGGGTGGACAAACCGGTGATACAGGATTAATTACTATTAATAAAGACGTGCTATATGTTTCTGATGTTACAAAAGTTGAGAATAAGATTATTCATGTGGTTGAGAACGATATCGAAGTTTCTTTGATTATTGGTTCAGAAATTTTAGCTTCAGTTGATGAGACACGCCGTGGAGATATTATGCGCAACCATTCGGTTACTCATTTCCTCCATGCGGCGATGAGAAAAATTCTTGGTACACACGTTCATCAAGCAGGCTCTCTTGTTGCGCCTGATAAACTTCGTTTCGATTTTTCACACTTCGCCAAAGTAAGTGAAGAAGAATTGCGCGATATTGAAATATTGGTGAATGAACAACTGCGCAGAAATATTCCACTCACCCATCACCGCAACATTCCCTTTGATGAAGCGAAAAAAATGGGAGCCTTAATGTTCTTCGGCGATAAGTACGGAGACAAAGTTAATGTTGTTCAATTTGGTGATTTCTCAATGGAGTTCTGCGGCGGCACTCACGTAAAAAATTCATCACAGATTGGTTTGTTTAAAATTCTAAGCGAATCATCTATCGCCAGCGGAGTACGAAGAATAGAGGCTGTTACCGGAGCCGGTGTTGAAAAATTTATTCTTGAACGAGAAGCCAGAATTCAGAAGTCAGAAGTCAGAATAAATGAATTGATTGAAGAAAAGAAAAAACTTGAAAAAGAATTGGCAGAGTTGAAACTTAAAGGAAAACTCGGCGGAATTGATTCGATCGTTTCAAATCCAACTGATGCCGGCAGAATAAAAATCTTTAAAGGAAAAGTTGCCGCAACAAATATGGATGAGTTAAAATCATTCGGCGATGAATTGCGCAGTAAAATTAAAAGCGGCATCGGATTGCTTGCTTCCGAACTTGAGGGAAAAGTCGGGTTGGTTTGTGTTGTATCGGATGATCTTTTAAAAGAGAAAAAATTTAGCGCGGGAAAGATCGTCGGTGAAGTTGCAAAAATTCTTGGTGGAGCAGGCGGCGGTCGCCCTCACCTTGCAACTGCAGGTGGAAAAGATGTAACTAAAATTGATGAAGCGTTAAAACAAGTTGATGAGATTGTAAGGGGTTTATAATTACTTTGCGTCTTTGTGACTTTGCGGTGTAGGTTTTTACCACAGAGTCACAGAGACACTGAGAAATAATTTAGTGAGATTGAAACAGTCCGATAATATTCCCAAGATTATCTTTTAACAAAGCATACCAACCATAAACCGGGATGACCGTCTTTTCGCGGAAAATTTTTCCACCTGCGGTTATCACTTTATCAAGCGCAGCTTCAATATCATCAACCTGAACATGAAAAACTGTCGTGTCACCGCTGTTTACTTTCTTTACTTTCCGCATACCGATAGTAATTCCCTGATGGGTGTTAAAAAGTAAATATCCCTTACCGAAATCTCTCAAGTCCCAATCGAAAACTTTTTTATAAAACTCTTTCGAAGCGTCAAGATCTGTTGAAGGAATTTCAACATGAGCAATAAATTGATTAGCCATAAAACTTTATCCAAATTTATTTGAAATTTTTCTTCAAAAGTTAAGACAAGTTAGGAGACTTTGCAAGAATCCGACGACAATTTTGGAAGTCTTTCTGCAATTTCTAAAATAATTTAAGGAAGTATTCCTCAACTAAGAAATATTTTTTACATTTTGAGAAAAACATTCTCCAAAACAGGAAGGATTTAAAATGGAATTATTAAAATAAGCAAAAAGGCAATATTTTGGATGGCGTAATTATTGCTTAATATTGACGTTTAACAGAAATTTTGTTAAATTTAATATACATCTATTAATAATTATGAGGTAAAACAATGAAGAATAGTACGAAGTTCGGAAAAATTGGGGTGATGTTTATGTTTATTGCTCTTTCTTTAACGCTTACAAGTTCTACGTATGCTACCAGTCAATGGGCAAAAAAATTCAATTTGGCTTGCAATACTTGTCACACAGTATTCCCCAGGTTAAATTCCTTTGGTGAAGACTTTTTAGCGAATGGGTATCAATTAGAAAACACCTACAAAAAAAATTGGGAAGATCAATACTCAATTAATGCGGGCGGTGTATTTTTGAATGATTTACAAAATGTGTTTGGTATAAGAATAAATCTTACTCCTTTTCAGTTGGAGACAAATTCATTTCAAAAAGATTTTGCCTCTGCAAAATCATCTAAATTAACTTTTGGGAATACGAACTGGGTTCAAACTTTTGCAGCCGGTTCAATTTATAAAGATATTTCATTCTTCACAGAAATGGAATATACCGAAAGCGCATTTCACTTCTCATGGTTTTATTTAAATTTCACAAATATTATGGGTTCAAAAGCATTAAACTTTCAGGTTGGAAGTCTTTCTCCAATGCAATTCACTTCATACCCAAATCGTTTGAGAATGTTTGCAGTACCAACAAATATGGCTATGGGAGTTAAAACTTCAAATGGAGCAGGCGAATCATCAGTTAATATGTCTTCCGCAAGAAAAGGAATTCAATATTATGGCAGAACCGAATGGGTAACCGTTTATGCGGGCGTTTCGCCGGGTTCTAAATCTGCTTCTGTTGGACAAACGTTAGGATATTGGGGCGGCGCAATGGTTAAACTTCCTGAAAGCGTAACAAAAGATTTTGCCGGTTCTTCCTTTACACTCCATTACTATAGCGGCACTGATACCAAAGGAACCGGAACAAAAACTCAAATTGAAAATAAATATTCAAGAATATCTCCTCAAGTAGCCATTCGGTACAAAGATAAGTTAGATGTTCAAGCTGCTCTTGTTATTGGTAATGAAGCTAACTGGGACTTGGTAGCAAAACCTACCGAAGATTTTAAATTCAGCGGGTTTGGCATCACTTCACGCTATTTTATTACCGATGTTTGGTCATGCGGGTTACAGTATGATAATTATTCTTCAACCAATACCGTTGCCGGTAAAAAAGTATTGGATTACAGCCGACTCATTCCCGCAGTAACTTATGTAGTAAATGGAAACATCTCGATGACCGCTTATTACGAAGCTAATTTGCTCGATATTCCTTCAGCTCAAAAAGTTAATAAGTTTTATATTAATATGAGAGCAATGTTCTAATTATTTCAAGTTTTATAAACTGAGGAATGGTATCTGCCATTCCTCTTATTTTTTAAGGATACATAAATGAAAAAAGTAATCTATTATATTTTTGCAATTTCAATAGCAGTTGTTACCTACGGGTTTCAGTCTAATCTTCTTCCCGGAGAGGAACCGGCAGGTAAAAAAATATTTCTTGCCAGTAAATGCATGGCATGCCACTCTGTTGAAAGTGCAGAAATCATTTTAAAGAAGAAGAATTCGAAAATCCCCGATTTGTCAATGGTTGGCACAAGGCATAACGCAGATTTTATAACGAAATGGATTCATAAAGAAGAAACCATTGACGGGGTAAAGCACATGTATAGTTATAAAGGCTCGGATGAAGATCTTAAAGTTTTAGTTGATTGGTTGATGAGTCTGAGTGAGAAAAAAGCTGATGAATCCCCAAAAGCTGGTGAATGTTCTAAATCCAATGTTGACAGTACACTGAAAACTGAAGTTGACAGCACTATAAATGTTAAGTGATAATTTTTCCATCCGTAGATAAAAAAACCGATCATGAATCGGTTTTTTTTATGCCGGGCGTTTACAGAATACAAATCAGCTGTCGTAGTCTTTTTCTCATAACCGATTGACATCGGTTACTATGCTCAAGAGAATTTGGCACTCGCTTTTTGAAAAAGAATTATTCTATTATTTCCGTATTAGTTCTATCTGCGTCAAGTTTTTTGTAATCAAGTTCCGAACCAAGCACACTGTGCGGAATGAGAAAAACAGCGAGCATAAGTAAAGCGGCAAAGGTAATCCAAAATTTTTCATTCTTCTTTTTAAGGAACATTACAGCCGCAATAATCCAGCCTACCAGCGCGATTAACGTTTTGTTATCGGTAAGATCGTAACCGAAAGGAACACCGGTCCAATATTCCCCGAAAGCATATTTTTGAACGAATGGACCAAAGACAAATCCACCCAACAAAAGAAAAGCGACAGTAACGAGCATATACTTTTTTGCTTTAACGGCATCAGTAAAAATTTCGAATGCGGTTCTTGTGGAAAGGAGCATTGCAGAAAACATAAAAAGAACGTGCGGAATGAGTATCCATAAGGGAACATCTCCTTTAAATCGGATAACGACAGGCTGTTCGCTTAAACTTACTTCTTTTCCTTTTAGACTCATTCGAACATTATACATCAGTTTTCCGGCGGATGGTTGAGCCGGAAGTTCTGCAAGAAGTGAATCATTGCTGCGCACCATTTCAACTTTTGTCCATTCATCTTCCGTCTTGTAACGCTTCCAAAGCATAGTGCCTGCAATATTTTTATCGGTAACCTTTACTTTAACTTCGTTATTTGAAAAACCAGAATGCGATCTATCAAGTATAAATTTTATTTCTTCGTTTCCCAATTTTATTCTCCCTGCAAGCGGGTAAGTGGGACCGGTAACGCGCTGGTAATACGCAGACGCGACCGTAATAACAAAAGCTAAAATCCAGAAGAACACATTTTTTTTCATAAAAGTATCCATGTTAATCAGAGAAATCATTAATTATAAACTTACGACACAAAACTGCAATGCTTGGCTGAATGGATGCACGAATGAATGAGTCATATTCCAATTCATCTCTATTTAATTGATTTTCATGCGGTCATTCAATCATTCTTCAATTCAATTCAAAACCGCTTTTATCCATCCAATCATTATCAAATTCCCCTTAAATCCGGGTTACTACTCATTCTTGAGTTTCAACAATTTTGTAGCTGTGAGAAACTTCCGCAGCTTTTTCAAGCATTTTAGTTACCGAACAATATTTGGTTTGTGAAAGTTCTATTGCTTTTTCTATTGGTTCCTTTTGTAGATTTCTTCCTTGGAACACATATTCAATATGAATTTTTGTAAACACCTGCGGATGTTCGTCTGCAACTTCCGAGGTGATGTTCATTTCAAATCCGTCAAGTTTTACTTTTTTCTTGCCGAGAATCGAAGCAACATCACTGCCGGTGCATCCGCCGAGTCCAAGCAATAATAATTCTTTCGGACGAATTCCCGCGTTGCTTCCACCGAATTCTTCGGGTCCATCCATTGTTATCCAATGGTTGGAATCGGTTTTCCCGACAAAGGTAATTCCTTTAACTTGTTTTACAAATGCTTTTTTCATTGCCATAATTTTTCCTTTCAAATAGATAATTTTTGTTTTCTATTTGATACTCAAAATCGAATAACGCTTCAAACCATTTTATCTTTCAAATTATTTGTGATTTGATGATTTAATTTAAGTAATTTTCTTTAAGAAATATTATTTCATACAGGAAGAAAAATGAATCTATCATCTTCATCTGCTGTTGTCACCGGCGGAGCAATGGGAATTGGACTTGCAACTTGTAAACGGCTAATCAAAGAAGGCGTTACGGTAACGTTGTGGGACATGAATTCCGGGGCTTTAAATAAAGCTAAAACGGAACTTGAACAACTCGGCGGAAAAGTTTTTGCGCATCAATGTGATGTTACGGATAAAGTCCGCGTTTACGAACTGGCAGCAACTGCCAAACAGGAAATGGGTAAAGTTGATATTCTTATTAACAATGCCGGAATAGTTTTCGGCGGGGAACTTTTAGACGGAACAGACGAAGAATGGGAAAAAACCATCGCCGTTAATTTAACTTCACTTATTTATACCATTCGCGCTTTCCTTCCGCAAATGTATGAACGGAACGTTGGACATATCGTAAACTTATCTTCTGCTTCAGCTACACTTGGAGTTCCCGGCTTAGCGGTTTATACTGCTACTAAATGGGCGGTGTGGGGTTTAACGGAATCGCTTCGCTTTGAAGCTTACAACAATGGGAAAACCGGAGTAAAATATTCTTCGGTGCATCCAAGCTATATTGCACAAGGATTATTCCACGGAGCTAAACTTGGCTTCCCGGGAAATCTCATCGTTCCTTTATTAAAAGATCACGATGTTATTGCAAAGACAATTGTAGAATCAGCATTAAAAAAAGGAAGATATTCACCGAAGCGTCCGGTTACCTTAAATTTAAATCCACGTTTGCGCGGACTGCTTCCCGATTCCTGGTTCCAAAAACTGATGATCTTTTTCGGCGTTCCGCAAAGCATGAAAACATGGACGGGAAGAAAGTAAATGCTATCTATGCCCCAAACTGTTTTAAGTGATAATCAAAATGGATGTAGATTATTCTTCCCCACTGCTTTCTGGTAAAATGACCGAATGCAGCATGGGATTGATAATTAAAGCTGCTATCTTTCCCAAGAAAATCAGAAACAATTTTTTTGAGAAGTGTTTTATCATTTTCAAAGTCGGTTGGTTTTGTTCCGCGCCCTTTAGCTAAATCGATTTCCGGAAAAGTTTTTACTTTCCCTTTCGGCGCAGGCATACCCAACAACACAATTTTTGAAAGGATGGTACGGGAAAAGAAACTACTGAAATCTCTTGTCTTTATTTGGTTAGTCGCAATCCTAATCTGATCGGCTAAATGGCAAAGCATTTCATTTGCGTACATTTTTCCCCATAGACTAGAATTGGTTTCTTTCAGATTGGTGATTCTTGTTAACAGTTCTTCTCTATTTTGAGCGTTTAAAATATTCTTCATCGGTTTTCTTTCCAAAATTATTTTTGTTCGCGGAAAAAATAGTTTTAATTAACTTTACTTCCAAGATAAAAGGAAGATTGAAAATGATCGAGCAAAGTTTAGCAACAGAAAAAAGAACAACATCAACCAATCCCGCAACGGGAGAAGTAATTGGATCAACCAAAGAAAATTCAATTGCCGATTTGCAGAACGCTGTAAGCGAAGCAAGAACCGCGCAAAAGGTTTGGAGGGAAAAAAGTTTTGCTGAACGGGCAAAATATCTTTTCAAAATCCGCGATTATCTTGTCGCACACGCCGATGATATTTCAGAAATCATTTCAAAAGATTCCGGCAAAACAAAAGTTGACGCCATCAGCACCGAAGTGCTTGCCTCGGCAATGGCAATAACCTATTACGCAAAAAATGCAGAATCTGTTTTAGAAAGAAAAACACTCAGCGGTGGAAGCATTCTTACCATCAATAAGCGTTCGTACGTTGACCGCATTCCTTACGGAGTTATCGGAATTATAAGTCCGTGGAATTATCCCTTTGCTATTCCCTTTCATGAAGTTGCGATGGCATTAATTTCCGGAAATGCCGTTATTCTGAAAACTGCAACACAAACACTTGAAGTTGGTAAAGCGTTAAAAGCCTGTA
>MNVA01000228.1 GCA_001871325.1 Ignavibacteria bacterium CG1_02_37_35
TTTGTTGATGAGGAAATTTATCAACGAGACTACGGATTTGCTTTAAACACTCTTCATCATTTTTACAAATGTAATCTGTTACTCCGGAAATATTTGATTGAACTCTTGCACCGCCGAGTGAATCGTTATCAATCACTTCACCTATTGCGGCTCTAACCAAATGTGAGCCCGCAAGAAACACCGAACCTTCGCCCTCAACAATTAACGCTTCATCGCTCATAATGGGAAGATATGCGCCGCCTGCAACACACGGTCCCATAATGGCGGCAATCTGCGGAATTCCCATTGCGGAAATTTTTGCGTTGTTGCGGAAGACTCTGCCAAAATGTTCTTTGTCGGGAAAAATTTCATCTTGCAATGGAAGAAACACTCCGGCGCTATCAACTAAATAGATCAGCGGCAAATGGTTTTCCATTGCAATTTCCTGCGCACGGAGATTTTTTTTGCACGTTATCGGGAACCATGCGCCCGCTTTTACGGTTGCATCATTCGCAACGATAATACATTCGTGTTGATGGATTTTCCCGATTCCGAAAATCGTTCCCGATGAAGGCGCGCCTCCGTATTCCTCATACATACCATATGCTGCAAACGTATTTAATTCAAAGAAGGAAGAATCCAAATCGATTAATTTTGCAACTCGTTCGCGTGCGGTAAGTTTTCCCTTGGCTTTGTGTTTTGCGGTTGCATTTTCTCCACCGCCGAGTTTAACTTTTTCACGTTCGGCTTCAATTTTGCGAAGAAGATTTTTATAGTAATCTTCTTGCTGAAGAAATAATCCTTTTGCTTTTATTTCTGTTCCGATTTTTTTCATAAGAATTCCTTAGACACCATTAAGAATTAGTACTTTAACACTAAAGTTCTTGTAATATTTGGCAGAAAAAACAAAAGACAAATCCCAAATAAAACCCAAATTCAAAATTTAATGCTTCAAAAGAACTTTGTTTTTTGGTATTTGCTTTTTGTGATTTCCGGTTTATCCGGCTTAGGAATTACGAATTAGGAATTGATTCAACTTCCAAATTGCAAATAAATTCCTAATTCCTAATTTTTAATTCCTAATTCTTCAAAAGTTCTCTTGCAATAACAAGTTTTTGAATTTCAGAAGTTCCTTCACCGATGGTCAAAAGTTTTACATCGCGATAGAATTTTTCAACGGGATAATCTTTTATAAATCCGTAACCGCCGAAAATTTGAACGGCGTCATTTGCAGCTTTTTCAGCAATTTCGCTCGCAAAAAGTTTTGCCATGGCTGCTTCTTTTGTGTTTGATAATCCTTTGTCTTTCATCGCAGCGGCTTTGAAAGTCATTATTCTTGCAGCCTCAATATTGGTAGCCATTTCGGAAAGTTTAAATTGAATTCCCTGGAATGTATTGATCGCTTTGCCAAATTGTTTTCTCTGCGCAGAATAATGAATGGCGGCATCAAGCGCGCCCTGAGCTAATCCAACGCTCAGCGCGGCAATAGATATTCTTCCGCCTTCGAGAATTTTCATTGCCTGGACAAATCCTTCTCCTTCAACACCGATCAAGTTATTTTTAGGGACTTTACAATTATCAAATGAAAGCTGCGTTGTATCGCTTGCGCGCATTCCTAATTTATTTTCTTTTTTGCCAATGATCAATCCTTCAAAATTCTTCTCCAGAATAAAAGCGGAAATTCCTTTTTTCATTTTTGATTTATCCGTAATTGCCATTACCACATACGTTCCGGCAACAGTGCCGTGAGTGGTAAAAGTTTTACTCCCGTTGAGATAATAATAACCGTCTTTTAATTCAGCGGTTGTGATTAAACCAGCGGCATCGCTTCCGGAGACAGATTCCGTAAGTCCCCATGCGCCGATAACTTTTCCGCTTGTTAGACCGGGTAAATATTTTTTCTTTTGTTCTTCGTTTCCAAAAAGATTAATATGATTTGTGCAAAGTCCATTGTGAGCAGCAACGGAAAGGGCGATAGAGGGATCAACTTTTGCAAGTTCTTCAATGATAAGTGCATATTCCGTGTAACCTAAATTTGCGCCTCCATAAATATCCGGGACAAGAATTCCCATCAAGCCGAGTTCGCCGAGCTGTTCCATTATTTCAAAAGGAAAAGTCTGTGATTCGTCAAATTCCATCACACGCGGTTTGATTATTTTTTCAGCAAACTCTTTAACCGTTTGCTTAATGGCTTGCTGCTCTTCGCTAAACTGAAGAAGAAATTGATTTTGTGTTTCCATGTTCATCCTTTTGGGATAGGTTTAGTTTGAATGTATTTAAAATTTCCTCCGCTATTGTGTAGGGAGAAATTTTTTGTTCAAATGATTTTTCTATGAGTTGTTCAAATGAAAAAACATTTTCTTGTTTCCAAAGTTCTTGAGTAAATTTTTCTTCAACAATCTCTTTTATCCGATCTTTCGTTCGTTGAATTCTTTTCTTTGTAAGAAGATCAAATTTATTAAGATAAGTTTGATGTCGTTCAATTTCCAAAGCAATTTCTTTTATTCCGAGATTATCTTGTGCAACTGCTTTTACAATTTCCGGTAAAAAAGTTTTTTCGTCGTGATTTCTTAACATCAAAATAGTTCTTAACGCATTAACAGCTTGTTCGGCTGCTGGTCTATCGCATTTATTCACAACAAAAAAATCAGCTATCTCCATCAAACCGGCTTTCATCGCTTGCACAGAGTCGCCCGATTCAGGAACAAGAACGACCATCGTAGTGTCGGCAGCTTTAACAATATCAAGTTCCGACTGACCAACGCCGACTGTTTCAAGAATAATATAATCATAACCTGCGGCATCTAAAATATCTGCGGTGTCAATCGCTTTTTTGCATAGCCCGCCAAGGCTGCCGCGCGTTGCCATACTTCTTATAAAAATATTTTCAAATCTTCCGATATCGGACATTCTCACTCTATCACCTAGTAGCGCTCCACCTGTAAATGGACTGGTCGGATCAACAGCGATAATGGCAACACTTTTTCCATTTTGCAGATAAAGTTTCGCCAATTGATTGGTGATTGTACTTTTACCTGCGCCCGGTGGACCGGTTATACCAATACGATAAGCATTCCCAGAAGAGCCGTGAACTCTTTTTAAAATATCTTCCGCTTGCGGATATTCCGATTCAACATACGAAATTGCGCGCGCTATTATCCTTTTGTTCTTCTTGAGTAATTCGGGGAAAAAGTTATCTACATTCATCCCGGTTTACCGGTAGAGATTGTTTTGTAAAATATATTTTTTTGCGGCGTGAGTTACCATAAAATCAATATGCAGATTATGACGCACTCTTTTACGAATATATGAAGAACTGAGTTCAACATAGGGTGTTTTAATAATTGTCGCCATTTCATAGTATTGATGTTTGTACTCAATTCCTTTATCAATGATTCGTTTCATAACTACGACATGAGTAAGTTTAAACAGTTCATCAGGTTCTTTCCATGTGTCAAAAACAATAAGATTGTCGAATCCAATGATGAGGTCAATATAGTCATATTGTTTTTTTAATTCTCTAACAGTATCAATTGTGAAAGAAACATCTTTCCGGTTTAGTTCAATCTCAGAGCAGGCAAATTGTTTTTGATACTGTATGGATAATTTTACGATTTCAAGCCGGTGTTGTGGATCTGAGTTTTGAGTTAGGAGTTTATGAGGAGAGATAAAACAAGGGATGAAAATTATTTTATCGAGTTTTCTAATTTCAAGTAATGATTGGGCAGTTATGAGATGCCCGATGTGAATCGGGTCAAACGTTCCGCCGAAAATACCGACACGTTCCATTCAGAGTAGTTCCTTATATTCGATGAAGAGATGAGTAAAGCGATCGTGCATCTGTTTGCTGCAGCAATTGTAGTTTTCCTTACGCGAAAGCATTTGATATAATTCCTTAAAGTCATTTACATGGGCGAGTGAGAATACATTTTTAAGTTTATATAATTGATAATCTAATGCACACAACTTTTTAAGTGTAGAATCAGCGACAAAATTATTCTTTTGAAGCAGGCTTAGTATGTCCCTATGAAATTTGTTTGTAGCGAACAGAACAATTTTTTTATGCAGAGATTTTTTAAAGATCAGTACGTTGTCTTCCAGCAGAAGAAGATCGAAAATTTGTAAAATATCGGGAGTTGTTAGTCCTACAAATTTGGGACGGACAAAAATAAAATTCTTTGCTCCGGGGTTTTTTTTGTCAAAAAGAGAGACATAATCATTAGTGAATGTAGCTTCATCAAAAAACAGAACATTTTTCAACAAGAAGGGAGAAAATGTATCTCCGGAAACAATTTCTTGATCCCGGTTATCCAGGCAAAGAAACAAATCTTCCTTAGGAAGCACTGAAGAGAATATTTCATATAAATTTAGCAGCAGAGTTATGTATAAGTAGGAAGAATCTTCTTTTGTGAAATTGTGATACGATCTGCAATAAACATGATTAAAAATCGGGTTAGGTATTACGAAAAAAACATTTGTCGAATTGATCATTCTAAATTATTCCGTTTAATAACTGCATTAATTCTGAACGGTAAAAAGTTACTTCATCTTCGTAACTGATTTTATTTTTCCCGGTTGAATTTTTTAACTGCATTTTTCTGAATGCGAGCGCAGTTGCGATCTTTATGTAGGATTTTCTTATCCGTTCATCAACCCATCCTTTTTGTTCCCGTTGTATTGAACTTAAAATGGGAACATGTTCGAAGGGTAAAACATCATGTTCAGCTTCGTCGTATAATTCACGGAAAATAATTTTTGCATCAGAAGCGACCGCGAGTTTGAAGGAAGCAATGAATATTAAAATCGAACCAGATAAGAATAAAAATCCGAGTATTGAAGTATGAGAAAAACTAACGCTAAAATTCCATGCAAAATGAATGAACATTGCCAAAGCTAAACCAAGAGGGGGTAAAATGATTTTAAAGATCAAAGGTTTGAACTTTGCATACCCTAAAAACGCCCCTAACGAAGCTGTTGCAACGCAATGCATAACTGCTGTAAACGAAGTTCGAACTAAAACAAGCATCAGCCAGTTGTCAAAGGTTTTTCCGTAGGTTAAAAAATAAGTAAAATTTTCCGTCATGCCGAAACCCAAACCGATCGCGCCGCCGTATACAATACCATCGGTGATGTTATCGAATTTTCGATTGGAAATTGTGAATAGAAGAAACATTCCCTTTGTAATTTCTTCAATGAAGGGAGCGACTATTATCGTCTCTGTTCTATGTCGAATCCCGGGATCATGAATAGAAAAAGATAAGAAAAAACTAAAGATAAAACTCCCTGCCAAAGCAAGAAGAATAGCTCCGACAGCGCCCCAAAGAAAATGTTTTAAATATAACCCGACCGGCTCACGGTCAAACCTGTCAAACTTCCACACAAAGAAAAGATAGAAAGCAATGGGAAGAAAAGCTGCTAATGCAGATGCAAAAACAGGCATTGTTATTCTTTCTCTCTGAGCCAGACAAAAAGCTGCTTTAAGTCGGGCATTTTTCCATACGATAAAATTCCAATTCTAAAAACCTTCGAAGAAATTTTTATTACTAAATAGATTGAAAGAAGTAATATCCCTAAGGTTGCCAAAATTTCTAAGGTTGAGATTGGGGCGGAGTTTAAACGTAAGATCATTACGCCGGGTGTGGTTAAAGGGATATAGGAAAAGACCCTGATTAAGAGAGAATCCGGATTTTGCATCGCGGGGATCATAATTACAAGGGGAGAAATAGTAATCATCGAAAGATAACTTGTAATTTGCTGCGCCTCCTGCTCGGTGGTTACAATTGAGCCGACGCCGACAAAAATTGCTGTGTAGAGAACGAATCCTAATAGGAAATAAACAAAAAGTAAAAATACATTTTGAAAGGAAGCAAACATCACCATTCCTTGTCCTGCAAAGGCTATACCGATGAGAACCCATACGACAATCTGTGAGAGCGTTAACCCTGAAAGTCCGAGAATTTTCCCTTGCAGAATAGCATCCGGTTTGCAGCTTGAAACGATAATCTCAATTAAACGGTTTGATTTTTCTTCTACCAAACTTCGTACAAGCATTTGCCCGGAAATCATTATTACCATGAATAAAATCATGATAAAAATAAAGGAAGAAAAGTATTGGCTCATAAAATCAGCGGAAGATTCTTTCCCTTTTTCATCTATTTTTACCGTGTTCATTTCAACATTATTAAGTAAATGTGAGACTAACGCCGTGTCAATATTAGCTTTTTTAAATTCCTGAACGCGGCGGATTTTATTAAAACTGTCCTCAAATCGCTTGTAATCATTAAAATTTGCTAAACTCAAACTGCGGTATTCAAAAACAATTCCGTTCTTATCATTTTCAGAAAGGAGAATGTAACCCTCAATTTTTTTCTTAACGACATTCCTGTTTGCTTCAGCTTTTAATGAGTCAATAGGTTCATTCTGTCGAAAGAGATTTACAACTACATAGCGCGGTTGTTTATCTTCTAACTTATAATCACTTAATTTATCATTAAGTGATTGGAAATAATTTTGGGTATTATCTATAATTCCGATCGCCTGAGTAGTAGCTTCATCCTTTTCAGCAAAGACACTCGGCAAAATCGAAAATCCTAGAATGATCAATGGAGTGAGAAAGAAAGAGATAATTATCGCTTTGGATTTTATTTTTTCCATGAACTCCCATTTTGCAATTGCTAAAGCCTTATTCATTCCTAATTCCTAATGTTTAACAGCGTCTATAAAAATTTTATTCAGAGTTGGTTCAATAACAGAAAAATTTTTGATCTCTATTTTATCAACAATAGACCGGAGGAACAATGACGGATTGACAGCATCGTGTAATTGAACTTCAGCATAATTTTGATAGATATCCAGATGCGCTATATCTTTATTTTGGTTGAGAAATGTTGCATCGCCCTGGTATTCAATTTTAATTGATTGCGTTCCATACTGTCTTTTAATTTCACTCAACTTACCACTACAGACTTCTTTTCCATTATTGATGAGGAAAATGTCATTACACAACTTTTCCGCGAGATCCATTTGATGCGTGGAAAGAACAATTATCTTGCCGGCATTAGCTAACGATAGAATGGTTTCTTTTATTAATTGCTGATTTATCGGGTCGAAGCCGGTGAAAGGTTCATCAAGAATTAAGATTTTCGGATCGTGAATCACCGAAGTGATAAACTGAATTTTCTGCTGATTTCCCTTCGAAAGTTCTTCAATTTTTTTGTTTTTCGCTTCAAGAATATCAAGTTTTGCCAGCCAATCGTTTGCAAGCTGCAGGGCTTTATGCGAAGAAATATTTTTAAGTGAAGCTAAATAAACAATGACATCAATTGTTCTGCTTTTTTTGTATAGTCCTCGTTCTTCGGGTAAGTAACCGGTAATGTTTTGGCATGATCTATCCATTGGTTTTCCATCAAAAAGGACCACGCCTGAAGTTGGCTTGATGATATTGAGGATTATTCTGATAGTTGTAGTTTTTCCGGCGCCGTTTGGACCGATTAACCCGAATATTTTCCCGGGCTGAAGGGTAAAAGTAATGTCATCAATAGCGACAGTATTCGTGTACTCTTTGCGAAGGTTTTGTACTACAAGCATAGTCTTTCTTAAAAATTTGGATAAGTTGTATCAAATATATGAACTTTGCTTTGTTTGTCAAATTTTAACTAAAAAAAAGGGAAGAGGAAGAACTTTTGCGTTATACTTTGAATTATCTCATCATCATCTTTATATTTGATTTACCATTTACAGGAAATAAACAAAATGAATGAAACAATACTCAAAACCAATTTCAGCGGAATGTCAGAACCCAAACGGGGTAAAGTGCGCGACATTTATGAAGTTGACGACAAATTATTGATTGTTTCTACCGATCGTTTATCTGCATTCGACGTCATTATGAATCAGGGCATCCCTCAAAAGGGAATTGTACTCAACACTATTTCATCTTTTTGGTTTAGAATGACGGAAGCAATTATTCCCAATCATCTTATTTCAATTAATGTTGATGAATTTCCCTCTGTTTGTGAACCGCATAAAGAAAGTTTACGCGGAAGATCAATGTTGGTTAAAAAAACAAAAGTTGTTCCGATCGAAGCGATTGTCCGTGGTTATTTATCCGGTTCGGGTTGGAACGAATATCAAAAGACCGGTGAAGTTTGCAGCATAAAATTACCAAAAGGTTTAGTTGAATCGGAAAAACTTCCCCGCCCAATTTTCACCCCTTCTACAAAAGCGGAAATTGGAACACACGATGAAAATATTTCTTTTGATCAAGCCGGTGGAATTGCAGGTGCAGATATAATTGATAAAATGAAAACGGCGGCGATAAATATTTTCAATACTTGTGCAGAGTATGCACTGAAAAAGGGAATTATTATTGCCGACACAAAAATGGAATTCGGGCTTGATGAGAAAAATAATTTAATTTTGATTGATGAGCTGCTCACGCCCGATTCATCACGCTTCTGGCAGACTTCCACTTATGCAAAAGGGAAGAGTCAGCAAAGTTTTGATAAGCAATTTGTCCGTGATTTTCTCCTCTCAATTAAATTTAACAAACAACCGCCGCCACCGGACCTCCCGGAAGATGTTATAACGATGACGAGTAAAAAATATATCCAAGCAGTAAAAATTCTTACGGGAATTGATTTATAGTGAAACCTACTAAAATTACAACATCACGGAATCAGCAAATGGAAATTAAGTGGGAAGACAATTCTGTTTCCGGAATTAGCTTCGAAACCCTAAGAAAATATTGTCCCTGCGCCACTTGCGATGAAGAAAGAGAAAAACAAACAGACACTTACATTCCGTTGTTCATGCTCGATCAAGTAAGTTTGGATTCAATTGTTCCTGTTGGGAATTACGGCATCACTTTAACTTGGAAGGACGGGCACAGTACGGGTATTTATGAATACCCCTATTTGCTAAATTTAACAGAAAAATGGTTATAACGGAAGATTATGATCTTACCAAATCAATTAACGGTCTTACGAATCATTCTCTCACCGATATTCCTCTATCTCTTTCTTTCGGGGAATGAATTGCTGCAGCAAATTTCACTTGGGGTTTATCTTGTTGCAGCTTTTTCGGATTGGTACGATGGTTGGCTTGCAAGAAAATATAATTTTATAACCGCATGGGGAAAATTCTGGGATCCGCTTGCTGATAAGATATTAAATGCAACCGCTTTTATTGGGTTTGTTTATCTTGGCGTGCTTCCGTTCTGGATGGTTTTTTTGATCCTCCTGAGAGATTTTACTATTACCGGATTTCGTGGCTACACAGATTATATCGGAATCAGTTTTACTACTAGCCGGTATGCAAAAGTGAAAACATTTTTTCAGATGGCTTTTATTTATTACATGCTTGTAATCTATATCCTATCGCAGAATTCATTTTTAAGCAAACTGTACGGTAATATTTTTGACATACTCCTCAACGAAACTTTTATACTTATCTTGATGATTATCGTTACCTTTATTACTGTTCATTCAGGTTTTTTATATTTCACTGAAAACAAGACTGCAATGAAGAAATTATTAAAGCGAAAATGAAATTAACTTTTATTGAAAAAGCGCTCGGTTCAACGTTGTTCAGCGGATATATTCCCTTTGCATCCGGAACATTTTCCAGTGTTGTTGCATTTGCATTTTATTGGATCCCCGGATTTGAAAAACCGGTTGTCATATTTCCGCTGATTCTTCTTTTTACGATAGCCGGAGTTTTTATCGGGAATAGGTTTGAACAGCTCTACGGGAAAGACCCATCGCAATGTACAATAGACGAGACCGTAGGGATGTGGATCAGTTTACTCTTCCTTCCAAAGCAGATTATCATCACTGTTATAGCTTTTTTGCTTTGGAGGCTTTTGGATATCATAAAACCTTTTCCGGCTCGGCAGGCAGAAAAACTTCCCGGCGGAATTGGCATCATCGCCGACGATATTATTTCAGCTATTTACACAAGTATAATTATGAATTTAATTGTTCTCAAGTTTTTTTAGGAAAGAAGATGAAAGCACAAATTATTACTATTGGAGATGAACTTTTAATCGGGCAGACTCTTAATTCCAATGCAACCTATATCGGAAAAGTTTTAACTGAATTGCAAATTGATGTTCAAAAGCAAGTGGTTATTGGCGATGACCGGCAGGAAATTTTAGATGAATTGTCATCTGCTTGGGCAAAGAATGATCTAATTATTATTACCGGAGGACTTGGTCCTACCCATGATGATATCACCTGCCAAACGATAGCTGAATTTTTTAATGCTGAACTCGAAAAAAACGATGATGTGCTCACAGACATTAAAGAGAGATTTGCACGATTAAACCGAACGATGGCTCAGGTTAATGAATCACAGGCAATGGTTCCTAAAATTGCTGCCGTAATTAGAAATCACAACGGAACTGCTCCTGGTTTGTGGATAGAAAAAGAAAATAAAATTATGGCGGTTATGCCCGGCGTTCCTTTTGAAATGAAACAAATGATGACCGGCTTTATTCTCCCAAAACTATCTGAAAAAATTACCGGCGGTAATACTGTCACTAAAAGGTTAACATTACTTACCACCGGGATAGCGGAATCAACATTGTTTACAAAATTTGGCGATGTAAAGGAATTTCTTCAAGGCGCTAAACTCGCGTTTCTGCCAAGTCAATTTGGCGTTAAATTAAGTTTAACTGTAACTGAAAAAGATGATGAATCGGCTTTCAATAAATTAAACGAACTTGAGCAAAAAATTAGGGCTTTTGCAGGCAGATACATTTATGGAAAAGATGACGATGATTTGGCAGAAGTCGTCGGAAATCTTTTAAATGAAAGAGGATTAACGATAGCTGTTGCAGAATCCTGTACGGGGGGAAACATTTGCAGCCTGCTTACGAACTATAGCGGAAGTAGTAAATATCTTGAGCGTGGTGTAGTAGTCTATAGCAATGCGGCTAAAGTTGAAATACTCAATGTTGATGAAGACGTGATTACTAATTTTGGCGCTGTGAGTAAAGAAGTTGCGAAACAAATGGCTGAAGGAGTTAAAGCTATCAGTGGAACCGATCTTGGTCTTTCAATAACCGGCATTTTAGGTCCTACCGGAGGTTCGGTTGAAAAACCGGTCGGTACAGTATTTATCGGCATTTGTAACCAAAACGGATGTATTACTCAAAAGTTTAATTTTGGAGACGATAGGCTTCTGAATAAACAGCGTGCAACACAAGCAGCGCTTGATATTGTTCGTAAACATATTCTGGGAATTCCGTTAGACGCTTGAAAGAAATTAGGAATTAGGAATTAGGAATTTGAAACAAAAGTTTTTTTCTTATTAAAAATCGCAAGAGAAATTGAACCACGTTAATGGAGCAAAAAGACAAATTACATTCCCGTAGATTATTTATTGCACTTGATATTCCCGAAGATGCAAAAGCAAAATTGCTCTTATCACGGGATGCCGTTCAATTAAAGGGGAAGTACCGTTGGGAAGCAATGGATAAAATTCATCTCACGTTAAACTTTATCGGGGATGTTGAGGAGGATAAAATCCCCCTTATAAATAAAGTTCTTGATGAAACTCTGAGGTTTAAATCTTTTCATTGCAAAATTACCCGGTTTGGATTTTTTTTCAAGTCAGGGGATCCAAAAATACTTTATGCCGTTCTGGAGGTTGACAGATCAATTTATGAAATAGAGAAATTTCTATCGGAAAGATTAAAAAACTTTGATATTTTAACTGATAGAAAACCTTACAAACCGCATCTTACTTTGTTGAAGATCAAAGGGAAAACGGAAGAAGGATTTATTGAATCAATTACTTCATATAAATTTGAAACAATTTCTTTCCTTGCTCAAGAAATTGTTCTTTATGAGAGCGCATTAAATGTAACGGGTTCAACTTATAAACGATTAAAAACAATTTATTTATCTACATAGGAGAATATATGGCTAACGACAAAGATGCAAAACTGAAAATATTAGACGAAACTATTGCCGGAATAGAAAAAGCTTTCGGCAAAGGTTCCATCATGAAACTGGGTGACGGAGTGATCAATCCCGTTGAAGCAATTCCTACCGGTGCGCTATCACTTGATTGGGCGCTTGGTATCGGCGGTGTTCCAAGAGGGAGAATCATTGAAATTTATGGTCCTGAATCAAGCGGTAAAACTACACTCTGCCTTCACATCATTGCAGAAGCCCAAAAGTTAGGCGGACTTGCAGCATTCATTGACGCTGAACACGCGCTTGATGTTAATTATGCTAAACGGCTTGGTGTTGATGCCGTAAATTTGCTGATATCTCAACCTGATTTTGGCGAACAAGCCTTAGAAATTGCCGACACTCTTGTTCGAAGTAACGCCATTGATGTTATTATTATAGATTCAGTTGCAGCGCTCGTTCCGAGAGCCGAGATTGAAGGCGATATGGGAGATGCACACATGGCGCAGCAGGCAAGATTAATGTCTCAAGCACTCAGGAAACTTACCGGCGCTATCAGCCGTTCTAAAACTTGCGTGATTTTTACAAATCAATTAAGAAGTAAGATCGGTGTTATGTTCGGAAGCCCTGAAACGACTACCGGAGGAAATGCTCTAAAGTTTTACGCTTCGGTTCGGCTTGATATCAGAAGAATCGGCGCAATTAAAGAGGGAACAGAAGTAATCGGAAACAGGACTAAAGTAAAAATTGTAAAAAGTAAAGTCGCTCCTCCTTTTAAAGAAGTTGAGTTTGATATTCTTTATAATGAAGGGATCAGCAAAACCGGCGATGTGCTTGATCTTGCCGTGCTGCACAACATTGTAAAGAAAGGCGGCTCATGGTTTACTTTTGGTGAAGACCGCTTTCAGGGGAGGGAACAGTTGAGAGCAAAAATGGTTGAGTTTCCTGAAATGTATGCTAAAATGTTAAGCGAAGTAAAAGAAAAATTAGGAATGGTCACAGTTGAAGTTACTGAACGCGCGAAGGGAACTGCTGAGCAAAAAACCGAACCTAAATCTGCAAAAGAAAAAAAAGGGAATAGATAACCGTTGGTTATTCTTAAAATTGTTTCAAAGAATGAAAAGAACGTTGTTGTAACTTTAGAAGACGGCAGCGTTCTTTTTCTCTCTACCGAGTTGGTCTATCAAACCGGACTTCGGAAAGGAGACGACATCTCTGAGGAATTGAGAATACAGCTCATCGAAGAAAATCAAAAGTATTTCATCAAACAAAAAAGTTTTGATTACCTTTCCAGAAGGCTTCATTCCACACAAGAATTAAAAACAAAACTGATGCAGAAAAAATACGATAAGAGATTAATTCAGATCGTATTGGATGAACTGGAAGAAAAAAAATATTTAAACGATGCTGATTTTGCCGAGAAGTTTATTACCGAACGGATATATTTTAAGAAAAGCGGTTCTCAAAAAATTAAATCAGAATTGCTGAAAAAGGGAATTCCTTTAAGTCTGATAGAAGAGAAGCTGCACATGGTAGTTGATGAAAATGAGTCTTATGAGAATGCTTTAAGTATCGGGAAAAAGAAAATGGCTTCACTAATTAAAAGAGGATTTGACGATAAAAGAACCCGGTTAAAACTCTTCGCTTATCTTGTATCCAAAGGATATGATTTTGATACGACAAAGCAAGTTTGTAATGCATTATTTAAAGCAGATCAATTTGATGATGTGGAATAGATACAAATAAAAAATTTTTGACAAGGTGGGCTGGTTATGATTATTCCTTCCATATTTCCGATTTGCTCTCTATCATCAAATAGATACAATAAATTCGTGAACATTCGTGTCATTAGTGGCGGGAAATGGTTGCCGCTAATCTCACGAATAAACACTAATAAAAGGAAATATTATGAGTGATTTAGTTTATAAAGATGAATCATACCAAATAATCGGAATTTGTATGGATGTACATAATATTCTCGGCGGCGGTTTTTTGGAAATTGTTTATAAGGATGCAATTGAATTTGAAATGCGGCAGAAATCTATTATTTATGAGCGTGAAAAAGAGTATGATATTATTTATAAGAATATTTTGCTGCCGCATAAGTTTTTTTCTGATTTTACGGTATTCGATAAAATTATTCTTGAGGTTAAAGCAGTTGACGGCATTGCGGATGAATTTATCAAACGAACAATTAATTATCTTGCCGTATCAAAATGTAAATTAGGATTGATCGTTAATTTTGGACGGGACAAATTAAGTTATAAAAGAATTGTACTATAATTCGTGAACATTCGTGTTATTCGTGGCAGGAAGAATTTTGCCACTAATCTCACGAATGAACACTAATAGAAAAGATAATTTTTTACATAATCGGTTTTAAGACAAAACAACTTATAAGTAAAGATGAATCCGAAAAATAAACGACAGGTTTTATTATGGGCTTAACAATTCACTATAGCGGTCGGTTCAACGAACATGCATCTCTTTCAGAAATGATCGAAGAAGTTAAAGACATTGTAGAAATATATAATTGGAAGTATCATATTTTTGAAAAACACTTCTGTATTGATGATTTGTGCAAGTCAAATTATAACGACAAGATCTACGGCATTTGTTTTACACCACCTGAATGTGAAACGATTAATTTATGTTTTTTATCGAATGGAAGAATGAGCAGCGCCCCAAACTTAGAATTCTTTGGTAATTCACCAGATGAAGATTATCAAAAATATTTATACATGCTTTCGGTAAAAACACAATTTGCCGGAAGTGCTACTCATAAACTTATCATTCACTTGCTAAAATATCTGAACAAGAAATATTTCTCCGAATTTAAAGTTATCGATGAAGGTAACTACTGGGATACCGAAGATGA
Source organism: Ignavibacteria bacterium CG1_02_37_35 (assembly GCA_001871325.1). Taxonomy (GTDB): domain Bacteria; phylum Bacteroidota; class Ignavibacteria; order Ignavibacteriales; family Ignavibacteriaceae; genus UBA1563. Next base: position 14,779 of record MNVA01000228.1, read on the forward strand.
AAAAATACTGGGAGAAACTTTCAAAAAATATACTGATTTGCTGGATTCATTTGGAGCGGCATTAGAAAATATTCCTCTAAAATCTGAGGAAACTTTTGAAGAGTATTTTAAGAGAATTATGAGAATAATTCAAGACAAACGGAAAAAGTAAACAAGTATTGCGGTTAAGCTGCTGTTTAACTGGTCTACGAGTTAGTCGCACTATGAATTGTTAATCAACATAAAATAAATAGGTAAACCATGGATGAAAAATATCTTGACGTCTTACAGAATATTGAATTTGGAATAGTAAGCGTATATCAAAAACAAAATGATCTTAAAGACTATGAAGTAATGAATGCATTGGATGCATTGATTGATAATTATCGTTTTGAAATACGTGGTTATACTCCTAAAGAATATCCTCTTACGGATAAAGAAATTCTTGTATTTAAAGAGGTACGAGAAATGTGTGAATTCAGATTGGGGCGTAAAAACTTAGATGAGACGGGTCTTGCCATTTTAGAACAAAAGACAACAGAAGAAATTCTCTCATGCTTAAGAAAAATTAGGAAGTCAGTTGAAAGATGGAACTCTCGGGGTGGAAAGCAAGGATACTTAAACTTTGTAAAAGAATATGTGAGCTAAAGAGTACGGAATTAAACTGCTCTAATAATAAAACCCCGATTACTCGGGCAAAGTTTTATGCATCCTTCCCCTTCAGATAAACTGGATTGACTTAAAACAGTTTCATTAGCACATTCTCAATTAACCATCCTTACATCACCAAAGTTCATTACTTCTATTCTATCTTCCGTTCTTAATAGAAGTTGACCGTTCTCGTCAATGTCGTCAAATACTCCATATATTAATTTGCCGTTTTGGTTCAGACAAATCTTTTCGCCTATCATATCACACTTTTCACGCCAGCTTTGCATTATGGTGTTTGGTTTGTTCCTTATTTTCCATAAAAGTTCTTCAAAATTATTCAAGAACTCGGCTAAAATTTTTTCTCTTTCTACCTGCTGATTCAGCTCAAGTTTAAGCGAAGTAGGGGGGTAATTATATTCTTCAATGAATTTAGTTTGGTTTACATTTAACCCTATACCAATGACTGCTTTTTTAATATCCGCACCCAAGGAGAGTGTTTCAACAAGTATCCCTGCTGCTTTTTTTCTTTTGATTAAAATATCATTCGGCCATTTCACTTCAACTTGTAAATGGAAAAGACTTTCAATAGTTGAAGCAAGAACCTGGGCAGTGCCCAAATTTAAATAGTTCAATTTGTCTTTCAAATGTTTGTCAATGTTTAGCAGAATAGAAAAAGTTAGGTTTTGTCCTTTCTCACTTTCCCAGGAGTTTGAAAATCTTCCTTTTCCTTTCAACTGTTTCTCGGCAAAAACAACAGTTCCGTTAACATCTTTACTTGTCTTACTCATCAAAACGGAGTTTGTAGAATCTATTTCGTTGAAATAAAGAAAATTTCTTCCGATTGTTTCCGTCTCTAATTTAATATCAAATTGGTTAAAATTGAAGTTTGGTTGAGTTTCCATATTAATCGCTTAGTTATGCATAAATGGCTGATAGTCTGACAGAACCACCAAAGTTTTGCTAATGTTGTCAGAAGTTATGACAAAAATTCATTCCAAATAAGTTTCGGGGAAATTGCTGTAATTCTATATAAAATAATAACTTATAACAATATAATGAGTTTGGCACAATGGTTGTTAATATAAGTTCAAAAAGTCAAACTATACAAGGAGAAATAAAATGGCACTTATAAAATTTGAACCTTTCAGAGATTTAGAATTTTTGAACTCTAATATAAGGAGATTTTTTGAAGATTTCCCGACGACGGCAACAGAATTTAGTTCTGCCTATCATCCTAAAATTGATATTTATGAAGATGATAACAAAATATACTTTGAAGCTGAAGTTCCGGGTATGAGCAAAAAAGATCTGAACATTTCGGTTCATGAAAATGTTCTGACGATAACCGGAGAGAAGAAAAAAATCACCGAAGACGGAGAAGAAAAAGGAAAAAATTACTTTAGAACAGAGAGAATTTTCGGTTCTTTTACAAGAAGTTTCACTTTGCCTGATGAGGTTAACACCGAAAAGATTAACGCGAAATTCAGCGAGGGTATCTTGAAAATAGAAATTGAAAAAGCGATTCCGAAAAAGCCGGAAGAACGAATTATTTCAATCAATTAATTATAAGGGAAAGAAAATCTTTCCCTTTCTTACAATAAATCTTAGGAGAAACAATGGGCAAAATTATTGGAATCGATTTAGGAACAACAAATTCTTGTGTATCTGTCATGGAAGGTAACGATCCGGTTGTAATACCAAATTCTGAAGGGGGAAGAACAACTCCTTCGGTAGTCGCCTTTTCCAAAAATGGTGAACGATTAGTAGGGCAGCCTGCAAAAAGACAAGCAATCACTAATTCAAAACAGACGATCTTTTCGATCAAGCGATTCATGGGAAGAAACGTGAACGAAGTTACCGAGGAAATGAAAAAAGTTCCTTATCAAGTTTTAGGCGGTGAAAATGGTTCAGCGCGTATAAAAATAAATGATAATCTTTATTCACCTCCGGAAATTTCTGCAATGGTTTTACAGAAAATGAAGAAGACCGCAGAAGAATATCTTGGTCAGGAAGTTACTGAAGCTGTTATTACCGTGCCTGCATATTTCAATGATTCCCAGCGTCAGGCAACAAAAGATGCGGGAGAAATTGCCGGTTTAAAAGTTAGAAGAATAATCAATGAACCAACCGCAGCCGCATTAGCTTACGGCTTAGACAAAAAGCATAAAGAACAACTTGTTGCTGTTTACGATCTGGGCGGAGGAACATTTGATATTTCCATCTTACAAATTGGTGAAGGTGTTTTTGAAGTTAAATCTTCTAACGGTGACGGTCACCTTGGGGGTGATGACTTCGACCAACGATTAATTGATCATCTCGCCGATGAGTTTAAAAAACAAGAAGGTCTTGATCTTCGAAATGATGCGATGGCATTGCAGCGCTTGAAAGAAGCAGCAGAAAAAGCAAAAATTGAACTTTCATCTTCTGCGCAAACTGATGTGAATTTGCCGTTCATTACCGCTACTCAAGATGGACCGAAGCATATGAACATCACCATCACAAGAGCAAAGTTTGAACAATTGGTTGATGATTTAATTGAGCGTACAAAAACTCCATGCGAAAAAGCAATTAAAGACGCTGGAGTATCAGCTTCACAAATTGACGAAGTGATCTTAGTCGGCGGTTCATCAAGAATTCCCAAAGTTCAAGAATTAGTCAAAAATCTTTTTGGAAAAGAACCTCATAAGGGAGTTAACCCGGATGAAGTAGTTGCAGTTGGTGCGGCAATTCAGGGTGCAGTTTTATCTGGTGAAGTAAAAGATGTCTTATTGCTTGATGTTACACCGCTTTCGTTAGGTATCGAAACACTTGGCGGAGTAATGACAACTTTAATCCAGGCGAACACTACTATTCCGACCAAGAAGAGTGAAGTATTTTCTACAGCAAGTGATAATCAACCATCCGTTGAGATTCATATCCTTCAAGGAGAAAGACCGATGGCAACGGACAACAGAACTCTTGGAAGATTTCATTTAGATGGTATTCCGCCTGCTCCAAGGGGCATTCCTCAAGTTGAAGTATCTTTCGATATTGATGCAAATGGAATTCTGCATGTTGCGGCTAAAGATAAAGCTACGAATAAAGAGCAAAGTATAAAGATCACTTCTTCAAGTGGTTTGAGCAAAGATGAAGTTGAAAAGATGAAGCGCGATGCTCAGGAACATGCAGTTGAAGATAAAAAGAAAAAAGAAGCGATTGAAGTTAAGAATCAGGCTGATAGCTTAGTGTTTCAAACTAAAAAACAGATTGAGGAATTGAAAGATAAGATTACTCCCGATGCAAAAGAAAAACTTGAATCCGAAATTAAAAAAGTTGAGGATGCTATCGCTACCAACAATTCTGACACTATTAAAGCAGCTACTGAAGCATTGAACAAAGTCTGGAACGAAATTGCTTCAACCCTTTATTCACAGGCTAATGCAGGGCAACAGCAGCCGGGAGCCGGATTTAACCCGCAGGATTTCGCTAATATGGGTGGTCAACCGGGTGCTGAACCGAAAGAATCGAAGAAAGATGAAAAAGAAGTACAAGACGCATCCTATGAAGAAGTTGATGATAAGGATAAAAAGTAAAAAAAACAAAAGTAGTCATTGGTCGGTAGTCATTTGAAAAAAGATGACTACTGATCACTAAAAACTAAAAAAGGAGAATGTATGTCTGATAACAAAGATCTCGTAAAAGTTGAAGTTAAAAACGAGGAAAATTGGGAACAAGCATTTGAACAAGAATGTTTATGCGCTCCTCAAGTTGATGTTTACGAAATAGAAGATGAATTTGTAATGTTGGTTAATCTGCCGGGTGTTGTGAAAGAAAAGATCAGGATAAAAATCCATGACAATCATCTCATAATTATGGCGAAGAATGACGCCGGTGATGTGCAAAAGAGGAACTACATTCTTTCAGAGAGTGCGGCGGGCAATTACTATCGCAAATTCAAAATATCCGATTCCATAAATCTCGACAAAATAGTGGCAAAATATTCTAACGGACAATTAATTATTAATTTACCGAAGCAGGAATTTGCCAAACCCAGAACGATAGAGATAATATAAAACCCTGGCATGGACGAGCCTAAACCAAGGCGTGTAAGCTAAATGACCGAAGGTTAGACATGGTTGAATGAAAACCTTCATCCATTCAACATCAATCAGGCATTATAGAGCTTTCCTGCCACGGCGAATTATTCAAACTTTAGTGTTAAGTTATTAAAAGCCTCATTTTGTGGGGCTTTTTTATTTCTATCCAACAGTTTTCCTTAAAATAATTTTTCAATAGCAGGGTAATTTTCATTATATTTGCAAGTCAAAATTGAAAAGGGTTTATGGTAAGTTTAAAATCATTGAATTCAGAACAAAAAAAAGCTGTTGAATACGACGGCGGTGCATCTTTAATTGTAGCAGGGGCAGGTTCCGGCAAGACCCGTGTACTTACGTATAAAATCGCCTATCTTATAGATAAAGGTTACGCGCCTGAATCCATTCTGGCGCTTACTTTTACGAATAAAGCGGCAAGTGAGATGAAAGAACGTATCAAAGAATTGATCGGGACAAAAGCTCAATATTTATGGATGGGAACGTTCCATTCTCTCTTCGCAAAAATTCTCCGTATCGAATCCGGGGCGCTTGACTTTTCTGTAAATTTTTCTATCTATGATACGGAAGATTCTTTATCGCTTGTCCAGAACACCATGGCTGAAATGAACATTTCGACTGAGACAGTAAATCCAAATGCAGTTCGTCATCGCATAAGTTTTCTGAAGAACCACATGATTACACCGGCAGTCTTTAGAAAAAAAATGATGACTTCATTTATTGATGAAAAGATCGCGGATGTGTATGAAAGATATCAACAGAGAATTCAAGAACATAATGCTATGGACTTTGATGATCTTTTGTTAAAACCGATCGAATTGTTCAGAAAGAATCCGAAAATTCACCAAAAGTATAAAAAGAAATTTCAATACATCCTTGTTGATGAGTTTCAGGATACGAATAAGGCACAGTACGAACTACTAAAAATGCTCGTAAATAAAGAAGAAAAAATTTGTGTTGTTGGAGATGATGCACAAAGTATTTATAGTTGGCGCGGGGCAGACCTTACCAACATGCTCAACTTTGAAAAAGATTATAATAATGCGAAAACTTTCCGGCTTGAACAAAATTACCGATCTACAAAAACCATTCTCGCAGCATCAGACAGCGTAATAAAAAATAATAAAGATCAAATAAGCAAAACCCTTTGGACTGACAATCAAGAGGGAGAATTAGTTGGTTTAATTAAATGTTCCGATGAAAAAGATGAAGCATATCATATCACCAGAATTATAAAAGACGAAATTCATAATTACAAACGGGGGATGAATGACTTTGCCGTTCTTTACCGCACAAATGCACAATCACGTGTTTTAGAAGATGTTTTCCGGCGCGAAAAAATTCCTTATTTAATTATTGGCGGCGTTGAATTTTATAAACGGAAAGAAGTCAAAGATATCGTTGCTTATTTGCGGGTAATTGCAAATCAAAATGACGAAGAAAGTCTTTTACGCATCATGAATTTTCCTCAGCGCGGAATTGGGATGACTACCATCAAAAGAATGACAGCCTTTGCACGAAGACACGAGATTACGTTATTCGATACGATGCAGCGTGTCTTTGAGGTTATTGACATTAAAGAGCGGATTCAAAAAAATGTAAAAGGGTTCAGAATTCTGTTAGACAAATATATCATGCTCAGTGACCGGCTTTCCGTTGGTGAACTAACCAGGTCTTTGATTGATGAACTTGGTATAATTAAATTGTTTAAGGAAGAAAGCAGCTATGAATCGTTAGCAAGGTTAGATAACGTACAGGAACTTCTTTCTGCAATTACAGATTATTCCACCGAGCATCCGAACGTAAAACTAAATGATTACTTACAGGATGTTTCTCTTGCTTCGGACTTAGACTTATTGGATGAAACTAAACAGCACGTAAATTTGATGACGGTTCATAGCGCGAAAGGATTGGAATTTCCCATCGTATTTGTCTCCGGTTGTGAAGAAGACATCTTTCCCTTATCAAATAGGTTTAGCACTGACGCTTCTATGGATGAAGAACGAAGATTATTTTATGTAGGAATGACAAGAGCAAAAGAAAAAGTTTTCGTTTCACATGCACGATCCCGCTACAGATTTGGTGAAGTTGCCTATCAAAATAGGTCGAGATTTATTGATGAGATTAGTTCGGACACCATCACTGAAGTAACCAGTGGATCGGGTAGAAAAGCTAACAGAAAATCAAAAAAAGAAATCTATTACGAATATTTTGAGAATGTTGATTATGTTGATTTTACCCGGGACAAATCAAAACACATAAAAGTCGGCAGCAGAGTAATGCACGATAAATTCGGGCTGGGCAAAGTGCTTCAGGTTATCGGTGCAGGCGATACGCAAAAAGTAAGTGTTGCTTTTGAAGGGAATAATTTAAAACAACTAATGTTAAAATTTGCAAAATTAAAAATATTAAATTGATTTTAATTATGATGGTCGTTAGTCATTGGTCAATTGCTAATGACTAATAACCAATGACCAAGAAAAAATCGGAGTTAAAAAATGATAGCACCTAAAAAATTAGCAATTTTAGTTGCCGGTGGACCGGCGCCCGGAATTAACAGTGTAATCGGAGCGGCAACAATCCGCGCTGCGGTTGAAGGAATCGAAATTCTCGGGATGAGAGATGGTTTTAGATGGATAATGGAAGGGGATATTACACATATTAAACAGTTAAATATCCACAACGTCAGCCGTATTCACTTTACCGGCGGTTCGTTTATCGGAATTTCAAGAAGCAATCCCACAAAGGATAAAAAACTTTTAGAAAATACGGTAACTTCTTTATTAAGATTGAATGTTGATAAACTCATTACCATCGGCGGGGATGACACTGCATTCAGCGCCATGAAAGTTGAAGAAATGGCTGCTGGAAGAATTCGTGTTGTCCACGTTCCCAAAACAATTGATAATGATCTTGATCTTCCGCACGGTATCCCTACGTTCGGATTTCAAACTGCCCGTCATCTGGGTGTTGAAATTGTTAAAAGTTTAATGGTTGATGCACAAACTACTTCCCGGTGGTACTTTGTTGTAACGATGGGGAGAAAAGCCGGGCACCTTGCTCTCGGTATCGGAAAAGCTACCGGGGCTACAATGACTTTAATCCCCGAAGAATTTCCGAATAAAGTAATTAAGCTCAAGCATATTGTTGATATTATTGTCGGAGCTATCATTAAAAGATTGAGTTACGGAAAAAGCGACGGTGTTGCGATTCTTGCGGAAGGCTTGGTTGAACATTTAGATCCAAACGATCTTAACGCTTTAGTCGAAGTTGAACGAGATGCCCATAATAATATTAGAATTGCTGAAATTAATTTTGGAGAAATTCTTAAATCCAAAGTTCAAGAAAGATTACGTGATTTTGGTATTAAAGAAACAATTGTTGCAAAGAATATTGGTTATGAATTACGCTGCGCCGATCCAATTCCATTTGATATGGAATATACCCGCGATCTTGGATTTTCAGCCGCTCAATTTATTTTAGATGGCGGCAATGCAGCGATGGTTTCTATTCAAAACGGACATTTTGTTCCTCTTTATTTCAAGGATATTCTTGATCCGGTTACGAATAAAACAAGAGTGAGAATGGTTGACCCGGCTTCGGAATCATTTTTAATTGCACGAAGATATATGCTTCGATTGAATAAAGCTGACTTTGAAGACCCGCACGAAATTGCTAAATTCGCTGCAACTTGCGGTTTAACGATGGAAGAATTCCGCAAACAATTTTATTACATTATTGAGAACGACCAACTTTATATAAAAATTAAAGAAGGTAAAACAAAACTTGTCCCTTCGGAAAGCAATTTGGCTCATAATGGTAAAATCAAAAAAGTTGAAATTTCCGGGGATGATAGAGCAATAACGAAATAGGCACTTAGAGAATCACTATTGCTAACGTGTTAACGATAATTAAATATCGAATAATGAACAAGGGAGGATGAATTTCGAAGTGAAAGCAATTTTTGTTTCAACTTCATTATTCGAAATTTCTTGTTCGATATTCATTATTAATTTTTCCCTTTAGTTTTTTTTAAAGGGAAAAACGTAGTTTTTTAGTTATTGGTTCTGTAACCGGCAATGGGTGTAATATGTATAGTTATCATTACGAAATCTTTTAAAATAAAAAGCCTTGGGCATTAATCTGCTCGAGGCTTTTTGAGTTTAACGAAATTATAATTTCTACACCTATTCTATCATATCAAAAATAGCCTCGATTCTCCCGAGCGGTGCGGAGATTTGAACACCATCTGCAAAAGTTTTTACTTGATCAAAAGTTTCCCGTGCAATTTTAACACCTTCGTTAAACCCTTCTTCCTTCGTTGTCATCTTTTTCATTCGTTGAAGAATCTTTTGGGGAACAGAGGCGCCCGGGACTTCATTATTCATAAACTCAGCATTGCGGAAAGAAACCAAGGGCCATATTCCGCAAATAAGGGGAAGTTTAATCTTCTCGATCCGTTTCATGAAATGTTCAAGAAGTTTTATGTCGAATACCGGTTGCGTGATCATAAACTCCGCTCCTGCTTCAATTTTCCATTCTAATCTTTTTAATTCTTCATCAAGATTAATTGCACCGGGATTAACACCGACTCCCACACAAAAACCTGTCGGATCACCAATCGGGTTGCTCGCAATATCTAATCCATGATTAAGGCGATTGATAATATTAGTCAAGCCGATTGCATCAACATCAAAAACTGCGGTAGCATCGGGATAATTGCCAAGCTTCGGCGGATCGCCTGTAATTGCTAAAATATTCCGCAGCCCTAACGCCCATGCACCAAGGAGATCAGACTGCATCCCGATCACATTTCTATCTCTGCAGGCAATGTGAAGCACCGTTTCAATACCAACTTCTTTCTGAATAATTGCTGCAAGAGCAAGTGCGGACATCCTTGCCGAAGCTCTTGGACCATCAGGGATATTAATTGCATCTATTCCGGCGTGGTAAAGTTTGCGAGCTTTATCAACTTCTCTTGAAGGGGAGACACCTTTTGGTGAAACAAGCTCAACTAATTTTACAAATTCTTTTTTAAGTAATTTATTCGAAAGACGTGATTTTTCATTCTTCTCGTAAATTTTAATTTCGGAGGGTTTCTCAACTTGTAAATCAGCGATCTTAACATCCATTTTTTTAACAGGTTGAAGAGCCTGAACAGCCTTTCGCATCGCTTTAATATGGGTGGGATTAGTGCCGCAGCAGCCACCGACAATATTTGCCCCCGTCTGAATGAACCTTTTAGCGTATTCTGCCATATACTCCGGTGAGGTCATATAAATATTTCTCCCGCTTATATTTTGCGGTAAACCGGCGTTCGGCTGAACAGAAATAGGAATATCTGTAAGAGATCGCAAGTTTTCTAATGCATCGAGCATAGCTTTTGGACCAACAGAACAATTTAGACCTACTGCGTCAACGGGATAATCTTTTAGCTTTTCAATAAATCGTTCAAGCGGAGCCCCGCTGAGTAATGTACCACTTTCATTGATAGTAACTTGAGCGACAATGGGTATATCAGCGTTGAGCTCTCTTACCGCTCTTATTGCCTGGATCAATTCCTTAACAAGAGCGAAGGTTTCTAAAACAATTAAATCTACACCGCCATCAAGTAATCCTTTTATTTGTTCTTTGAATACATCTTTTGCTTCGTCGAATGAAAGTTTACCCAGAGGTTCAATTTGTACACCAAGCGGACCAACGGCGCCTGCCACAAGTACGGATTCTTTTGCAGCAGTCTTAGCAAGTTTCGCCCCGCGTAAATTTATTTCATAAACTTTATTGCCAAGTCCGTGTGGAGTAAGTTTAAAGCTGTTTGCTCCGAAGGTATTAGTTTCAATAATATCTGCACCCGCATTAATGTAATCACAGTGAACTTCCGTAACCAATTCCGGATTCGTTAAGTTTAATTCATCGAAGCAGCGGTTGATATATATCCCTTTTTCATAGAGATAGGTACCGGTTCCGCCGTCAAATAAAATTAATTCATTTCCCAATCTTTCGCGAAAGCTTTTCATTTATAGATCCCATTTTTTGTTTGATTGATAAAAATAGACAAATTGTTATTGGTAGTATTAACGTGCAATAATTCTAAATTCCGTTTTTTAATTTAATGAGATATAAAAAGAGTTAAAAATAAAAATTTCAATTTTGGTAGAGTAAAATGAAATAGTTGTAAGTTTTCTCCAATTTAGGAAAAGGTCTTTAGATCAACAAGAATACTCTTGAACGGTTAAATTTTGCAGTAAAACTTTTTAAGATTAACTTTACAGTGTAGAAATTAATTTATTAAAGATCTCGAGAACCGGGAATTTAGTGTACAGTGAATAGTATCCAAAAATGTTAAACTAAATTGTTTTTCCCCAGTCAAGGATTTTCGAAAAGAAATTAATCTAGGCTAAATACTATCTTGCCCCGTGGTGTAACTGGCAACACGCCTGACTCTGGATCAGGAGAGTTCAGGTTCGACCCCTGACGGGGCAGCAAAATTATGGTTGATGGGAAATGGTTAAAGTTTGATGTGGGAAGAATTTTTATATTGGCGCGTTCGTCTAGTGGCTTAGGACGCCGCCCTCTCAAGGCGGAGACCACCGGTTCGAATCCGGTACGCGCTACTGCTCTAAGCAAATAGCAAATCTCAATTCACCGCGGCGAACCAAATAACAAAATTCCCAATTTGAGTTACTCAGTACTCACTTTTAATTTGATTTTCTGACCAAAGTTGAAGTTATTTTAAATCTCACAAAATCGCCGGTGCCATCTGGGTTTTCTACTGTAGTGAGAGGTAAACTATCTATAATTGTCTCTCGTTTAACTAAACCATATTCAAGACTAATAAAATCGTGTTCATCAGTTTGGCGATCAAGTCCATTATCACGATAATAAATTGATTTTATATCATAACAGTTCACATTGCCATTCCGATAGGGTAAGAGCTGTGTCCAAAGAATTGTTCTGGTGATGAAAAAGTCCTTTGTAATAAAAACATCCCAGCTTTTTCCAACAACTAAAGGATATTGTAAAATAATTCTTTTATTAATATAGACCGAATCATTAGGTGAAAATACAACGCCATCAGGAAAAGTGTTTCTTAACAAATGCTGAAGAAAATGAATTGGATCTGATTTTTTTAACTTTGGTGTTACCCATACTTCACTATAACCCGAAGAAGCAATCCGTTCAAATGTATTGTCGCTGTTACGATACCAGTTTTTAACTACGGAAACTCCCGATTTATACGAAAAGTCAAATCTAATCAAATTTCTTTCTCCATTAACACTGTCATTTACTGATGAGATTTTAAGAATTGAGTATGTCATCGGTTGCAGAAGTGAGTCGATCCCAAGATTACCATTTTTGTCATACTTTGCAACATATGAGGCTGTTTCATATTCCCATTCGGTGTTTAAAGTAGTTGGATATTTTTCAACAGTTTCCGGAATTACAATCCCCGTTTTGGCATCTTTACAGCCCAAAATAAAAAGTAAACCGGCGAATGCAATAAAAAGAATGAAGCCCAATTTCATAAAATTTCCATTAGTTGTTGTACAAAAGTAAAAAAGTTTTTGAAAGAATCTTATATTTGTGTAAAGAAAATTTTAGAAGTGAAAAATGAAACGTTTTGATAAACATATTTTTGTCTGCACAAACCAGAGAGAAGAAGGGCATCCGCGTGGATGTTGCGCCGGTAAATATTCTGTGGAACTGGCTGAACAATTAAAGTCAAGAATAAAGACGCTTGGACTGAATTCTGAAATTCGTGTAAACAAAAGTGGTTGTCTTGATGCTTGTGAATTTGGCCCGGTTGTAGTTGTTTATCCTGAACAATATTGGTACGGTAAAGTAGCCGTTGCAGATGTTGAAGAAATTATCCAGCAGCATATCATCGGGAATAAACCGGTTGAGCGGTTGATGATAAAGGATAAAAAATTTAATAAAGACTTGTGAGAATTAGGAATTAGGAATTAAGAATTAGGAATTTGGTATGAAGACAATCACAGATGAAAAAGAACGAGCGGAAAGGATTTTTTCTATTCTAAAAAAAGAATACGCAGCCGCTAAAATTGCGCTAGATTTTGAGAATCCGTTTCAACTACTCATCGCAACCATTCTCTCTGCTCAATGTACTGATGCCAGAGTGAACATTGTTTCTAAAGAACTTTTTAAAAAGTATAAAACACCGAAGGATTTCATTTCTGTTCCCCAAGAAGAAATTGAGAAGGAAATATTTTCAACTGGATTTTACAAGCAGAAGGCGAAAAGCATACAGAGTTGCTGCAAAACATTGGCAGAAAATTATGGTGGGGCAGTACCAAAAGATTTTGAGGATTTAACTAATCTTGCCGGAGTTGGGAGAAAGACCGCGTCTGTTGTACTCGGGAACGCGTTTGGAATCCCCGCGGTGGCAGTTGATACCCATGTTAAACGCCTTTCAAATTTGCTTGGATTCATCAATTCCGATGATCCGGAAAAAATTGAATCCAGAATAAAAGAACTTTTACCGGAAAAAGATTGGACGATCTCAGGGCATTTACTTATGAATCACGGACGACAAATATGTATAGCGAGAAAACCGAAATGTGTAGAATGTAAAGTTGCGGAGTTGTGTCCGAGTGCCTCGTCAACTAAAATTAAAAAAGGGAAATGATGGAAGATAATTCGCGAAATAGGGAAGTTTGTTTATCAATATTAAAAGAATTTACTCATAACGAAAGTTTGCTGAAACACGCTTTTGCCGTTGAAACATGCGTTCGTGCGTATGCTGAAAAATTTAGGGAAGATGTCGAATATTGGGGTAATGTAGCTTTGCTTCACGATTTTGATTATGAAAAATATCCCACTACCGAAGAACATCCTTTTATAGGAGAAAAGATTTTACACGAAAGAGGTTTCGATGAAAAATTTACAAAATCAATTTTGTCGCATGCAGATTACTCCGGTGAACCACGGGATACGTTGTTGAAAAAAGTTTTATTCGCATGTGACGAGTTGGCTGGATTTATTACTGCAGTCGCATACGTACGTCCAAGCAGAACGGTTGATGAAGTTGAGGTGAGGTCAGTGTTGAAAAAAATGAAAGACAAAGCCTTTGCTCGCCAGGTGAGCAGAGATGATATTCGAAAAGGTGCGTTGGGGCTCGAAATTCCACTTGAGGAGCATATTCAGTTTTGCATCCTCGCTATGCGGAGGAATAAAGAAAAGCTCGGATTATGATGGGGGAAAATTAAGTAAAAGAAATTTTTAAAATGCCTTGACATGTAACCCTATCATTGCCTATTTTTGAATCAAAATTTAGGAGAAATACTTTTTCGAGATATTTGCTACTTTAGTGTTAAATTAAAACTTTCAATATGGATTAATTTTGATGAGAAATCTTAGCAAAATCTCGTTAATGATATTTCTTTTATACATTCAGATTCTCCCCCAAGAAGATATAAAAGTAATTTCATCAACTTCATCCTCAATGGTAATTGAGTTCACGCCTCAATACTTACCTGGTGAAAAAATTTCTGCCGATGGTAAAGAATTTTCGAAAGTCTCCTTTCTCGGAGCTTCGGTCGAAAATATGATGAGTTTTGGAGAACCTGAAATTCTTTCTAAAAGAATTAATATCGGTGTTCCTGCTGAAGTTGGAAATACTATTCAAGTTTTAGATTATTCTTTTAAAGATATCCCCGGGCAGCTTTTACCGGTTCCTTTTCCGAAAAAAGAAAATGGGATTTCAGATTTTTTCTATGCAACCGGTAAGAACTATTATCAGAATAAAAATGCGGAATTAGTTTCTTTCGGAGACTTTGGTATAGTGCGTGATGTAGCGGTACAGACAATCCTTTTTAAGCCAGTTCTGTTTTTTGCAGATGAAAATAAAATTAGATTGTACAATTCAATTCGAGTACAAATTTCTTTTGCTCCCTCAACTACAGGTGCTCTAAAAAATGATGATGTTTTTGTGAAAGATTTTCTTTTGAATTATGATGTTGCCAAACGATGGAGTGTTGGAAACAAACTTCAGAAAAAAACTGCCGTCACTCCCTCGGTGCTTGCAACAGGGAAGTGGGTAAGATTTGAAGCCCCATCCGAGGGAGTTTACAAAATTACAAAAGCAATGTTAAGTTCGTTTGGTATAGACGCGGCAGCCGTTGACCCAAAAACTATAAAAATTTATAATAATGGCGGGTCTACATTAAACGAGAATCCGGAAGCAGGGCGGGCAAACGATTTGGTTGAAATTGCAATCACCGTTTCAGGTGAGCAAGACGGAAAATTTGATGACGGAGATTACCTCTTGTTTTATGGAAGAGGAACAGATTTTTGGAAGTATGACTCAAACAGTAATAAAATTATTCGCTCGTATAATCCTTATTCAAAACAAAATTATTATTGGATTACATCAGGCGGAATGGCAGGGAAGCGGATGGCTGCTCAACCGGGTTTAGATAGCCAGGATAAAATTGTTCAGGCTTCAACTCAGGCTTATCTTTTTTATGAAGACGATAAAATAAATATTGGAAAAACCGGAAGACATTTTGTTGGTGATGAGTTTACAGAATCAATTAAGAGCAGAAGCTACTCGTTAAAATTGGGTGGAATGTTGCCGAATACTACCGTTAATTATAAAATTCAGTTTGCGAGTAATGCTACGGTAAGTGTTCCCTTTAAAGTGGAAGAAAACGGATCAGCCATGCTAGTGAAGAATATTTCAGGGCATGGGCAATATTCTTACGGAACGCTTGATAATAGTAGTTTTTCTTTTTCGGGTTCACTTCCCGAGAACCGAAGTTTATTAAAATTTACTTATTCACCTCCTGACTTTGCATCAACCGGTTATTTAAATTATTACGAAATCACTTATTCGAGGGATTTAAAATATTCGGTTGAAAAATTAATTTTCTATTCAAATAACGCCGGTGGTATAACAGAATATCAACTGTCAAACTTTGGTTCCACTAATATTAGAGTTTTTAATATTAGTGATTATGAAAATGTGAAAGAAGTCAGCGATCCAATTAAACAAAGCGCCGGCGATTTTGTTTTCCAGGCAGATGAAACGTTTAGCCCGAACTCAAAATATATTGCATGCGTTGAAAGCGATATTAAAACTCCGGTAAATCCGGTTGAAGTGAAAAATCAAGATCTTCACGGTACAGATGGAAAGTCAAAATTCATCATTATTACTCACAAAGATTTTATTGATCAGGCAAACCGTCTTAAGAATTATCGCGAGAACGAAAGCAAAGTTAAAATATCCACGACCGTGATTGACGTTGACGATATTTTTGATGAATTTTCCTGCGGGATGAAAGATCCTTCTGCCATACGCGATTTTCTCCGTTATGCATATAATCATTGGACCGTAAAACCGGAATACGTTTTACTTTTTGGCGATGGCGATTATGATTATAAAAATATAGAAGGGGGAAACGGAAATTTTGTCATTCCTTTTGAAACTGAAGAATTTCTTGATGAAATTTATTCGTATGCTTCGGATGATTATTACGCCGCTATTCTTGGGAACGATCAAAAACCCGATCTTGCCATCGGTCGTTTACCAATCAGGGGGCTGGCAGACGCAAAAAATGTTGTTGATAAAATCATCCATTATGAAACCGGATCAGAAAAAGGACCATGGAAAAATTTGATTACTCTTGTTGCAGACGATGGCAAAAAATCGCTCGGCGGTGATGACGGAAGTCTGCACACAGGGCAGTCCGAGGCTTTAGCTAATTCTTATATACCAATTTCTTTTGATTTGAAAAAAGTCTATTTGGCTGCATACCCAACGGTTATCACTGGTCCGGGAAGACGAAAACCGGAAGTAAACCAGGCGATCATTGACGCGATAAACGAGGGAACTATTCTTTTAAATTTTATTGGACACGGAAGCCCGGAACTTTGGACTCACGAACAAGTTTTTGTTCAAAGTGTTACTATTCCACAGTTAAAAAATGAAGATTATTTTTTCTTAACAGCCGCAACTTGCGATTTTGGGTATTATGACAAAACCGGTGTGCAAAGTTCCGCAGAAGATTTGGTCTTAAAAGAAAATTCCGGCGCTATTGGATCTCTTTCTTCTGTTCGCCCTGTTTATTCTGATCAAAATGCTGCGTTAAATAATAAATTTTATACAAATATGTTGAAGAGCAATCGGGACACATTAAATCTGCCGATTCCTATCGGTAAAGCTTATTTTTTAACAAAGTCTGTTTACTACGATCCAAACTCTTTAAAATTTCATCTTTTTGCCGATCCAACATTACGGCTGCAGATACCGCAAGAAAATGGAGCGGTAGATTCGATCAACCACGCTTCAACATCAATAGCCGCACAAATAAAAGCGTTAGGAAAAGTTACTCTTACAGGAACAGTTCGCGATAAAAACAATTCAGTAAAAAGTGATTTTAGCGGAGAGGGTATCCTCTCGATTTTTGATTCTAGACGATTTGTATCGTATGAAGATTTTGGTCCGGCCTTCCAGGTTGTTCAACAGGGCGGGTTGATATTTAAGGGAAGAGTAAGCATCAGCAATGGAGTTTTTGAAACAAGCTTCATTGTTCCGAAAGATATTTCCTACGAAAACAAGAACGGGAAAATAGTTTTTTACTTCTTTAACGGTGAAAGCGACGGGGTCGCAGTCACCTCAAATATTTTAATTGGCGGAACTGATTCATCGGTTGCAAATGACGGCAGAGGACCCGAAATAGAAATTCGTTTTGATGATTTACAGAACACAAACGGCTATTTGATCAATCCAAATTCTTCATTACTTGTAAAACTGACGGACGAGACTGGCTTAAACACCACTGGCTCGGGTATTGGGCATAAATTGGAAGCAGTACTTAATGATAAAGAGTCCAACACTCTTGATCTTGCAAATTATTTTACCGGTGATCTCGATGCCGAGGGGAAATCGGGACAAGTGAAATATAAATTTAATAACCTTGGGAAAGGCGAAAATAAAATTCTGGTTAAAGCCTGGGACGTGTTCAATAACTTTTCATCTCAAACAGAATTTTTCAAAGTGGTTGAGAACAGCGGCTTAACTATTGATTATGTGATGAATTATCCAAATCCGTCTAAAGGCGCTACGACTTTCACATTTCAACACAATATTGATAAACCGATTTCAGTTAAAATTAAAATTTATACTATCGCTGGAAGAGCAATAGCGGAAATTGAAAAAACCGACGCTACTATGGACAGATTTGTCAGGGTTGATTGGAACGGAAAAGATCAGGACAACAACGAAATTGCAAACGGAGTTTATCTTTACAAAATCATGGTAAATTCAGTTGATGGGACAATAAACCAAAATGTTATCGGCAAAATGTCCATTATCAAATAGTCTTTACTTACTTATAAATAAAAAATAATAAATTATAAATCACAAGGAAAACGAATGAAAATGCTCTCAAGAATGTTAATGCTCGGTTTACTGATTATGAGTATAACAAAAATCACGTATGGACAGGGTGAAGCAGCCGTTCCATTTTTACTTTTGGCTCCCGATTCCCGTGCCGGCGCTATGGGTGAAACAGGAACAGGATTAGCAGATAATTCATCAGCAATATTTTGGAACCCAGCAGGGATTGCTTTTTTAACGGGGCAGGAAGCAAGCCTTACCCACAGTAACTGGCTGCCGCAATTTAAACTTGATCTGTTTTACGATTATGTAACGTACAGAAATTATATTGAAAGCATACAGGGAAGCGTAACATCAAGTATCACTTATATGAACTACGGCGAGTTTGTCCGCACGGGTCCAGATTCTCCAGATCCGCTCGGAACTTTCCGTTCTTTTGATGCAGCGCTTACTCTCGGATATGCTACGAAGCTATCAAGCGATTGGGGACTCGGATTAAACTTCCGAATTATCCACAGTAATTTATCCGATAAGCCGACTGCACAAGAGACCGGCTCAGGTATTGCAACAAGTGTTAGCTTTGATATAGGCGCCATGTGGCGTCCGACCGAATTTTACATCCCTTATCTCGACGAAGATTTAAGTAACCGTTTCAGTATCGGAATGAATTTAAGCAACATCGGTCCGAAGATTTTCTATATTGATAAAGCTCAAGCCGATCCTATTCCAACAAATTTTCGTTTAGGGTTTGCAACTGTTTTGATGAAAGACGAATTCAATTCACTAACGTGGACAATGGACTTCAGCAAACTTTTAGTAAACAAACTTACGAAAGAAGAAATTATCGGGACAGATACTTCCGTTGTAACCACAGTTGACCCGGTCTACCGCGCTTTGTTCTCCTCATGGTCAAACAAACCCTTCAAGGAAGAATTGCGCGACATTGTAACTTCGATTGGCTTGGAATATTGGTACGGAAATATGAGAGACGGGTTTATGTTTGCGGTTCGAGGCGGATTTTTCTATGAAGATCCCTCTTACGGAAATAGAAAATTTATGACTTTAGGCTCCGGAATTAAATATGATATTTACGGGTTCGATTTCAGTTACATTTCAACAAGCGTATTTAAAAACGGTGAGAATCATCCATTAGACAACACGCTTCGTTTTACTCTTTCCATTGGCTGGGATTCAATTCTCGAGCAGTCAAACGGTTTGCCGCGGGGAATTTAATCTGAATGAAATTTCTTAAAGAGTATTTTTTCGCTTTTCTTGTCTTCAGTTTGGGCAGTCTTTCTGCCCAAACTTTTATCGGCAAAATTAATCCTTTCCCGCAACTGGCGGCGCTTAACCGCAGTTCTTCCGATACGATAAAAATTCTTGCTGTTATGGTTGAGTTTCAAAAAGATACCGATAATAACACAGCCGGTGATGGAACTTTTAACTCAATTTATGAGAAGGATTATGGCGATAAAATTATTGATCCTTTACCGCACGATGTGAGTTATTTCGCCAATCATGTTGAGTTTGCTAAAAATTATTTTTCAAAAGTATCAAACGGAAAAGCAAATGTTGTTTATCAGATTCTTCCTCAAGTTATAACCGTTTCAAAAACGATGAGGAACTACTCTCCGGCGGTTAATTCAACTGATTTTACAGCGATGGCTGAATTTATGAAGGAAGTCTGGACTCTTGCCGGGAATCAAAATCCTAATTTTAATTTTGCTGATTTCAATCTCTTCTCAATTTTCCATGCGGGAGTTGGAAGAGATATTTCGCTTCCCGGAAGCCTTGGCAATGAAAAAGATTTACCTTCTGTCTATCTCGGACTAAATTCGCTCCAAAAATATTTTGGAGCCTCATTTGATGGTATTCAAGTCG
>MNVA01000222.1 GCA_001871325.1 Ignavibacteria bacterium CG1_02_37_35
CGGGATACAACAAGAGAAGAAATAACAAAACTTCTTATCCCGAATGGCTTGGCGATGGCTTACTCTACTTCACGCGGAATAATTGGTGAGCTTACAGCTAATTCTATAAACGGGAAATACATTTTACCTTCCGTAAATTTCATGGAACTGATTAAGAAAAAATCACACAAATTAAAGGACAAAAAAAAATCTCATTAACTTAGCGTATCTGGTGTGCATTATTAATAGCTACTCAAAACGAAATTCTCGCGTTGTTTAATGGTCACAAAAAAAATTAAGTTGTGAAATAGTCTAGTTAAACAATTCAGACACGAATTGCCCCGCCAGATGGGAAATTAGCACGAATACTTTATCCCGAAAATCAACACGAGACACTAAGGAATCTTACTTCAACACCGTCCTCTGAAAAATATAATCCACATTCTTTAGCATTTTATCATTATCCCGGATTTGTCAACAGCTAAAAATTTCTAATGACCGCCATTAGAAAAAAGTTGTTCTAAGTTGTTTGAAGTTAATAACTCACCTTACGCAAGAAACAGTTAATCGGATGTAAATCGATTCCGATAGCTTTCGGAATCGATAAATTAAATAATTTTTATCCGTTAACTAACCCATTGCTAACGGGTACTACAATATTTGCGTAAGGTGACTTTGTAATTATTTTAAAAGAATCATTTTGCGAACCTTATTATAATTACCGGCTTGAAGTTTATAAATGTACATTCCGCTTGCTAATCCACCGCCGGCAGTGGCTGCATCAAATTTAACTTCGTACCGTCCCATAGGTTTGATATCATCAACTAAGACCGCTACTTCGTTACCTAGCAAATCGTAAACCTTTAATGACACATGACTGCTGACCGGCAACTGCCAACTGATGACTGTAACCGGATTAAATGGATTCGGGAAATTTTGATCCAAAGCGTATTGCATTTGAGTTCCAACATTTACTTCAACTTCCTGCGAATAGTTAATAGCGCCTTCAAAATCGATTTGTTTTAGCCGGTAGAAATGCTTTCCGGCAGCAACATTATTATCTTCATAATGGTAGAAATTCATTTCAGTTGTTGTTCCTTTTCCTTTTATAAATGCTATTTTTTGCCAGACTTTATTTTCATTACTCCTTTCTATTTCAAAACCATTGTTATTGATTTCCGTTGCCGTTGCCCAATTCAAATTCACTGTGCTGCCGGTAAGCATTGCATTAAAAGAAACAAGTTCAACCGGAATAAGCGGATCAGCATAACCACGAATAATCAATCCGTCAGTTCCGATTAACCATAATTTATCATCTTTTATTTGGATGTCTCTTATACTCGGTGCGTAACCAAGAGATACCGATGCTTTAGTCCAGGAATTCCCTCCGTCTGTTGTGTAATAAACATTACCGCCGGATGATCCTAACCAGCCAATCTGACCATTAAGGAATCTTATAACATAATTTGTTGTAGTAACCGGGCTGGTAATTTCATTAAAATTTAAACCGTCAACTGTTTTAAATATTTTTCCCGAGCTTGCTGCGATGAATCCTGTGTCAGCACTTACAAAGTATAAAGAATACAACGTAGTAGTACCCAAACTTGTAAGCTGAGAGAAATTATTTCCACCATCTGTCGAACGGCTTATTCTTCCGCCGGGACCTAAAATATAGATAGAACTTGTTGAAACAATGAACATATCGTAAACTGCCGCAGAAGACCATCCGGGAGAGATACTTGACCAGGTTGCTCCGCCGTTTGTTGTTCGTGCAACTTGACTGCTTGCATAACAAACAAAACCGGTATCGGGATTAATGAAATCAATATCGTAAAGAATGCTTGACGTAACTCCCGTTCCTGTATTGATCGAAGTCCAGTTCTGTCCGCCGTCTGTTGTTCTGTATAAACCGGAAGGACCTTGAGAGCCAACATAACCGAGCTGCTCATCCAAAAAGAAGACGGAGTATATTCTGTAATCGGATTGAAATGAGAGCTTAACCCAGCTATTGCCGCCATCGGTTGTTTTTAAAAGATCTCCAAATGAATTACCGGTGGATATACTTCCTCCAACAACATAACCAACATTAGCAGAAGGAAAAGAACCGCGTTGAAGTTGTTCTTGTGAAGCGGCAGTAAAACCTAAATTCCACGTGCTGCCGTTATCACCGCTCAAAATAATCGTACCCGAGTCTCCTCCAATAAGCACTGAATTGTTTAACAAAGAATTGTTAACAACCTGCTGCACAGTCGAAACTGAATATAATGTTTTGGTTAAAGATGTTTGAATTAACGACCAATTAGTTCCGCCGTCAGTTGTTAAAATTACTCTTCCGTTTATTGTTGCGGCGGCGCCAAATAAGGTGTCTGCGAAGTTAATTGAATTGATAATATTTGCTGTGGTGCCGATAAAATATGATTGCGTCCAGGATGAACCGGCATTGGCTGTTTTGTAAATTGTTCCGACACTTGTGCAAATAAAGCCAACATTAACAGATGGAAAACTAATACTTCTTACCGTTCCGGAAATACCCGGCAATAGAGAACTGATATCGATCCAGGTAGCCCCCGCATCTGTTGTTTTTAATAATCGCCCGGTAGTTGCTGATGAACCTGCAAGATAGGCAGTAGTTTCATTAATAAAATGAATATCATAAAGAGTTGTTGTTCCATAATTTGATGAAGTCCAGGTTTCACCACCGTCGGTTGATTTTATTAAAGTGCCCGCCGAGCCAACTGCAATTCCAAAGTTGCCGATAAAATCTATACCATATAAAGTTTGTGTTATGCCTGAAGATTTTTCAACCCATGTTAATCCGCCGTCGGTGGTTTTCATTATTAAACCGCTGTAGCCGGCAATCCAGCCGGTAAGTTCATCGGTGAAATCAGCATCGTTTATATTTCTTTCTTGAGGGTCAACATATGCAACCTCCCACGTACTTCCATTATTTGTGGAGATTGAGACGGCTCCTCCGTTGCCGAAAAGAAAATATTTCGATGGAGATAAAATTAAAGCATGATTATAATCAGCCCCGGTTGGTTTCGGGTTTTGCCACTCCCAATTAAAATTTTGGGGATACAAAAAATAAGCGCATAACAGAGATGCAATTACAGTGAGAGAAAGTCGAATTCTAAACATGACATAGCTCCTTTGGGATTTTATGAGAATTAAAAATTCACCTTACGCAATTTCTTTATCGAGTAACCCCGGTATTTAGAGGCTGTGTGAAAATCCTTAGCCCACAGTTTCAACTGTGGGAAAATAAACCGAAAACGAACAATTAGCAACCGTTTTACCAGTTTTTATTGAATATTAACACAGGCTCTGAATGGCGGGGTTAATACCTAAAAGTTCTGCGTAACATGAGTTAAAAATTCAGAATAATTCATAGGCTGAAAAAAAAATCTTAAACTAAAAAACGAAAAAAATATTAAGTAGTGATTGATGGAGACGATATAAATCGGATAAAAGCTGCTGTGGTGATGAAACGGAGAAAGTAAAAAATGGAACTGTTATAACTTCAAAAGATGGAAAAAATGAAATTAATAAATGCGCCGTTACCTGTTGCTCTTTTAATGGTTTTCTTGTTTCTATCTTGTTTAAAAAATGATAGCACTAATCCAATCACTGCAGTTGACAATGCGAAACTTGATGAAGCCTTTTCACAAGCGAAACAAATTACCAGTCTAAAAAGTTTAGTGGTTTCTTATAACGGTAAGATTATTAAAGAAGCATTTTACAATGACGGAAGTGCCGTTGCCGCCAACGATGTCATGTCAGTTACAAAAAGTGTAGTTGGGTTATTAATCGGAATAGCAACTGACAAAGGGTCTATCAAATCGATCGATCAACCTATTGGAGATTATATCAGCTCGTTGGTAGAAAATCTGTCCACTGAAAAAACCAACATAAAAATTCGTCATCTTTTGACGATGAGCAGCGGATTCGAATGGGAAGAACTCGTCTATGTTTCTGGTTTCAACAATTGGATCACTTCGGCAAATCAAGTACAATACCTTACTGATAAACCTTTAACCTCTCAGGCGGGAGAAGTTTTCACCTACAATTCTGCAGCTCTTCATCTTCTCTCAGTAATTATTTCACGTGCCTCTGGAATGAAGACATTGGACTTTGCTAAACTCTATCTATTTGATTCTCTTGGTATTAGTAACAGCAATTGAGCGGTTGATAAACAAGGATTTAATAATGGCGGCGCTGGATTGCAAATTACTCCCTATGACATGATAAAAATCGGACAGCTAATTCTGAATCGCGGCGAGTACGATGGGAGGCGGATTGTCTCTTCACAATGGATCGACCAAATCATTACATTAAAAATTTCAACAAATAATGTTTTGCCGTTTACGGATGGTTACGGTTATTGCTGGTGGACAGGGCAAAGCTCGATAGGCAATTATAGTTTCGCAAATGGTTATGGAGGACAATTTATTGTTGTTGTCCCTAAATTAAATCTTGTAGTTGTTACAACAAATAAGTGGAGTGGTATCGAATCATCTACAGCAAATGATCAGTGGTACAGAACAATGAATTTAATTCAGTCAATGATCATACCCGCTTTTAACTAAATCTACTAATCTTGAACGGAACCAGTTAGAGAACTCTCCATTTAATTTCACCACAGTCATTTAAAATAAAAAGCTCCAAATTTCTTTGCAGCTTTTACCTCAAGATTTCTATGACATAAAAAGTTTTTTTATCAAATTAAAAATGATGAAAGTCTTTTATGAGTTTAAGGAACCTTCACCTTCTACAGTTGAAAGCGAACCGGTTTTTCTTTGAGTTGAAATTCTAATTGTTTTCGGTTTGGATTTCATTCCGAAAAGCAGGCGTGCAACAGCAAAGCGTTTAATAATAAGTTCATAAAGCGCTAAGCTTACTCCGAATGTAGCTACCACTAATAAAACAAACTTCGGCAGAACTCCCCAATCCAATTGAATGATGTAATAAGCGAAAATCAATTCGACGGTTTGATGTAAAATATAAAGCGGATAAACCGACTCATTTGCATAAGTTAGGATTTTGCTTGACTTATTCAGATAAATTCTTCCATACCCAACTGCGGCAAATAACAAAGACGGGATCATCACCATTTTGAATATTCCGTAAACATAGATGAACCAACCGGCATCCTCATTAACAACTTCGAAAGTCGGACCCCAAACTAACATTGCCAATACAGCAGCAGGAATAACCGCCTGGATTAAAGATTGTTTTCTTTTTGCAACCAGCACTTCCCAAAATCCATCAATCGCTGAGATGCAAAAACCAAGGATGAATAAAGAAAATGAAATGCTGTGGTTATACCAATCATCAATTAATCCGTGTGTCTCAGGATATTTTTGAGCAAGCGTATAATAGAAATAAAGAAATGGGATTGTAATCAAATAGATCGTGTTCGGATATTTTTTCAAAAACGAACCGATATTATTTTTCAAGGAAAGAGATTTTTCGCTTCTTAAATATTTGAATAACGGATAAGCAAGTATAGAATAAATAAAAATGTAAAGTACATACCAGAGGTGATGCCAGCTTACAGATCCACCTAATGGATATGGTACAAAATTGAAAACCGTTTTCCAGAATTCCCAGTAATTGGCGAAATTAATTCCATGAAACAATCTATCGTAATAAATTTGTGGAGGAACGATTACAAACATTCCGAATAAAAGAGGAATTAAAAGCCGCTTGCTTCGTTCACCAAAATATTTTTTACCGATTCGTTTACCCATTGAATGGTAAAGAACAATTCCGGAAATCATAAACAACAACGGCAACCGCCATTGATGCAAAAATGCCATCCATGTTTCAAACCATTCCACGGTGACATTATTTTTAAGATGAAATTCCCATGGAACGAAAACCATTCCAACATGAAAAAAAATAAGTATATAGAAAGCTATAACTCTTAGCCAATCTATATCGTAACGTCTTTGTACTGTTTCCATAGTAGTTCCTTTTTGTTAAAGTTTCGATAGCAAAATTATCATACGTATTTCCCTATTGCAGATGATTTGTCACGAACGGCGAGAATTGAGGCGCAAAAGGGATGTAGAAAGATTTTATAATTTAGTTTAAGAGTGATGCGTATTTTTTTGTTAATTGAAATGATAAAAGAGTTGAAATAATTTATCCCGCTCATACCTTCCGGAATCCCTTTCATGCCCAATATGTTTTTAACTTTAAAGAAAATGGAGATATTTGCTACGAGAAAAGAATAAATGTTTACCGAAACCTGAGATTTTATTATGAACCTTCTCGACGGAAGAAATAAACCAAAACTTTTTATTGCTGTCTTCATTATCGCCACTATTATGGCGCTGATGAGCGCCTCTATAAACATTTCAGCGGAATTAGCAGAACGGTATTACGAATTAACTCCGGCGGATTGGGCAAAAGCTATCTATCCATTAATTGATGAGCTGACGGGAGTTTATACTTTTTGGTTGTTAGTTCCGGCGATTCTTGCATTCTTTAAAAGATTTCCTTTCAACAAAAATAATTTTCTCAAACTTATCCCTCTTTATCTTCTCGCCACCATCGTCATCGGGTTAACGCACACCGGACTGATGTATATTACCCGTTCGATAATCTATCCGGCGTTGGATTTGGGAAATTATAATTATGGTTATATCCCCTATAGAATTGTGATGGAATATTTAAAACAATTCATCGTCTTTTGGATAGTGTTTATCGTTTATACGATTTATAAAATGAACAAGAGAAACGAGGAGCAAAATCTTAAAACCGCAAAATTAGAAGAACAGCTTACCCGTGCGCGCCTTGAAACTCTAAAGATGCAATTGAATCCTCATTTCCTTTTTAACACGCTCAACATGATTTCATCAACCATGTATGAAGATATTCATGCTGCCGACAAAATGATCGCGAACCTCAGCGATCTTTTAAGAATAACTTTAAAAAGTTCATCCAAAGGTGAAAATATTCTTGTTAAGGAAATTGAAATTCTGAATCTCTATACTGATATTATGAAAGCTCGTTTCAAAGATAAGCTAACTATTGAATTGCATTTAGATAAGGATATTGAAAATGCTATGGTCCCAAATTTTCTTTTTCAACCGCTGGTTGAAAATTCGATTAAATATGGAATGGAAAATTTATCGGGGACCAAAATTGAAATAACTGTAAAAAGGATTGAAACCAAACTTCTAATAGAAATAGTGGACAATGCTCCGGGCATGCAGAAAAATTTTAATGAAGCATTGTCAAGCGGTGTGGGTTTATCAAACACCGCCGAACGATTGGAAAAATTATACGGGAATGATTTTGAATTCAATTGGCAAAATAGAGAAGAAGGTGGTTTGTATCTTACCATCGAAATTCCATTTAAAGTTGAGGAATTACAACAATGAAAGTACTGATTGTTGATGATGAACAACCGGCTCGCAAAAAGATCATCTCTTTTTTAAATAACGAAAAAGAAATCGAACAAATTTTTGAAGCCGGAAATGGTTTGGAGGCGATAGACAAAATAAGAAATGATAAACCTGATATAGTTTTTCTCGATATTCAGATGCCGGGGAAAGATGGATTCGGAGTTCTCGCGGAAATCGGTTCTGAGAATATGCCGCCGGTTGTATTCGTAACTGCTTATGATCAGTATGCGATTGATGCTTTTGATGTGAACGCAGTCGATTATCTCTTAAAACCTTTTGATCAAGAGCGGTTTAAAGTTTCGTTCAACCGTGTGCTCGATGAAATAAAAATTAAAAGAAACAAATCTGATGAACTTCGATTAATCTTAAATGAAATTAAAAAAGAGAAGAAATATTTAGATAGGATTCTAATAAATGTTGGAGCCAAATATTTTTTCGTTGCGTTAAAAGAGATTCTCTACATATCATCGGCAGAAAAATATGCCGAACTTCATACAATAAAAGGAAAATATCTGTTAAGAGAAACGATGACTAATCTTGAAGCATCCCTTGACCCGGAAATGTTCGCTCGAATTCATCGTTCTTATATTGTTAACATCGAACAAATACAAGAAATGCAGCCATGGTCGCATGGAGATTATGTGGTTATTCTGAAAAATGGGGAAAAACTCCAGATGAGCAGAAGGTTTAAAGACAGGTTGATGCCTTAATCAAGTCTTTCATTTATCTTTAATCTGAATCATCAAGTTCCTTTGAAGTTTGTGCCCTGCGAACATCTCGCCGAAGTCGGGATAACAGCCGAATCTTTATAAAAGAATCTCTCCTGAAATAGTTTTCTCAATCAGCTTTTTGCTTTTCCAGTTTTTGATTTTCAATTCAACTTGGTGTGCGATTTCTTTTGATTCGTATTCTTTTGTAAAAATAATTTCCCAAGGACGGTAGCGTGAGGTGAATCCCTTTTCGAATGTGTTATGATATGATAATCGTAATTCGGGATTGGCAGAAATTCCGGTGTAATATTTTTCTGCAGATTGAGATTTTAATATGTAAAGGGAGTAACTCATAAAATAAAAAAAAACCTGAATTTTGTTCAGGATTTTTTTAAGCTCCGCAAGTTCGACAGAAGTTCGGTTTTTTATCGCCTAAAATTGCCCATTTTAATAACAAAAACGGGTTCCATCAGAACATCATTGCCTTAGACAGTTCGAAAATCATCAGATACTTGAAGATCGAACGCAAATACTTAGTAAAGGCGATGCCCCGTCTATTTATTCGAGTCATCAACAAAACAAAACTAAAAGGAAGAATTAATTATGATAAATTGGCGATTAGCTATCAACACATAATTGATGCTGGAATTGTGAAAAATAGAGCTGAACTTGCTAGACATTTAGGCAAAAGTCGTACATGGATTACTAAAGTTTTTCAACGAGGTGGTCCCAATTGATCAAAGAGTATTGAATTTCTTTTATTCGCATCCAATAATAATT
>MNVA01000102.1 GCA_001871325.1 Ignavibacteria bacterium CG1_02_37_35
ATTTCCATTCTTCATTTCTGAAATCGAACTGAAGATCATCATTGAACATGCACAAAAAGATTACCTCAAAGTTTTATTCACTACTGCTTATTATACCGGGATGCGTTTAGGAGAGTTACTAAATATGAAATGGAATTGGATAGACTTTAAACAGAATATTATCACCGTTCAATGCTCGGCTACTTTCACAACCAAAAGCAAAAAAGAAAGAATCATTCCGATCAGTGCCGTCCTTAGAAGTCAGCTATCTAACCAATTACCCAAGGTTATTGATTTAGAAAAAAATACTTTTGTCTTTGCCCGGATAAACGGAATTAAACTCAATGTAGATTTTGTAAGTAAACAATTCAAGAAGTCGGTTCGCGCTGCCGGTTTAGATGATAAAATTCACTTCCACACTTTACGCCATTCCTTCGCTTCTCTTTTAGTACAACGCAGTGTATCGTTATATGTTGTGAAAGAATTACTTGGACATGAATCTCTTACAACTACTCAAATCTATGCTCATCTTTAGCAGCAAAATTTGAGAGATGCGGTAAATGTATTACCGTAGGAATTATTATATTTAGGTATAATTAATAATGAGTTTGAAAATGGCTGATAAAACAAAACTTTGGTATTTAGAAAATTTTAATCTCTTTAGCAACCTCAGCAAAGAGAAAATGATGGAATTGAATTCCATGATTAACGACAAAGAAGTTAAAGGGGATGAACCAATTTACTTTGCTAACGAACCATCAAAAAATATTTATTTCTTAAAAACCGGCAGAGTTAAAATCACAAAATATCTTGCTGACGGGAGCGAAAAGATTATCGCTATAATAAATCCGGGAGAAATTTTTGGAGAAATGGCTTATCTGGAAGAAGAGAAGAGAACGGATTTTGCAATAACTGTTGAACCATCCCTGATCTGCGCAGTTAATAAAAATGATCTCTCTTCGTTCATAGAAAAAAATCCTGAATTAAATTTACGTTTAACCAAAATATTGGGACTCAAAATCCGCAGCTTTTCAGAAAGGATTGAAGACCTCATTTTTAAAGATGCCGACCAGCGCGTCGCTTCTTTTATTTTAAGATATGCAGAAAAAAACGGTAAAAAGATCGGTGAACAAATCTTTGTAAAACCTTTCTTGAAGCATCAAAATATTGGTGAGTTGACCGCCTGCTCGAGACAAACGGTAAATTATATTCTAACCGATTTGCGCACTAAAGGAGTAATTGATTTCGATAGAAGTAAGCTTATTATTAACAAGATTGAACAACTTAGAGCTTTTATTTCTTAAAAATTGTCGGGAATTTGACAGAAACTTTTTAGCCTTCCCCTTAATTTTCATATAAAAAAAAGAAGATGTACCTAAAACTTATTGTTTCTGATAATTGCGCAGCTTGTGAGAGAGCTAAAGAACAGTTGCAAAAAATTACAACTGCAAATCCTAGAATTTTTTTGGATGTAATCCATATTAACGTCTTAAAAGACCAAAGAATATTTGTAACTCCGGCTCTTTTAGTAAATAATGAACTCTTTTCATATGGAGAGATTGACGAAGGTAAACTACTTTCAAAATTAAATTGAGGTGAAGATGGCATTTATTAAAGTTATTGATGAAGCGCTTGCCGAAGGTAAGCTAAAAGTGGTTTACGATGATATTGCTAAATCGCGCGGAAAACTTTCCAACATAATGAAAATCCATAGTTTGAATCCTGAAGCAATGATAAAACATATGGACTTATACAAAGCGATCATGTTCGGTAAATCAAATCTTTCTCGTGAATTAAAAGAAATGATCGCGGTAGTAGTATCTGTTTCCAACAAGTGTGAGTATTGCATAAACCACCATGCAGAAGCGCTTAACTTTTACTGGAAGGATAGAGAAAAAGTAGAACTCCTTATTAGAGATTTTAGAAAAATTGAAACCGAACCCGGAGTTAAATTACTGCTAGATTATACCGCTTTACTAACTATTTCTCCCGACCAAATAACAAAAACAATAATTGATGAGATAAAGTCTTCCGGGTGGAGTGATGAAGATATTCTTTCCGTGAATTTAATTATAAGCTATTTTAACTTTGTAAACCGGATTGCACTTGGTCTTGGCGTTGAATTCAGCGAAGAAGAAATAAAAGGTTATAAGTATTAACGTGTTTTAACAGAAAAAAAAATCTCATCTTTCTCTCGAAGCTTTTCTACCGCCTTTATTGAACTTTTGTTCAAGCGGATTTTCTCCGATCATCAAACTTGCCATTTCATAAATTCTATCAACCAATGCTTTTGCTCCATC
Source organism: Ignavibacteria bacterium CG1_02_37_35 (assembly GCA_001871325.1). Lineage (GTDB taxonomy): Bacteria > Bacteroidota > Ignavibacteria > Ignavibacteriales > Ignavibacteriaceae > UBA1563. The sequence goes on from MNVA01000102.1 coordinate 2,280, forward strand.
GTGTAACGTTTTACTTTCTTGAACATACTTGACGTTGTTTTCCATATCCTCTGCGCTCCAGCCGCGTGAATGGGCAATAAAAGGAAATTGCGGGAACTGGCAGCCAAGTTCAGCAAAAAAGCCAAGCATACTTCCGGCAACACCCTGAACATTATCTTGCCCGCCGGTGATGATTAACCCCACTACTTTATTTTTTAACAGATGTTTTCCGGCAATCGTTTCTTGATTTTGAATACTATTCATTCTCTCAACCATTTTATAATAGAGACTACTTGCCACTCCCCAGCGAATTGGTGTTGAGATGATAAATGCATCTCCCCAATGAACAAATGCATCGTAAATTTTTTCCATTTCATCAGACTGATCAATTTGCGTTATGGTACATGGAAATGTACAAGCCTTTGCTGACTTTGAATAATATCCTTCGCACGCTCGAATATTCATTTCATTCAGTTTGAAAAGTTTGGTTTCACATCCCTTGCTTGTGGCATAATCGAGCGCCGTATTTAATAGATGATCTGAAGTGCTGTAACGAGGAAAATCTTTGTTCATTGCAGTTGTAGAAATACCTACCAACCGGACTCCACCCGGCTCTCGCTCAATTTTTTTTGTTAAGGGATGAGGAGCGTGCGGGAGTTTGTTCCTCTTCGTAGCCGAATCGAGATCAACAAAAAGTTTTCCATCTTCTATTTTAATATTGTACGCCGGAACTTTATCTTCTTCATATCCGGGTTCGCCTTTTCCGGTTTTATGATGGAACTTCCAAAAATGCCATGGACAAACAACATAGTTGCCATCGATATGTCCTTCACCCAAAGGTCCGCCAACGTGATTGCAAACTCCTGAGATAACTCCAAATTCATTGTTCTTATAGCTGACAGCAAATTTTGTTTTACCGACTACAAATTCGGTCAATTCTTTCTGTTTTAACTCTTCAACTTTTCCGATTTCAATCCAATTGTCCATTAATATGCCTTTCCCAATTATGCATTAAATAATTTTTCTTTAGGAATGTAAACTTCAACCGTAGTTCCTTTGTTTTTTTCGCTTTCAATTTTCAGTTCAAAACCACTAAGCTCGCAGCATTTTTTTACAATAGCTAATCCCAATCCATTTCCTTCAAACTGCCTGGCAATACTCATATCTTCTTGTCGGAAAGGTTTAAAGAGATCGGTCATAAAATTTTTTGAAATTCCAATGCCGTTGTCCATAATTAAAATTTTAATTCCTTCATTCTTCTTTGCAATACAAAAAGTAATTGAACCGCCTGTTGAAAATTTAACTGCATTATCAATCAGCTGAGTTAAGGATTCTCCAAGCAGCCTTTCATCCGCTTTGATTACTCCGGTAGTTGCCATACAATCACTGTTGAGTTGCAGCCCCTTTTCATCAGCAATTTTTTTATAATTATCAACTAAGCTGAAGAACAAATTATTCACGTTTACGATCTTTTCGGTCTTTATATAACTGCCGGAAGCCAGTTCACTGTAAAGGACAATCATTTCTACCGTTCTGATAAGCCGGAGGCTGCCAAGTTTAACGGAATCGGTAATTTCTTCAACTTCCATTAATTTTTCTCCCTCGAACTCATATTTCAAAACTTCTAAATTTCCCAGGATAATATTTAAAGGTGTGCGTATTTCATGGGAGATCAAAGCAAGGAATTCGCCTTTCATTCTTGATGAAGCTTCAGCTTTTTGTTTTGCATTTCGAAGTTCAAAAAGAGTAGTAAATATTTTTTCTTGCTGCGCAAGAATTGTTATTCTCAAATTTTCTGTAGAACTGAGTATTTCTTTTATCTCCCCTCTGGCATTAATATTTACATTTTCAGAGTAATCTCCTGAAGAAATTTTGTCAATCCTTTTTTTTGCTTCTTTTATCGGTTTTGTAAAATACATGCCGATGGTGATACTTAAAAGAATTGTAACGGGAATAAACAGCAGTTGAATAATTAAAATTGATTTATCAATTTGGGAAAGAGAAGCTTGCACGGTACGAAGCGAATTATCAACCTGTACCACACCCACAACTTTTCCATAGCTATCCAATATCGGAGCCATCCCGCTAATCCACGTTCCATATTGATCGTCGTAGAGTTTAGTATAAATGCATTTGTTCCGGCTATATGATTCAATCAGAGCTTCTCGCGGTATATTGTTTTGTAAATGAAGTGTGTCACCGGAATATGATTTAGGATTTGTAGTAACGCCAAAAAGCGCAGTATTGTTATTTATAAGAGTGAGCGTGTAAATATCTTCCTTTAATCCAAGGTTAAACTTCGTCTTGCTCAACTGGTTTTTGATGTGAAGGTATGCAGGGTGATTAATAATTGATGGGTCGGAAAAATTTAATTTTTTGAATTCATCTCCGCTAATAGCAACGGCGGAAGCCGCGGCTGTTGATTTCAGCTTTTCACCAAGCAAAGATATTAAATGTTCTTTTACCTGAGGTTTCACAACAAAGAGAACTATTTCAATAACAACATTCGTTATAACAAATATTACAAGTGCTAATTTGATCCAGAGTTTCATTAACTATCTCAAATACTTTCTATTGAATAATTTTAGCTGCTTCTAGTAGAAGTTTCGAGTTTATCCTTATTTTATAATTGGGATTCACATATTCGAATTGAATAATTCCTTTATCGTCAACAATAAATACACTCGGAACCGGAAGAATATGATGTGTTTCTCCGGAACTTGCCTCTAAATCCATATTGAAATTTTTTAACTTCTGTATGTACTCATTCTCAACAGTAAAAGCTATTCCGAAAGCTTTGCTGGCATTTGCTTTGCTGTCGGAGTAGAGTTCATATTTCATTTTATACTTGCCTAATGTGGCGGAAAGATATTCCGGTTTATCCATACTTATGGCAACAATCTTAAAACCAAGATCAATAAGTTCGTTTTCGATTTTTTGCAGTTCACTTAACTGCAAGTTACAATAAGGACACCAGCCGCCGCGGTAAAAAATGAGAATTGCTTTCTCACCTTTAATTACATCCTTGATGTTTATTGCTCTCCCTTCAATAGTATGCAAGACTGCACTTGGCGCTTCTTCACTTATTTTTATAGGACAAACCTCATTTGCATTCTTAGCAACGGTTTTATTCGCGTCTTCCATTGAATTTCCTTTTATTGTAATGAACAACAAAACTAAAGCTAATAAGTAAATCTTTCTCATGGTAATTTTCTTTTGTTTGTATTTAAACTAATGATTATTTCAAAATAAATTTGTATCTAAGAAGAAAGGAATTCGAAATTTCCATCTTCAATCCGTCTCCTAACAAATTGATTTTGGTTTTCTTGAACAATAATAAAACCCGATTATTGCTAACCGGGCTTTATTGTTTTTATCTAAACACATTCCACTCTGGTTTTTATTTCAAGAGCGTTAATTTTTTTACTGAGGTGAAGTTGCCAGCCTGAAGCTTGTATAGGTAAATACCGCTTGCAAGATTCGAAGCATCAAATTTAACATTGTGAATTCCAGCTGGTTGGTTATCATTCACTAATGCTGCAACTTCTTTTCCAAGAATATTGTAAACCTTCAGGGTAACAAAACCGTTTTCCGGCAACTGATAACGAATGACCGTGCTGGGGTTGAATGGATTTGGATAGTTTTGATTGAGCTGATAATCAGTTACGAGAGTAATAGCGTCGTTCACATCTGTTACTGAATTCAGGTCTAAAGTTGCCTCCGACGCAAAAACCGGAGGAAGGTTATCCGGTTGATCGGGTGTAAATGGAACGCCGTCGCCGTCAGAATCATTTCCGGTTTCCCCTGAATTATCACCTTCGGATAACTGCATTTTGTTCCCAACTGTTTTGAAAAATCTTGTATAAATAATTGGAGCTTCTTCTTTATTAAGGACTAATCTGGATTCTCTTAAAGCGCCGGCAACCACGGCAAAATTAAGCGGTGTATAGGTTGCAATATTATTACCAAGAGCAGTACGGAAACCTTTTGCCTCTGGGACATAAAAATTATTTATTAAAAAGTCATAACCTTTATCTGCAGCATTTTTATATGCTATATCGCCAGTAACTTGATATGCTGCAATTAAACCACGAATTGCTGATGACTGAGCTTCTAATGTGATAGGCGAATTATCAACTCCAAAACCAATTGTATATTCATTATAAAATTTCCCATTTCCATCATAAAGTTTATTCAAAATAAAATTTGCTTGTGCAGTAATAGCCTCTTTTACCATATTAGATAAATCCATTCCCTTGAATTCTTCGACTGCCTGTTTAAGAATTGCAAGAGAATATCCCGCGTTGAAAGTAGTAATTTTTGTTCCTTGCTGAAGGCTTCCCCCGCTAAGATTTGCAACATCAACGAATGTTCCTTCGGTTTTATTGAAGTGCATTGCCAGAAGATTCATTGTTATTACTTTGCCGGCTCCCATAAAAATATCAAAAACTCCCATCATTCCGGTTTGTGACAATGCTGCCGGAAACGGATCGCCGTCAAATACCGGTTTATAAGCTAAGTGAGCTGCATCGCTCGTATTATTTGGATCTGACATATTCTGAAAATTTACCGTTCCCCAAAGAAAGGATATTTGATCCCACAAATGACTTGATGCATCAGTTACAACAAATGAAGTTGGTTTCGGTGGCATGGACGCGCTAACATTTGTTTCTGTTACAGCTATCTTATGTGGGAAGTATTTTATACCATTTGCCGGGTCGTAAGTCATCGGGTCAACACTGCCTAATGTAGTTCCATCGTATGCTAATGAATTAACGAGGAACATCGTCTTGTTAACTCCTTCAGCGACTAACACTTGACCGATAAATCCATCCAAATTATTCCCACCGTAAAAAACATTGTTGGTCGGATCAAAGTGAATGCTTCCGGTTGAATCCGGTGAAACAACGCCATCAGCATCAATACCATTGTCAATCGAATCATGAAAAGCGCCGAGCATGTCTTTAGCCCATAAATATTGCTTCATCAACGTTTGCCCCATTGCGGCGAGGTTAAGTGTTTTATCCATTTTACTTCTATCCCAGCGAAGTGTGCTGAAATCTTCCCAAGCAAATTTTTGCGCGTCAATCTTTTGCGGTAGTCTCGGATCGCCACTGATAAATTCAGCAAATTGCGGGAAGGGATTCCCGGGAGGCGCTTGGTTGGCAAGCATTCCCAAATGCATTACCATCTTCATCAATTCATCATCTTCTTTAAAACCGTTTGGTGTCATTGTCATGGAGCCGTCAAAATTTGGATCAGTTTCCATACCTGCCATTTGACCTATCATTGGCGACCATATCATGTGTAAACCTAACCCTGATCGTGAAATGATTGTTCCAAGTTGATAGCGTGAGTATTCATAATTTTCAATCCCTAACGTGTAGGCAATTGAATCGGGTGAATTCAGAACGAACGGATCAAGATCATCTAAATTATAACCCAAGGCTTCGGCGTAGGGTTCACCGCTTTCATTGATCTCATTAGCAAGAAGTAACTGTTCGTGCGTTCTAAAAATAGTTGTGTTTGTAACTTTAACCTGGCTGAAAATATTGCCGGACAGCAAAGCACCAAACAGTAAAGTAAATAATAACCGTTTCATAACAGTATCCTTTAATTATTGAAAAAATTGTTTTTGTTTCAGTGGTAAAACTATACCGGGAGGATAATTCATTTTGTCAAATATTTGACAAATCCCCCTTTTAGTTAAATGTTTTTATTTCAATAAAATATCTCTTGACTCCGTACCATACTACGTGTATTATATTTGTGTAAGAAGTAAAAAAGGAATTTAAAAATGTCAGAATATTTTGTTGGGCAAATAGCGGAAGAAGTTGGAATAAATGTTGAAACTATTCGCTATTATGAAAAATTAAAATTGCTTCCGAAACCGAAACGAAGAGAATCGCGTTATAGAATTTATGATGAAACGGATTTGAAGCGATTGTCATTCATTAAACGTGCTAAAGAACTCGGCTTCACTCTTAAAGAAATTAAAGAGTTGTTCGGGTTAAAAATTGATTCCGACGCCAGGTGCGGAGATGTAAAACATTTGACAGAACATAAACTGAAAGATGTTGATAATAGAATTAGCGATTTAAAAAAGATAAGACACGTACTTGTTAAATTGATAACCCAATGTGTGAATGAAGAAGTTTCTTCGGACGAGTGTCCGATACTTGAATCAATTGAAATCTAATATCATTAGAAAGGGAAAATAAAATGAAAAATAAATTATTGTCCGGAGGCGGAATTATTACAGCGCTGCTTGCCTCACTTTGCTGCATTACACCGGTGCTTGCGGTGCTTGGTGGACTCGGCGGAATTGCTGCAACATTTTCATTCCTCGAACCGTTACGTCCTTATTTAATTGGAATGACCGTGATTGTTTTGGGTTACGCTTTCTATAAAGCATATTATCCAAAAAGAAAAACTGAGATTGAATGCGCTTGTGAGACAGATGAGAAACCAATATTTATAAACTCAAAAAAGTTTTTGTGGATTATAACAGCGGTCAGCGCTTTGCTGATAACTTTTCCTTACTACTCCAAAGCTCTGTTCCCTGCTGGAAAAGAAAATGTTGTAATTGTTCAATCCGATAACATTGTAAAAGCTGAAATACATATTGAAGGAATGACTTGCACTTCTTGCGAAAACTCTGTGGACTTTGCACTTCAATCAGAAAATGGAGTAATTAGAGAAAGTTCATCCTACAAAACTGGAATTGCGAAAGTGGAGTTTGATAAATCAAAGGTAACTGAAGAGCAACTTAAAAAAGCGATTGAGGGAAAAGTAGGATATAAAGTAAAAAATATTGAACGAATAAGTAATTAAAACTTAGTGCGCCTTTTCACATAGTGATCCCTTCGGGAGTGATGAACTTTGTGTGCCTTAGTGGTGAAAAAAATTTACCACAAAGTATCACGAAGGTTTTCACGAAGTAACACAAAGAGGAAAATATTATGGCAATACAAACATTAAAATTAGAAATCAGTGGAATGACGTGCGATCATTGCGCTAAGACAATTGAGAAAAAAGTTTCATCAGTTGAAGGATTGGTTTCCAAATTTGTCAGCTTTCCCGAAAAGAAAGGAGAGTTTCAATTCGACACCGAAAAAGCATCCGCATCTGATATTATAAATGCAATAAACTCTATTGCGCATTATAAAGTGGTAGGTGAAATAAAAGATAACAAAGATGAAACAACAGAATACGATTTAATAATCATTGGCGGCGGCTCTGCTGCTTTCTCTGCTGCAATAAAAGCAAGCGAACTAGAGAAAAAAGTTTTGATGATTAACGATGGACTTCCCATCGGCGGCACTTGTGTTAATGTTGGCTGCGTTCCTTCCAAAACTTTAATCAGAACCGCAGAACAATTTCACATTGCCAATCATCCTAACTTTGACGGTATAAAACCGGGCAATAGCAAAATTGATTTTAAGGAAGTCGTTAAACAAAAAACAGAATTAGTTGAAGCATTAAGAGAGCATAAATATGTGGATGTTCTGAAAGACGACCCGAATGTAACAATCCTAAAAGCATTTGCAAGATTAATTGACAAAAACACTGCCGAGGCGGACGGCAAAAAATATTCAGCAGAAAA
>MNVA01000231.1 GCA_001871325.1 Ignavibacteria bacterium CG1_02_37_35
TTAAAATATAATTTGGAAAAATCTAGAAAAAATATGGAAAATAATTTTATTCAGTTCCACCGACCCTTTATTAATGAGGAAGAAATTGCTGAAGTCGTTGCGACTCTAAAATCCGGGTGGCTAAGTATGGGACCTCGCACTATTCAATTCGAGGATGATTTTAGAAATTATATTGGTTCTGATTATTCCGTATCAGTAAATTCATGGACAGCGGGAGGACATTTATCCCTTGAGGCTTTTGGTCTTAAAGCGGGGGACGAAGTAATTGTTCCAACCATGACCTTTCCTGCTACAGCAGAAATAGTTTATTATTTCGGCGCTAAACCAGTCATAGTTGATGTTGATAAAGACACGCTAAATCTTTCCGTTGGTGAAATTGAAAAAGCTATCACTCCTAAAACTAAAGTAATTATTCCCGTTCATTTTGCTGGTCAACCGGCTGACCTTGATGAAATTAATCAAATAGCAAAAACTCATAATTTAAAAGTTATCGAAGATGCGGCGCACAGTTTACCATCATACTATAAGGGCAAAAAAGTTGGTTCGATAAGCGATGTTACTGTCTTCAGTTTTTACGCTACAAAAACCCTCTGTACCGGCGAAGGAGGAATGATTTGTTCAAATAATGAGGAGTTTTCTGAGCGTACAAGATTAATGAGAATGCATGGAATGAATCGCGATGCTTGGAAACGTTACTCGGACGCTTGTTCCTGGTATTACGAAATAGTTGGTCCTGGTTTTAAGTACAATTTTACGGACTTGCAAGCAGCATTGGGAATTGTACAACTTAGAAAAGTTGATCAGATGCTGGAAATGCGAAAACATATTGCAGCACTTTATACCAAAGAGCTCTGCAGTAACGAATATATTTCTTTGCCGATAATAAAGCCAGACAGAGAAACCTCCTGGCATTTGTACCCCATTCGATTAAATCTTGAGGCTCTTAAAATTGGAAGGAATGATTTTATTAATGAATTAAAGGATATGGGAGTTGGTACTGGAGTCCATTTTATGCCGGTGCATCAACATCAATTTTACAAAGATTCTTTATCTCTTATCAATAGTGATTTTCCGGTTGCGAACGATGCATTTGAACGCCTCATCTCGATTCCAATTTATCCCGGACTTCCCGACGCTGAAGTTACAAAAGTGATCGAAGCGATTAATCACTTAACTAAAAAGCATAGTCGTTAATCATTTATTTATATCATGGGCAAAGAAGGAAGCATTATTAAACGAACATCCGATATTATAATTAGTCTGTTCGTCCTTCTTATTACTTCTCCTGTTTTATTACTCGCAATTGCAGCTATACGGATTGAATCGATGGGTCCAGCAATTTTCGTTCAATTACGAGCTGGTAAAAATGGTAAACCTTTTAAAATGTTCAAGCTCCGTGGCATGGTGGAAAATGCTTTGGAGATAGGTCCAAACCTTACTCAGGTAAACGATCCTCGATTAACTAAGATGGGTAAATTTTTAAGAAGATTGAGTATTGATGAAATCCCTCAGTTTATAAATGTATTATTTGGATCAATGTCAATCGTGGGCCCTCGACCAGAAATTTTGGACATAACCGACAATTATACTGAAGAACAAAAAAAGGTTTTTCAATTCACTCCAGGTATAACTGGTTTTTCGCAAATTAATGGTAGACAGATGTTAACACCGGAAGAAAGAATCCGGATGGAAGTTGAATATTACCAGAGCGCTACTTTTATTTCTGATCTTTTAATCTTATTGAAAACTCCTCTCGTTATTCTGACCAACGAAGGGAATGTTTAATGGAAACAAAAAACTTTTGGCTTTTCTTCCTCATGTTTTCAACTTTAACCTTTTCACAAAATCTTTCTGTCAATCCCAATCACCCCGTCTATGATTTCTTAAATCAACTTCGCGTAAAAAATATTCTTACAAATTATGATGACGTGGTTCTTCCTTTAACACAGGGAGAAATATATAATGAATTGTTGAAAGTTAAAGATTCCCTCAACGAACTTTCGGAAAGTGATAAGGAAAAACTAAATCTTTTTTTACGATATTTCCCCTCCGTTAGAAAAGTGAATAATTCATTTTGGGGAGGGGATTCTTTGACGCTCAAGCAACATTTTTTTTCGAACCAAGAAAATTTCGCCTATCTCTATCAGGATTCCTTATTCACTTTTACATTTGCTCCGATAGTTACAACGAAAAATATTTTACTTGACAATTCAAATGAGAAAGGAAGAACCTCTTTTCTGGTAACCTACGGAGGAGCTTTTTCGCTTGAGTATGATGATTGGTTCGCTTGTTATTTGGAAGCCTGGAACGGTTTTCATGCCGGAGATAGAATTGCCTCCAAAAAAGATCAGAGAGTTAATCAAAGCTATTCTTTTAATCACACTGGTCTCAATTATTTTGATCAAACTTCCGGTTATGTGACAGTAAAAAAAAATATTTTCAAATTACAATTTGGGAGGGAAAGAATTTTGTGGGGAGTTAACAGTTACGAGCAATCAATCTTGAATAGCACTCCCCAAATATTCGATTTCATCAAATTTGATATCTCTTACAAAAAATTTTCATATAAATTCTTGCACGGTTGGCTTGTTCAACCCACAACACTCTCTTATATAGATTCTTTACGATATGATGTAAAGAACAGAAGTCCGAAATATATTGTAACGAGTAGATTCGGTGTTCAACCTTTTGAAAATCTATCTCTTGGAGTTGGTCAAACAATAATTTATGGAAATCGCCCGGTTGAATTAGCTTATTTAAATCCATTTTTACTGTGGGAATCGGCGCAAAGATCATTGAATGATCTCGACAACTCCTTTTTGCACTTTGATGCGAGATACCGCCCATGGAATGGATTTGAGATGAATGGAACATTTACGTTTGATGATATTAATTTTAATTTCTTAGAGAAGGATAAGTGGAACTCAGCCGGAAATAGAATTGCATGGCAACTTGGTTTTGCAGCAGCCGTTCCATTTCTTTCAGAAAGATTAATGGTTTATGGAGATCATGTTCAAATAAGACCCTACACATATTCGCATCCAAACGGGGGTGAAGCGTTAACCTATACAAATAATGGTTTTCCTCTCGGACTTGATCTTCAACCAAATACTGCAGTGACAAGTTTCAAACTGGCATATGATTTTTCAGCAAAATTAAGTTCTTACTTTTTACTTAGACATATGATTCATGGTGATAATATTCTTGATAAAGGGGGAAACGTAATTCGAAATGTTGGTGGATCAATCTTTTTAAGTACTCGATTTTTTGACCCTCAAGTGGCAAACTTTTTGGATGGTGAGAAGGTAATTACTGATTCATACAAAATGAATTTGCGTTACTTAGTATCGTATAATTTAAATATAGTGTTAGAAGGAGACTATATTCGAGTTGCTAAAGTGAATAATAGGTCGACAACATTTTTTTCTTCGTTGCAGGTCAATTATAATTTTTATTAAAGCGAAGGGTAAAAAAAAGAACCTCTTTTTTGTGTTGATTTTCTCCTACAACTTTAGAAGTTTGAATTAAAAATAATAGGTATTTATGAAATTATTCCTCAGCCTTTTTCTATCGGGCATTCTCATTGCTCAGAGTCATAAAGTTCTTGAATCAACATCTGAATCGGTCACCGTTGAATTTTCATTTGGAGGAAAATACCGGGTAATTGATACAACTTTTCATGGCACGACTTTTCAAAAAATTGTCGGTAAAAGTTTCTTCTTAGAACAAGATGGAGAACCGGTTTTACCACAGGAATTTGTCACGCTCGGAATAAAAAAGGGGGCTACTCTTTCTTACAAAATTATTTCCGATCAAAAGAAAATATTTAAGAATAAATTTATTGTTCCGTTCGTCAAGAAAACAGATGGAACCAATACTTCATTCTTTGAAACTGCAGGGACTATTTATCAAAGGAGCCAAGAATTTCCTCGGGAAGCAGTATCAATTAATCCTTCATACATCTATCGTTTTGCAACTATCTTACCAATCACTATTTCACCTTTTCAATTTAATCCTGTTACCAGAGAATTAACATTCCACGAGAAAATAGTGATCCAATTTTTTTATAAAAATCAATCAGGTTTTTCGGAAACAAGTAGAAGTGTTGATAAATTAACAGATGATTTTCTCAAGGAGTCCGTCCTTAATTATTCAATATCAAAAAATTGGATATCCGGAAAAGCGATTGAGCAGAAAAGTTCTATGAGAACTGACCAATATTGGTATGATCCCCAACAAAATTGGCTGAAATTGTATTTGAAGAATGAAGGAATTTATCGCGTTTCCTATTTTGATTTAGTTTCCGTTAGTTCATCCTTCTTACAAAACGTAAATGTAAAAAAAATTAGATTATTCAATGATGGAGAAGAAATTCCGGTAGAAGTTTTTGACCTTGATGGAGATAGCGTTTTTAACAACAATGATTATTTTCATTTCGTGGGGAAAGTCATCACCTCATCTCCTTATTGTAAGCTGAATATTTATAATAATTCTAATCTCTATTGGTTGACTTTTAATAGCAGTGTTGATGGAAAAAGATTTAGAGAGATTGATGGATACACTAGTGGGTGGGAGAAAACTTTTCAACAGAGTCTAATGACCGTCCATTATGAAAAAGACATGCTCTACGAGCGGTTGGGTTATGCAGACAATCTTGAAAGAGATTTTTGGTATTGGGGGAAAGCAAGTGGAATAAATGGTAAAGAGACCGAAGCTTTTGCCGTCAAATTTCCGGGATTCGAGGAATATTATTCTGATTCAAACACTGTTGTAGTACGTGCAAATTTTCATGGTTTGACAGCTTATTCTACTGTTGTCCCGGATCATCGGGCAAAAATTTTATTAACGGGTCAGTTTGTTAATTCTGTTGAATGGGATGGACAAAACTTATTTAATTTTGAAAAAAGTATTGATACTAGAAAAATTAACATCTTCAGTGAAAATTTCTTTCAGGTTGTATGCGACGGATTAATCGTGGCTAATTCTTCATATCCGGGACAATCCCGTTCAGATGAAATAAGAATTAACTGGTTCGAATTTGATTTCTGGAGAGAAAATCGCGTAAATGGCAATTATTTTCATATCACTTCAACACCAGAGTTGTTCGGGAAAAATCGATTTAGTGTATGGAACTGGACGACGGATAATATGCAAGTTTATATCCCTCAAAGAAATGAAGTTATTAAAAATCCTTTCTTTACTCAAAATCAATATAGAGAAGTATTATTTGTTGATAGTTCAACAACTAAAACTGATTATTATTGTATCAGCCAAAGTAACTTCTTGAAAGTTGATTCAATAAAAGCTGATTCTCCTTCTGATTTACGAAATAAAAATCAAGGAGTAGACTATTTAATTATTACTCATAAAAACTTTCTTTCCGCGGCAGAAAGATTAAAACAATTTAGAGAAACTAATTTCCCTGACACCTCCATTGCAACTCCACGAATACAAATTACTCAAATAGATGATATCTATGATGAATTTTCGTTTGGTCTACTTGACCCTTATGCTATACAATCTTACATAAAATATGCTTTTGAGAATTACTCCGGTACACCGATTTCGTATGCTGTTTTATTAGGTGATATGAGTTATGATTACCGAGAACTTTTCCCGCAGAATAGGAAAAATTTTATCCCGTCAATGCCTTATCATTCTCACGAGTACGGCTTAGCCGCAAGTGATAACATGTTCGTTGCAGTAAGTGGTGATGATGTCGCTCCTGATGTAGCAGTAGGAAGGTTGTCATGCGAAACATTAACCGAAGCGAATAATCTCATTGATAAACTTATATCGTATCCTAGCGACGCTGGAAAAATTTGGAGGCAGAATTCACTTCTGGTAGCTTCCGGCCAGGATTTGAATGATGAATTATTTTTCGGTTTTAATAATGCAAGTATAGATTTGGAGAGAAATTATTTAACTCCAAATGGATTTGGTGCCAAAAAAGTTTTTCGATACCCGAGCAGACCTGAACATCTCCCATTTCAAGGTGGTGGTGCAGAAATACGGAAAGGAATTGATAGCGGTGCGGTTCTGATTAGTTATTATGGACATGGCGGCGGATATCAATGGGATTTGGTTTTCCTGAATGATGATATTTATATGTTAAATAATGAAGGTAAACTTCCTTTTGTTTCCAGTGTTACATGTTATACCGGGCATTTCGATAATCAAGATGTTTTCGGTGAACAATTTATTAAAGTTCCCGGTAAAGGAGCAATTGCTTTTTGGGGAAGCTCGGGTTTAACAAGTTTTGGGATAGGCGTTGACCTTAATAATAGGTTTTTCCATGAAGTATTTACTAAGAAAAACTACATCATTGGAAAAGCGATTTTAAACACAAAGAACTATAACGTTTCTTCCGGTCCATTTGCCGATATGATAGCGCTGGCGACTCTGCTTGGCGATCCGCTGACTGAACTGGCATTGCCTAAAAAGCCTGATTATTCTGTTGCGGAAGATATGCTAAATATCTCTCCTCAGTATCCAATTGTTGGAAATTCCGTTCAAGTAAAAATTTATGTAAAGAACTTCGGGTTCCTTAAGTCGGACGATTCCCTAACAGTCGATCTTTCGGTAATGAGTAAAAATGTTAAAACTCAGATCGGATCAAAAAAATTAAAATCTTTTGTACTTATTGATTCCCTTACCTTCTCCTGGATTCCATCCGAAGACGGAGCCAATACTCTCATAGTAAATATTAATGAAAACGGTAATGCAGCGGAAGATGACTTTTCCGATAACGAAACCTCAAAATCAGTTTATGTTTATAAAACAAGTGAACCGAATATCTTAAATCCTCAGAACGGTTATGTGTCAAATTCAAAGAGTATTGAATTTCTCTTGGCTGACATTGGTGAATACATTGGAAAGAATTTAACTTATCAAATTCAGATTGATACTGCTTTAACATTTGAAAAACCAATCTTAGATATGAAAAACATTACTCCAACGAATGGTGTAGTAAAATGGACTTACTCACTCCAAGATACAGGTATCTATTTTGGGAGAACGAGGAGTTGGGATGGACTGGATTCGAGTAATTGGACAAATACAGCTACTTTTAAAATTACGGCAGATACTTCAAATACCGTATCTTTTTCTAACCGGCAGTTGAAACTTTTCGAGTTGGAAAATATAAACTATTCTGATGCGTTAAAGGGTCTTTCACTCAACGCTTCGTTCTTTCCGGCAAAACCTACTAACAGTAGATTTTTAGGGAAATTTGGTGTTACCCTTCCTGCTGGAATTAATAATCTTAGTACAATAACAACCGATGGTACTTATATATATATAGCGGCAATGTATTATTACAATGGTCAAAGTTCTAAGATTTATAAAATCGGCACCGGTAATAACGGGACAGTTGAGGGACAAGCTTACGGAGAACTCACTCCCGAGACTTATTCTATTTTTCATACGATATTTTACTTTGAAGATAAGATTTATATCCCAACCGGTTCTTCAAATTATTTGTCTTGGGTTGATACAGGAACGGGTGATCGCGATTCTGTATTTGTATCGGGAGGACTATTAAACGAAAATTCAAGAGAAAAAAACGGTGGGTTTTACCTCTGTTCGGATGGACATTATGTATATAATTTAGCTGTGTTGGATACAACCGGTGCTTACAAATACCGTTTACGAATTCTCGATCCCAAAAACAATTGGACAAAAGTAGGTGAAGATAGAGAACTCAGCGGAACAAGCTATAATTATTTCAGTAGTTTTTTTGTGATTGATAATTACCTTTACGCTTTTGAGTACGGTAACTCTAATTATATGCGCAGGTTTGATTTAACCACCAATCCTATCCGTTTTGAAGAAGAGTGGCTTACATATACTCCCTATCAAGGTTATTTTGCGTGGACATATGACCAATATTCGAATGTTCTCTATACCAGCGTTTTTCGTGATGGGTTTCAACCAAGAATTGCAAAATTTATTGGAAAATATAAAAACACGGAAGGCAACGTAGTTACATCAACTTTTGGTCCTGCAAAGAAATGGAATTCTGTTTCTTATAATATTGATAAATATCATGCGGATGCTTCGGCGACTGTGCGGCTTGAAAAGTATGATAAGAATTTGCAGCAATGGCAGATATTAAAAGACAATATCCCATCACCTTATTCACTTGATACGGTTAGTCTTCCTTTGAATTCTCTATTACGATTATCTATCAATTTAAAAGATACATCTTCCGTATCGGGCGAAGCATTTAATATTTCGAAAATTGGATTGGATTTTGCACCGCCTGCCGAACTATCCATCGCGAAAAATGGATTGGAGTTTAATGCCGACACTCTTCTTCAGGGCTTTCCGTTGGAATTTCATGTAACTCCGCAAAATTTGGGAACTACGGTCTCAGATACTTTTCAAGTTATGTGTTATCTCGACGATACTAAACTTCCATTTTATAGTAATAAAGTAGTAATAAAAGCAGATTCCTCAATCACTTTAAATTCTTTGCTGGAAACCTCCAAGATTGGGGAACAGCATAAAATAAAGGTCGAGTTAGTGCCCAACGAATCTGAGACTTTTTCGTTCAACAATTTTGTGGAGAAGAAATTCTTTATCAATTACGATACTTTACGCCCTACGCTAAAAGTTTTGATTGATGGAAAGGAAATTATTGACGGTGATATTGTGTCAAAAGAACCGGACATCGAAATTTCTTTAAAAGACAATTCGCCATTGCCTATTTCTAAATATAATTTCTCAATTTCAATAGATAATACACCGATTGATGTTTC
>MNVA01000159.1 GCA_001871325.1 Ignavibacteria bacterium CG1_02_37_35
TACAGGCGCTAATCTCACCAAAAAACAGAAAACAGTTTCTAAATCCCAATCTATTTTTGTTATTTTTGTACAGAATAATATTACTAATAATGAATACGAATCCAAAAATTCTTGTTTGCGATGACGATGAAACCATTTGTTACCTTTTAAAAGAACAGTTAGTTGACAAAGATTTTGCCATTGATATGGTTTATGACGGTAAATACGCCATCGAAAATTTGAAGAAAAAAAATTATGACTTTCTTCAGCTCAACTTAAAAATGCACATCGTACTGGCGAAGAAGGCTTAAAATTTGTGAAAGAGTATTCTTATATGGTCAAGAGCCAAATTGTTGGCGCTCAACTTGAACAATGCGATAGGTACCTTCTACATACAAATACAATTAAAAAGAGGAAATGTGTGACAATGAAAACTGTTGCGAGAAAACTTGCTGTTTCCTATTACAATGTTATGACTAAAGCAACTGCCATTTGTTATGTCGCGCTCTCATCTCAATAATATCATTTTTCTCGTTTCCGAATAAATTCCGCTGATAATTCTATAAAAATATAACCCACTAGATAATTTACTTGCATCAAATTCTATTTCATGCGTTCCGGTGTTCTGAAATTCGTTCATTAATGTTGTTACTTCTTTTCCCAAAACATCATAAACTTTTATGGAAACTTTTGCTGAGTTTGGAATAGAGTACTTTATTTTAGTTGACGAGTTAAAGGGATTGGGATAGTTTTGATAAAGGGCAAATCTTACCGGCAAATTCCCTTCCGATCCTATTCCCGTCAATTTATTATTTCTTAGCAAAATGATACCATCATTCTTTGGTAATAGAAATGAACCTATTACCGGCGCTCCGTTGTTTGCAACAGTATCTTGCTTTCCTTTAATTCTCTTCAAAGTATCGGAAATAGATATATTGAAATCGTATGGACTAAGATTACAGAACACAACACCATAATCAAAATCCCTGCGTAAGACTCCATCACTTAGACTTTGATACTTCCCAAGCGGAAACCCAAGATAACCTTTTGCTTTTTTTAGTTTTTGGAAAAGTGCTTCGTCCATCTGTGTAGGGTCAACTCTGTCAACCGGATTACCGTTAGCAAGAGTAACTGAACTACCTGTTGAATCAACGGTATATTCATCAAACCACCAGAAAGTGTGAAATAATTGGTACCAATCGGAATAATAAAAATAACCATCGTTCATTAACGTGAAAGTGAGTGATTTTCGCATCTTCTTGAAATCGTATAATGTAAAGCTGCCATTGCTCTGCGTACCCTGAATCTGGCAGATACGCGGGGAAGGACAAGATGAACAAGTCATTTGAGCAGTATATTGTTGTAGAGCAGCTAACCATTGTTCTCTTAAAATCGGGTTACTTCCCATAGTAGTATCCCAAACAAGTTCAGGTAATTTTTCATAGTGAATTCCATTAACATATTGAATAGAATTAATCCCACCATCGTTCAGAACTATTGGAACATTAGGTCCAATATAATTTCTTAGGTGCATTGTGAGCTCAGTATGTCCTTCTGTCCATTTTTGATTAATCCAACCAATAGTGTGGTTCTCCTTCAAATCTGGAATGCCATTCAGATCCATATCTATGTATGAATTTACGGCGTCACCAAAGTCACAGTATGGTCCAACGTAGTAATCGTTATAAGTATCAAGCCAAATACCGTCTATAAGGTTCTGTTGTGCATTAAAATCCTTATAACTTTGAGCAATTACACGAGCAATATGTTCGTTAAACTTTATACTATCATTACCTACTTTTACCTTAGGACAAACCGAAGAAATATTATACCCCCACCAATCGGACCATACCGGGCAATGAACAATCCACACTTTTGAATCAGGTAAATGATTATGTTTAATTTTTGAGAAATCATAATAATAATGTGCAGATTTTTTAATGTGCAGATGATTTGATGAAGTCGTATCGATTAAAATCATTTCACTACTATCTGGATTCGCAATATCTTCAATAAAAATATTATCGTTCCAATTCCATTTTCTATTATTTACTGAATCAATAAAAGAAAGCAAAAATTTACCTCCTTCGCCAGATTTCACAGTAATAATTGTATCGCCAACATAGGCAGTATCCGCCAAACTTGAGATTAATAAAGACGAAAACCATTTTGGTTTATTAGGAAAAGTAGGGTAAGATATTTCTTGTAAAAAAGCACCTACTGTATTCCAATTATGAAACAATATCAAATTTGGATTGAGTGAATCTTTGAGATACTGAAATTTATATCCCAATTCTGAAGATATAACCATATCATATATTCGCAAGGAGCCAATAAGCGCTGTATTATTTGAATCTGAACCTATATCAATACCGAAGTCAGTTAAATAACCCGACTTAAAATTAGAAGGTGAATAATAATTTGTCTTGCATAATCGAGGAAATTCCAAACTGTCAATTTTGTTTTGTAAAGAATTTTGAGCATTAAGTTGAATAAGCCATGCGAATAGAACAATTGTAATAAGTAATTTTTTCATTTCAGAACCTCCATTGATTTAGTTTGAGAAAAAGTTGGTGTCGTTAAACGATAGAAATACACTCCGCTCGGTAAGTTCTTCGTGTCAAAGACAACAGAATACTCGCCAAAGTTTAATTCTTCTTCAACAAGCGTCTCTATTTCTCTACCGAGAACATCAAAGACTTTCAATGTTATATGCTCAGCTTTGGGTAATGAAAAACGAATTGTTGTTGATGGATTGAACGGATTTGGATAATTCTGCTTAAGGGCAAAATCAAATTTTATTTTTGAATCCGGATCCGTCATATTAGTAGTCGCTCCACCGAAAACAGCAACTAAGGAACTCAACGGCGGGAGAATTATCGGTTGAGAAGGAGAAATCGTTCCCGAATACTCATGAACGCCACTCGTATCAATCCATACCGCACGGCTGAAGGTAGGTAACGGGAAATCAACTTTAAACGACATCTGGGTTGGTTCAGTTGTGAAATTGGAGAACACTAAGCCGATTGCACCAGCATCGCCTGCCGGTGTGTTGTTCCAATTTTGTGGTACCTGCAGCGCACCTCCCCAAACTTTCGGAATTGGAACATACTCCGTTCTCCCCCCTTCTACGAATGGAAGGAACTCCTTCTCAGTTTCAACTTCAGGGAAGTGGAGGAACTTCCCATAGACTAAAATTTGAGGGAAAAGTGTTCTAGCTGTTACCAGACAACGGAGATACTTTAAATTCAATAACCATTCCGGAAACAATTCTTCCGGTGCACCATAATTGTTGGTATTTCTAGCGTCTAGCTCAAAGGAAAAACGTCGCCCTGCCACGAAATTTTGTACCATTTCCAGCCGTCGGGATATAGACGATGCTGTTTCGCTGTTAAAACTTCCAGGAGCCATTGGCATATAGTCGTGCCACATATAGCTAAGCAAAGGAATGGGCTGAGCCATGAGAATTTCTCCACTTCCAGAATTGTCCTGATAAGGATAGATACCAATATGGCCGCCCAATAATGAAACGTCAATCATCTGCTCGTGCCCTCTTTCTGCTGCGATAAACATATTAGGTCGAAACGACTTATGCTGCTGATACATATCTTTCATAGACCGACGCCATTCCATTGCCCAATAATTGCCACCACCGATGCGATGATTATGGTTTTCCTTTTGTGTTGTTGGGTCAGCAGGGGCGTAACAACATTTAGGTAAGCTTCCCTGACCTGACCAAAGAATCATTTCAAAACCTGGCAATTCTCCATAATCCGATTGTGTTAACACCTGGTTGGAGTAATCATACCGTCGGGAAAGTATATACTGGCTTCCTTCGCAAGTTATTGTGCCCATAATTGTACGCCAGGGACGCGGAAGAGGTTTTAAATTTTCTAATTTCACAATAGAACGCGGTAGTTCGGTTTGATAATCTTCAGAGAGCCAATTGCCGGTATCCTGATTGAAGCCAAAAAGAACATTATTTCCCCCCAACCGATTACGCCACATTGAAAGCAATTGGGGCAAGTTCGTAGGAGTGGAACCACCCACTAAACCACGATCGTCGGTGGGTACTATATTCTCCATACCGCCACCAAGATAGTTTCTGGGGGAGATAAATACTTTAGCCTGTGGAACATCACGATACAAAAACTCAACCAGATCAACAACCCGTTCAAAATCTGAGATTTTGCCATCGTGTGGATTTTCCGAGAGATCCAATGCTTCTGGATATGGTGTCGTTCTATACTGAATGTTGACGTCGTTTTCCTTCACCTGACGGGTCATATCTTGGCGGTCTAGGAGGGTACCGCGGCGGAGGAAGCCGGAATCAGGTTCAAAAACGAATGGCTGCTCTATCATAGACTGTCGATAGTAATCAGCTGCGTGTTGCCAGTCGCCTTTGAGTATTGCGACTTGGCAAGTATAATCATACTCATCAACCAAAGAGAAGTAGCGGAAAGCAGTGCGAATATCCTCGTCTGGATTGGCACCGTTGAAGTGGCGCAAATAGAGAATCAGTCTCTCCTTCGACTCGTCAGTAGTATAGAAGAGTCGCTTCACATTGCCTTTCGGATCATGACAACCAAGATAGATTCCCAATTCACTTGGCAGGTCATAGTAATAGAGGAACTGATGTTGCATATTGCCAGGATAGTCCCAAGTAGTGGCTTGCAAGTCACCAGTTGAATCAGGCCAATTGTGTGTTCTTGTGGTTGGATTGTCCAGATATCTACCTCCGGAAAAGGGCAGAATGAGCCGATCATCTGCCGGGTCACCAAATGGCTCAAGAACGAGAAGTGGAAAGCGCATGCTGTGAATGGCAAGAGAATCACTGCCGCTCAACTCAGATTCCAAGTTGAAGAGGGGTCCGCCTGAACCTGAAGGTAATTCAATATATACTTTGACCGTAAGTGTGTCAGTGGAAAGAGGAATGTTTTTCCAAATCAAGGTGAGCAGTGTATTGTTAGATGTGCCCCAGATGACTTGGGAAGAATCCAATTCCAACACCCCTTTGCTAAGGGAAGCAAGATCAGGTACTACAAAGGTTGGTAGCTGTTTCATCAATCCACCATTCTGAGGATACAACTGTCGCAGATCAATTTGCCATAAAGGTGATTGAGAAAAATCTGCTCTCCCGTCTTCGCCGGTAATTTCGCGAATTACAAATGCTGCTTGATCTTGTACTAAGCGGCGCTCCACGGTGATGGAAGCCTTACCGTTATTGAGTACTCTTACATCCTGAGCATGAGATGAAGTAACTATGCCAACAATGAGAAGAAGAAATAATGACTTTTTCATTTTATCAGCTCCATTTTCTTTTGTTGAACAAATTGGCCTGCTTGCAAGCGACAAATATACACGCCACTTGACAAATTATAATAATTAAAGATAACCGAATGTTCACCTGCGCTCAACTCTCTATCCACTAACGTTGTTACTTCTCTGCCAAGCACGTCAAAAATTTTCAGCGTTATAAGTGAGGTCTTTGCTAGAGAAAAACGAATCTTCGTCGTTGGGTTAAACGGATTGGGAAAGTTTTGGTAAAGAGAAAATCTTATAGGTACATTTCCATCCGATACTATTCCCGATGGATAATGATAATAATAAGCGCCTATATCATTTCTTGTTCCATCTGGATCTTTGTCGTCCATATCGGGATTGCCGGTATTAATACATGGTGAAATTGAGGTTAGATGGAAATCTCCTTCTAATTGGTTTACAAATAAAGGATCGGCAACAAATGAATTTGTATTAGTTTCGGTAAGATTTTGAAATTCTCTTAAGTTTAAAGAACCTGTATGTAGTGGAACTTTAACAAAAAAAATAGTTGTGGTTGAATCAGCATTGTTACGATAACAATCATTATAGTTTGATATTATATTACCATTAGTATAATTTTGAAGCCTTATATTAAATGCATTCCCTCCGGGGCGAACAAAGAATATATTATTTTCAACAATAATATTATCAAATACAAGCGAACTGTCGGATGATATTTCACTAAACTCATCGCCTATATCCATTTCAGTAGGGGACAGTTCCCCCGAACCGTTTCTGAATGTGGTATTATTTTTAATTTCACAATTTTTACTACGATGAATTCTAATTCCGGAACCTTGATTTTCAAATGCTATATTATTTTTTAAAATACCTCCCCCATTTAGCCCGCCATCTGCACATACATCAAAAATAAATCCATTTCCATCGGAGTGCATATTGGAAAAATCCGCATTATGATGTGAAACATTTCCGATAACGTTTATACTTGGGCTTGTTGCTCTGTACACAGATATTCCTGATGAATACCCGAGGCCAATACCATTATATGCAACTTCATTATTTGAAATCTGTATATTGCTATTAGACCAATTAATAGCAATACCGGTTCTGCCATTGTGATGGCTGTAATTGCCTTCAATAACTATATGATTGCATCCCTGCACTAGTATTCCGACTTCTGCGAAAGAATCAATTTCGAATCCTTGAATTTTTATAAAAGATTTATCTTTTAACCAAGCTCCATAATTCTTTGTTATGCACCAGGAATAAATATTAGGACTGCTTACAGTGTCTTCAAGAAAAACAAAAAGTGTATTCAGTGAATCTGAAACAAAACTTTTGCCAGCAGATACTTGCTTTGAGTATATATAGCTGCCATCTAATGGAAGTTGAAAACCACCACCATCTAAACTTTTAAAGGAAGGCATACGTTGTGTATTCCTGTATGCTTCAACATAACCGTGTTTAGTACTATCTAATTGTATTTTCCAGACATTATTAAGGGTGGCATCCAACTGGTGCCAAAGAGTATCCAGTTGCCATATTGCCCCTTCCGTTATAATTGAATCTAAGGGGATTATACCTATTAATTTTGCTCCAAATTGTGGCTCAGAACGAAATGTGATATTACCATTTGTTGCATTACCTGAATTTGATGGTTTTAATGTTTCTCTGTAAACAGCAGGCTTTACTATAACTGTGTCGCCTGCTACGGCACCAACGGAGTACATACCTGCTCTCTTGATTGTTTTCCATGCAGAATCCGGACTTGTACCGGAATTATAGTCACTTGCCGTAGTATCACTTCCATTAACATAGTAAGTGTTTTGCGAATGAATACTATTTGCAATAATAATAGTAAGTATGACAGTTACCGTAAAAAAGCAGCGAGGGTTCATTTTATCATCTCCATTGGTTTCGTTTGTGAACTTGTCTTAGTTAATACTGCTTATGTTAAAACGCTACACTACCGATAAATTATCTGGGGCGTACACCAGATTGGACTTATGTGTAAACAAAGACCATTGGTTTATTCGTAACAGGTTTGTGGATAACAACACAACACTTCTTGGATGCAAAGTTCACCTCTGACATAATTTTATTTAAAGGATATTTTATTTGTTGCAAAAATAACAATTTGTCCATTAAAGTGTTTACGCCAAATTTGTTAATATTTATTTGAACCTAACTTGAGCGATTAGCATACATAAAAAAAACCTTTTGGGTGTTTATGTACTGTAAAATCAGTACTTTTGTAATGATAAAAAAACAAAAATAAACAACCCAAAAGGTGAAACAAAGATGCAAAAAAACCTTCATAAAAACCAATCCTCCTTCGGCGGACAAATTAGCAAAATTGAAATAACTAACGACAAAATATCCGGAAGAGGCGGATTAGCATTCTTTCTTCGCTATGTTGAACAAGTAGGATTTTATGACCTCTCTGAAAAAATATTGGGACATATACGGATATCATCAAAAGGTTTGTCGCTATATCAATTCATCAAACAGATGCTCGCCTACTTTATTGACGGCACTTATATGAGTATGGAAAGTTTTAACGATAGGAAAAAAGATAGCGGCTATTCCGCTCTGTTAGAGAATCAAGAACAAGCAATGGGTTCATCGCACCAGATAAAAAGATTTTTCCGAAAGCTGATGAATAACAATATCGGGAATGCTATCTTTAGAAAAATTCTCCACAAACTTTTTCTTTGGAGACTACAGATTGAAAAGCCAACAATCATTATCTTAGGCGTAGATACAATGGTCATGGATAATAACGATGCCCAAAAACGAGAAGGAGTAGAACCGACCTATAAAAAGAAAAAAGGTTATCAGCCACTGCATATTAGCTGGGGTTCATATTTGGTTGATATAGTATTTCGAAGCGGCAGTTGTCATTCAAACCACGGAACAGATTTTATAGATAGTGTAGAAGCTATCACAAAACTAATAAGAAAGCACTACAAAGCGGAAATCCCTATCATAGCAGTCTGCGACAGTGGATTTTTAGATGACAAAGCGTTCACCCATTTTGAAGAAACCCTAAAGATAGGATATGTCGTTACTGGGAAGATGTATGCCGACGTTAAAAATTACATAGAAAAAGTACCTACAGACGAATACAAAAAGTTCAACGGGAGTGGGATATGGAACTATCTTGAACTCGGGAACAAATTAAAAAGCTGGACTAAATTCAGACGAGCAATCTTTACCACTTTAGAGACAGACGAAAAAGGACAACTAATTTTAGAATTTGCAAGACCGGATACCATCCTCTATACCAATCTTGGTCAAGATGCAGAGATTACAGAACAACTAAAAAAAGTCGGGAAAGAAGATTTAGTAACAGTTGATTCAATTATTTCTCTTGCACATCAGCGTGGTAAAGACGAATTGATTCATCGTTCAATAAAAGAATTAGCGACAAAAGAGCAGCTTCCATTTCAACAGATAGGGATGAATAGAGCCTATTATTATCTGTTGGCAATTGCACATTTCTTATTTGAATCATACAAGAGAGATGTTACCTATGAGGTCTTTCCTATAAAAAGCTATCCGAATACATTCCGCAGACAACTAATTGATTTTGCCGTAAAAATAGTTTCACACGGTGGGGAGATAATTCTCAAAGTTACCAACGAAGTCAAAGAAAGACTGAACATTTATAAGTTATGGGAGCTATGCCAAACTCAACAAGTAATTCAAGTTTGAGATTAGAAATTCAGAGAGAAAAAAGAACAACTAACTT
>MNVA01000044.1 GCA_001871325.1 Ignavibacteria bacterium CG1_02_37_35
TACACGCAAGGCGACGGCACATCCAAAGGCAAAGCAATTAAAATCACTGGTGCAAGAACAAATTTTGAGGGGGTTGATGCAGAGTATGCTCTTATCAGACGAGATTTTAAGATAATTCAAAAAAAATGGAAGCTGCTTTTCCAAGAGCTGATTCACGACAACAAGCACAGCTTTGATCGGCTTGTTTTGAGGGACGAAAATGGAAAAGTGAGTGAAATCTGGTTCGACATCAGTAATTTTTTCGGTATTTGGTAAATGAAAAGCTGATCGAGATGGTCGGCTTTATTTTGGAATTGTTTTACTTATTGAAAACAGATTTGAAAAATTTTTCTTTATCCAAACTATTTTGCCATTGATGATGACGTTTAACAGATTCGGATCTTCGCTTCCCAGCAATGGAAAGGAATCGGCTCGTCTCCAATGGTCCTAACTTTTCAGTTAACAATCTTATTGCTTTATTTAATAGTTCTTCTTCGTTTATATATTCGCTCTGGTTCATTTTAATTCCTCGTTTATACAAAATTCTACGGGATTGGTAACAACTAAATCGAGTTTAATTTTTCTACTTCGCTTAATTAGCTTATCATCACATGTAATAAAATAGTCGGATGATCTTTCTGCAAATGCCAAATGAACAGCATCTGCCGTTCCGAAATGGAATGAGATAAGTTCTTCAGCTCGTTTTTTGACCTTGTCTGCATCATAATTGGATTGGATGCCATAAGCTGATAAAAGCTCAAGCACTTGAACTTTTTCACGTACATCTTCTATACTTTCAATCTCCTTATAATGGACTGGTGAAACTATCATCTCATATTTTTTCCTTTGAATGCCATCAAGGATTAAATAGTAGGCATCCGTTTCAAACCGAATCCTCATTAGATTTTGATTATCAAATGGTCTACAGAGAGTACAGACATCAAGATAAAGTCTCTTCACTGTTTTGCTTTCTTACTACAAATTTTATTTTCAATACAAATTATGAATGAACTTTGAAACAATCAACAATAATTTTATGACATATTGCCGAAGACATCAGTGAAGCACAAGTGCATGAAACTATGCAGATGATACTATTTCCAAATCAAAACGGAAGATCCTCATCCGCTTCTGACGGTTGAATTATGTCAGTTTCTTCATACGGAGGAGTAGTTTGTTGTTCACCAGTGGATTCAATCTTCCACGCCTTCACATCTGTATACCATTTCCCGTTATACTCTCTGCTTTCAACGTCAAAGGAAATATTGAGCGTAGCACCAAGAACTAAAACGGCTTGGTTAATTTTATCGCCCCAAATAGAGATGCATATTTTCTTAGGATATTGTGAATCTGTTTCCACAATTATATCTTGTTTTTTCCATGGACCGTTCTTGCCTTCACCCGTTTGGAAAGGGAGAAGTTGGATGAGTTTGACTGTTAGTTGCATATGTTAGTCTTCCTCGTCATCATCCATGTCGATGATGATAGGTTCCTTCTTGAAAAGTGATTTTAGAAAGGTTAATAATTTTTTCATTTATTCAAATATACGAAAACTTAAATATCAAAACTGCAAGGCAAATCTCGTTTTGACTGGGTCCCATCCAAAGGCATACCCCGCCAAATGGGACCCTACTTGATACTTGCCAGACAGATGCTACTTTTATTTTTTTTATTTGGATTATTCCTGACTTTTGACATTTAGTGCGGTAGAAGTTTCCAGCTTTTTGCTAATTCTGCGAGGGAACTGCTGGTTATATCATTTGTCGGAGAAGAAAAGATGAATATCTTTTTAGTCAGTTTATCTTGAATGTGAGTTTCGGTAATACCCCAAATTAAATCACGAATTTTCCTCAGCGAAAGATTGGTAGAAAGTTCTAAGTATTTCTCGATTATCAAAGCAACAAAGCAGATTAACACATGTGATCGTATCGCATCTTCCTTGTGATGAAAAATAGGTCTGGTCTGTAAATCACTCTTACTCATACGAAATGATTGTTCAATTCTCCATAGATTATAATAACGAGCTATCGTTTCTTCGTTTGACAAATCTGATTCTGTAATATTAGTGCAATACCCTTTTATTCCTAAAAGAAGTTTGTGCTTTTCAATTAATGCTTTATTGAGTTCGACTGCTTCTTTAGATAACTTTTTAACAAATTTTGCTCTTTTCCCGCTTGATTTCTTTGCCACAAATTCCTCTGCTTTTTTTATCTGTTTGTTCAAATCATTCAACTGCTTTTTGTAGCGTTTAGCAGAGAAATTACATATCAAATCACCATGAATTGAGGGGAAACGAACAATTGCTCCGTCTTTGTCTTGTAATCTATTATGAATTTGTTTTACCAAAACAAGATTGGTGTTGGCTAATCTTGCCCCGACTATGTAAGAAATTTTCTTCTCCTTGAGTTCCTCTAATCTTTCTTCGGACAACATTGCAGCATCTGCCACTATTATCGGTTTTGTTTTTTTATGCCCGCTTATAAATTTTTCTATAATTGGCAACATCGTTTTCCCCTCAAATGTGTTTCCGGGAAAAACTTCATACATCAATGGGAATCCCGAATGGGTTACCAATAATCCAATAACCACTTGTGGCTGCTGTGGTTTATTGACTTTGGAAAATCCCTCTATTCGTAGTTCATCTGATTTGAAAGTTTCAAAATACAGGGTGGTAACATCATACAAAACAAAATAAAATTGCTCGTTAAATTTCTTTACTGCAAGCGTGTATGCTCTTTTCTCAATCTCTGATTTTAGCTCTATGAGTTTTGGAATTTTACCA
The DNA here is from genome assembly GCA_001871325.1 of Ignavibacteria bacterium CG1_02_37_35. Lineage (GTDB taxonomy): Bacteria > Bacteroidota > Ignavibacteria > Ignavibacteriales > Ignavibacteriaceae > UBA1563. The sequence goes on from MNVA01000044.1 coordinate 2,762, forward strand.
TAAATGCGCTGCGAATAGGTGATCCCAAAATATTGTGAGAGCATCCATATTGTTCTAAGTTTTTATGCGGGGAATAACAAACGCATAATTGATAAGTCTAAGAGTAATTCATCTATATCTGATAATCCACATTCTTTTGCGCAACTCAATAAAAACCTTCTTGCAAATTGATGAGTTACGCCAATACATTTAGCTCTATCAACGAACAAAATATTCTGAGTTGGTTCATTAAAGAGCGATAACTGTCCGGAATATTCACTAATAAATTCTTCGGCTTTTTCTTTCAGTAGGGAAATCTCTGAATTGTCTTTACCGCTTCCGATGTGTTTTATTATCTTGGATTTTTTCCCTTCATAAACAACCACTTGAATAGCTGTTGCACCGGATTTTGTTTTTACTTTTCTTATCGATAACATACCCAAAAATAATCGTTAGTGCGGTATTTTCGATCATCGAAAATATTAACTCCTTATAATTCAACCACTTACAGAGACCATTTTTTTGCTTTTTTCCACCCGTCAGAAGTCAGGAAAAAAGCTCAAAAACGATGTTTTTGAGCTCTCTACTTTACTAGCGGAGAGTCAGGGATTCGAACCCCGGAAGGACTTACATCCTTAGCGGTTTTCAAGACCGTCGCATTCAACCACTCTGCCAACTCTCCATATTTTGAAATAATATCAACCCTGTCATTTTCGAAGTTTTTTTTCCTTCGGTTCAAAAATACTTAAAATTTCCTTTTGTAACAATTCTGACAGGGGAGATGAGTTACTTATATTTGGATGAAAGGTTACTTTTCCCCGTAAAGTTCTTCTTCTGTTAATTCGCAAATAATATGGGCGACCGTAATGTGACCTTCCTGTATTCTTTGCGTGTTGGTTGATGGAATTACCACCGGAATATCAACCATTGATTTTAGTTTTCCGCCGTTGCCGCCAAGAAATCCTATTACCTTCATTCCTTTCGAATGTGCCTTTTCAACAGCCTTTAGAACGTTTGAAGAATTTCCGCTTGTAGAAATTGCTAATAAAATATCTCCTTCGTTCCCCAAACCTTCAACGTTGCGGGCAAAAACATTTTCATAACCGATATCATTTCCACCTGCGGTTAAATTTGAGGAGTCGGTAGTTAGCGCAATTGCCGGAAGCGCGGGTCTTTGAATGTGATGGCTAAGACGGATCATTAACTCTGTTGCTATATGCTGACAATCTGCAGCGCTGCCTCCATTGCCGCAAAGCAAAAGCTTCATACCGTTTTTATATGCGCTAACTAAAAGATCAACTGCTTTTTCAATATCGCCCGTACAACTCTCAAGTATCTTTAACTTTGTTTCAGAACTCTCTATTAGTGAATCGGAGATAAATTTTTGATTATCCATTTTTAATTTTCTTTTAATTTCAAGTTAATTTCTTCGTCAAAAGAAATCAATTCAGTTTTATATTTTCGAGAGACCTGAACTAAAATGGAGTCCATCCCCCGTAGATTATACTTCAAAATTGTCTTAATGATCCTAAGTGAAAAGTCTTTATCAAGTTTTACAAAAAAGATTTTTTCATTTTGAATTAATGTTCGGATAGCCGAAAGCGTTAATTCTTCAGATTTTGTCCTTCTAAAAATTGCCGATGCAATTTCAATAAGCACAGTATATGGCAACACAATTATAGAATCCTCAGAAGAAATACTCGAAAGAATTTCAATAGCTTTGCTATGGTTCTGTTCTTTACTGAGAAGTGCAGAAACAAAAACTGAAGTATCAATCGTATATCTTTTCAAAGCTCTTTGCCTCGTTGAAATCTAAGTTCTTCGGCAAGACTAATATTGTCCCATGCTTTCTGAACCTTTTTTCCAAGTTCAGACCATTGTTGAACAAAATTCTTTCCTTTTTTTTTCTTTTTAAATGAATGCAGCTTTTCATCAACCAGTTTTTTATTAATCTGGCTCAATTCCTGTTCGATTTTTGTAAGTTTTTTTTCTAATTCCTTTAATGACATCTTATACTCCATTTTTATGTATTGCATCAGCAAACTCTTTGAGCAAATCCCAATTTTTCTTGTCTTCAAAAAAGTTTCCCGTTACAACAACTTTAGCGCCGTTTTCAATTTTTTCGAAAGCTTCTTGAGGTGTGCGGATTCCTCCGCCGACAATTACGGGCACATCAACAGCTTTTGAAACGGCAGAAACCATCTCTTTGGGAACTGATAATTGTGCGCCGGAACCGCCTTCAAGATAAATAAATTTCATCCCCAAATATTGCCCGGCTAGCGCAGTCGCAACCGCTATTTCCGGCTTGTTCCGCGGGATGGGCAAACTCCCGCTGATATATTCCGCAGTGGTTTTTGTGCCGGATTCTATGAGCATATACCCTGTTGAAATTGGTTCAAGTTCCATTCGTTTAATAATCGGCGCAGCAATAATATGTTTGCCGATAATGTGCTCTGCATTTCTTCCGCTAATAAGTGAAATGAATAACACTGCATCTGCCTGTTGATATAATTGATGAACTGCGCCGGGGAAAATAATAGCCGGAAGTTTACAATTTTTTTTTATTGAAGTAATTGTCGTTTCAAGATTTCCGTCCATCAGCAAGCTGCCGCCGATGAGGAATCCATCTACTCCTGCTTTTTCGCATGCAGAAATAAAAATGGTTAATCTTTCACCGGAAATTTTATCGGGATCAATAAGGATAAGATAAGCCGCTCCTTTTTTCTCGATAACATCTAACAAATATGAATATGTCTTCATAAATCCCAAAATATTTTCTGCAATATATTTAATTCTAAAAAGATAGAAAAGCAATTCGGATGGTTTATTGTTAGAATTTTCCGATTTTTAGGATATAAATTTTTAATCTTTTGGAGTATTATGGCTATTATCCGTCCTTTTAGAGCAATGAGACCAATCCCTGAAGTAGTAACTAAAGTTGCCAGTGTTCCCTATGATGTTGTAAACACAGAGGAAGCCCGCACATTAGCAAAAAATAATCCGCTCAGTCTCTTAAATTGTACCCGCGCTGAAATTCATTTCCCCGATTCAATTGACCATTACGCAAATGAAATTTATCAAAAGGCTAAAGAAGTTTTAGAAGAAATTAAAAGAAACGCCCCGCTAATAATTGATGATGCGCCCAATTTATACCTCTATAGATTGATCATGAACGGCAGAGCACAAACCGGAATTGCCGCTACATTTTCTGTGGATGATTACGATAATGATGTTATTAAAAAGCACGAGAAAACCCGGAAGGAAAAAGAAGACGATAGAACAAACCACATCGTTACAACCGAAGCACAAACCGGTCCGGTTTTTTTAACTTATAAAGGTGTTACCGCAATTGATCTAGCAGTCGAAAAAGTAACTACAAAAGAAAAACCCCTCTACAATTTTACTGCGGCTGACGGAATTCAGCATACGGTTTGGACTCTGCCTGCCCGGTTCAATGAGTTATTTGTTGATGAAATGGCGCAGGTAAAGAATTTTTACATTGCGGACGGACATCACCGCGCGGCAAGCGCAAGCCGTGCAAGAAAAGTAAAGATGGACAATAATCCCGGACATACCGGATTAGAAGAATACAATTTTTTTATTGCTGTACTCTTTCCGGCAGAACAGCTGCACATTCTTCCCTACTACCGGGTTGTTACTGATCTTAGTGGAAATACAAAAGAAGAGTTTCTTAATGCGATTTCAGTAAAATTTTCTGTAGAAAAAACAATTTTAAAAGAACCGCGTGAAGCAAATTCGTTTTGCATGTATCTTGATGGTGATTGGTATTTACTGAAAGCTCTCGATGCTGTTTTAGCGAGCAATAGCCTTTCTTCTTCGGTTGGCGATCATTTAGATGTAAGCATTCTTCAAAAATTTTTACTAGAACCGGTTTTGGGGGTTGATGACCCGAGAACGAACAAGCGAATTGATTTTGTCGGCGGAATCCGCGGTACCGAAGAATTAGAAAAACTTGTCAATAACGGAAAGTTCGCCGTAGCGTTTTCTTTATTTCCCGTTACCGTAAATGATTTAATGAATATCTCAGATGCAAACGAAGTGATGCCTCCAAAATCTACCTGGTTTGAGCCGAAATTGCGGGATGGATTGTTAATCCATCAAATTTAATTTCTGTAAATATTTTTGTTTTGTATTTCAATTTAGTAAATTAATTTTGTGCAAGCCGCTTTATGTTGCAGGCTTGCTTAATATTAACAACCACAAATAGTTTCTAACAAGGAATTGAAAACTGACTCAACCTATACTATCTATTTGAAGAAGCTATTAGAATACTTGCCTCTAATTTTGCTATTCTTTTTGCTCCTTCCTGCAATCTTATTTTCTCAACCTATTCCCAAGGATTCCGAGAAAAAACTTACCTCCGTTTCAGGAAAAGAAAAGGTAGATCTTCTAAACCAACTTGCCGATGCAAACAATCGAAAATCTATTCAAGAAGAATCTACAAATACCGAACGAGCTTTACGTGCCGCGCGTGAAATTGGCTATCGCTACGGTGAAGCGGTTGCTCTTCGCAATATCGGTTTCGTAAATTATCGGAAAAATGAGTTGGATACAGCTGAACAGCAATTCAAGAAAGCATTGGAAATTTTTCTTCAGCTAAAAGATAGTTTTCAGTTGTCCGAAATTTATAATCAAATCGGGCTGCTGCATTGGAGGAAGGAACAATTTGTTCTTGCTTATAAAAATTTCCGGTCTTCGTTAAAAATTTCTAAAGCCAAGCGCCTGGAAAGACAAACCGCTCAATCGCTTAATTATATTGGTTTAATTTATTGGAAGTGGGGCGAGTATTCTTCCGCACTTGATTATTTTTCTCAGGCATTAGCCATAAAAGAAAAATTGGGTGATAATTTTGAAATCGGGATCACGCTTAATAATATTGCAAATATTTATAACGAGATAAATCAGCCGGGCGAAGCAATCATTTATGCAAACCGCTGCCTTCAGTTCGCAAAAGATTATCCCAATAAATATGTGCTGGGAAGAGCTTTGAATAATCTTGGCAAAAGTTATTTCAAAAAAAACGATTATGAAAAAGCTATTGCCTATCAGAATAAATCATTAGCCGTTAAATCAGAAAGCGTTGATCTTTTAGGTGAAGCATTTTCTTTTGATGATTTAGGCGAAGTCTATTTTGCCAAAAAAGATTATTCCAGAGCTTTAACTTATTTTCAGAAGGCGCTAAGTCTTTGGCAAACCCTTCGTGATAGTTACGGCATTTCTAAAACCACTTTAAATCTTGGAAAGGTTTATGCGGCGCGAGGGTTGTTGGATAAAGCCGACTCTTCCTTTAACAAGAGCTTGCTCGAAGCAAGAGCAAATCATAATAAAAAAAATATTGCACAATCCTATTTAGCGCTTTCTTCTTTATACGAAGCAAAGCAGGATTATCAAAGAGCGCTTGAATTACACAAGCTTTATTCTTTAGCTTCCGATTCTCTTTTAAACACGGCTACGAGTGATAAAATAGCCGAGTTAAGAGTCATTACTGAAATTGATGAGAAAGAAAAAGAAGTTGAGCTGCTGACAAAAGAGAAGAAAATTCAGCTGCTCGAAATTGAACAACAACATACGATGAATAGTGTCTTTCTCATTGTTACTGTTTCGGGCATCTGCATATTACTTCTTCTTGTTTTCAGGTTTATAAAAATTCGAAGCTTAAAAATTCTTCTTGAAAAAAAGAACAAAGCGATCTCTCAAAAGAGTGAAGAACTTGAAGAAGCCATTGCGGCAAAAGATAAATTCTTTTCCATCATTGCCCACGATTTAAAGAGTCCGTTTACCGGTTTATTGGGCTACTCTGAAATTCTTGCCGAAGAATTTGACACTATGGACGAAGAAGAAAAAGTCAGAACGGTCGGGTATATAAAAACGCTCATTGAGCGCGTTTATACACTCATCGAAAATTTGCTCGATTGGTCGCGGATACAAACAAGCAGAATTGAGATTGTCCCCGTGGTTCTTGATCTCTCAAAGGAAGTGCCCGAGATTTTGGAGCTTCTTAATGCGAATGCTGGAAGCAAACAAATTACGATCATAAACCAAATCTTGAGCCCGGAATTTGTTTTTGTTGACAAGTATTGTCTAAAGTCTATCTTACAAAATTTAATTTCAAACGCCATCAAGTTCACGCAGTCGCTGGGTGAAATCAGCATCTCGGCGAAAGAAAAAATTGGATTTATTGAGATATACATTAACGATAACGGCATCGGTATTTGCTCTGAACTCTTACAGAAGATTTTTAATATTGAAACCCGCCATACCACAAAAGGTACCGCCGACGAAACAGGAACCGGTTTGGGACTATTACTCTGTAAAGAATTGGCAGAAAAAAATGGCGGCAGCATCGCTATTGAAAGCAGTGTTGGAATCGGAACAACTATTTGTGTGACCCTTCCAAAAGCAAAAACAAATCTTTTAGATTCTCCCGGCGAAGTTGATTGAGACTGTTAATAATTTCTTGTAAATTTGAATGAGCAATTTCTCAACTTTCAAAGAAAAGGAACAAGTCATGGAAAATCGTGTTTATAACCTAAATGCAGGTCCGGCAATATTACCTGAAGAAGTTTTAAAAGAAGCCCAAGAACATTTATTCTCTCTGCAGGGGGTTGGAATGTCTATCTTAGAAATCAGCCACCGTTCAAAAACGTTTGATGCAATTTTAGCCGATGCAAAAAATGGAGTAAAACAATTATTAAACATCAGCGACGATTATCAAATTTTATTTTTACAAGGCGGCGCAAGTCTGCAATTTTCAATGGTACCGCTTAACTTAATGCCGCCGAAAAATAAAGCTGATTATATCATAACCGGAGCCTGGTCGAAGAAAGCATTGAAAGAAGCAAAGCGCGTTGGAACTGTTAATGTTGCGGCTTCAACCGAGGCGGATAATTTTAAACGCATTCCAAAACAAGATGAATTGAAACTTGATGCCGATGCCGCATATGTTCACTACACTTCAAACAATACTATTTATGGAACCGAATGGCACAGCGAACCTGAAGTTGGAAATGTTCCTTTGATATGCGATGCTTCATCAGATATTTTTCATAAAAGAATTAACGTAAACAAGTACGCAATGATCTATGCCGGAGCGCAAAAAAATATCGGACCTTCGGGAGTTGTGTTAAATATTCTTAGAAAAGATTTGTTGGAAAGAAGTCAAGATTCTCTTCACACCATGTTGAATTACAAAACTCATGTTGAAAATGATTCACTCTACAACACTCCTAATGTGTTTGGAATTTACATCATCGCGTTGGTTACAAAATATTTGTTAAAAAACGGCGGACTTGATGCAATGTACAAAACCAATCTCTCCAAAGCCGGATTGATCTACGACGCAATTGATAACAGCGGCGGATTTTACAAAGGGCACGCAGAAAAAGATAGCCGCTCATTAATGAATATTACCTGGCGCTTGCCAAGTGAAGAGCTTGAAAAGAAATTTATTGATGAAGCAACCAAAGCACAATTTATCGGGTTGAAGGGACATCGTTCCGTCGGCGGAATCCGCGCCTCGGTTTACAATGCCTTCCCGCTTAAAGGCGCTGAAGCGCTCGTTCATTTTATGAATGAATTTAAATCCAAGAACGGATAAATAATATTTAAGGAGGTTTGCAAAAGCCTCCTTAAATAATAATCGGAACAGAATAATGAATACTTTAAGAATAAACGTTGAGATACCGGAACAGATACTATTAACTTTGAATCTGAATGAAGATGAGTTTTCACAACAAATGAAGATTTTTACCGCCGCTCAATTGTACAAACAACATAAACTTTCACTTGGACAAACAGCGGCACTCGCTAAAATGAATAGATTCAGAATTATAGAAGAATTAGAAAAATTCGGTATAGACATTATAAACTATGATCCGGAAGAATTGTCTCAAGAATTAGAAAACTTTTAATGGAAGTAATAATAAATTCTTCTCCGCTTATTTCTCTGGCAATATTGGACAGGCTTCATCTTTTGAACGACTTTTCGAGAAAGTATTTATCGCAAAAAGTGTTTTCAATGAAGTTACGGTTATTGAAAAACCTTTTTCCGAAAGATTAAAATTTTTTGCAACTGATTTGATAATCAAAGCAGAAAATAGAATAGCGGTTAATATTCTCTCAAAGGAAATCGACCTTGGCGAAGCTGAGACAATCATTATTGCTTTGGAGAAAAAATTGCCATGCATAATTCTCGATGATTATAAAGCTCGAAAGTATGCTCAATTAAATGGTTTGAAAGTTATTGGAACCATCGGCGTATTGATCAAGGCAAAACAAATTGGTAAAATTACCAACGTTAAAAATGAACTCGATGTATTGATAAAAAACAAGATCAGGATCAGCGAATCGCTTTATAATAAAGCACTGGTTCTCTCAAATGAAACTTAAAAATCCAAAAGAATTGCCATGAAAAAATATTTTATTTTATTAAGCTTTTTGTTCATATTCGGCTGTGGTAAAAAAGAAGAAACAAAATTACAAGCGGTTAATCCCGAAGCAGCCGCGTTTGATATGGGAGACGGTGCCTCCGAAGTAAATGCCTCCGTAATCGTAAAAGGATTTCAACAGAATGAAGCAGGCGGATTTTTTAATTCTGAATTAAGTTACTCCGTTGATTTGCAAAGACCGGACGGTACATCAGCAAAGAACAAGTTCTCCGATGTTATGACGAACAAAGTAAAAGAAAAACTTCCTGACCAGCAGCTCAACATTCAATTTGAACTTGATTCAACTTTCGTTGAAGGAAAATATAAACTCGTTATCAACATCAAAGACAAAAATTCCGCTCAAACGGTTACTGCAGAAAAAGAATTTGATTTGGGCGAAGAATAAATTTGTGCAACTCGCTAACCTAAAGAAATAGTTTTGCTCAGAACAAAATAAAATTTGAAACCATTTTGGATCAGCCAACCTCTGTACTTCTACTTTTTTCTGTCGGTCTTATTTCCGGAGTAATAAATGTTATGGCAGGTGGCGGTTCAGCTCTAACATTACCCGTACTTATATTTTTAGGATTAGATTCCGCACTTGCAAACGGAACAAATCGTCTTGCAATCGTAATCCAAAGCGTTGCCGCTATTTCCTCATTCAGAAAAGAAAAGTATTCACAGTTCGGTACAAGTATAAAACTTTCGCTTCTTACACTTCCAGGGGCGGTAATAGGCGCAATTGCCGCGGTTAACATGAGTAACGAAGTGTTTCATAAAGTCCTCGCAATCATCATGATCGGCATCATTATTTCTATGATGATCCCAGCATCCAAAACTGTTTACTCTGATGATCCGAATAAAAAAATTAGTTTGTGGACTCACGTGTCGATGTTCTTCATCGGTTTTTACGGAGGATTTATTCAAATTGGGGTTGGTTTTCTACTAATGGCTGCGCTTCATTATTTGATGAAATTAAATCTCGTCTATGTAAACATGCACAAAGTTTTTATTGTACTTGTTTTTACATTCCCCGCCCTTCTTATTTTTGTTTTTACCGGAAATGTTAATTGGGGTTTTGGGTTAAGTCTGGCAGCAGGAAATGCTTTAGGCGCCTGGTGGGCAGCAAAAATATCGATAAAAAAAGGTGAGGGTGTTATAAAAATTATTTTATTTATTGCCATATTTATAATGGCGTTAAAACTATTAAACGTTTTTTAATAAAGAGAGAAATTTATGCCGGAACAGAACAAGCAGAATCCTGAGACGAAGAATTTATCGGAAATAGTGTCGGATGCTTTTAAGGAATTAAACGAAACATTTATTGCTTTTTTCAAAGCTCCAAAAGCTTTGTGGGGAGTAAACGTTCCTTACATTATCGAAGGGCTGGTTTACTTTGGCATATTAACGATACTCGGAAAATATTCTTCTGAAAATCTTTCTGTAAACGATGCACAAGCCGGACTGATCTACAGCTTTGTAACCGGCGGGATAACTTTTTCCATGCTGATGTTTGGCGGTGTTTCCGATAAAATCGGTGTTCGTAGATCGCTCGCCCTTGCATTCATTCTCTTTATTGTAGGAAGATTTTTTGTCGCTTTGTCCGGCAGTTTACATATGGGTTCGGGTTTATGGTCGCCAATGTTTTTTATGATGACCTCCGGACTTTTGATTATGGTTCTTGCGTACGGTTTATATCAGCCTGCAGCGTACGCCGGAGTAAAACGTTATACAACACCTAAAACTGCGGCGATGGCTTATGCGGCTATCTACGGATTTATGAATCTCGGCGCTTTCCTCTCCGGATTTATTTCTTCATTTACACGAAAACGTTTCGAAGATGTTTTTCCTCCAAATGGTTTAACCGCCGTGTTTTGGGTTTATGTGGGACTAACAGGTATTGCACTTCTCGTTTCATTAGTTATTCTCTCTAAGAAAAACGATCAAGCTGCGGTGGTAAGTGTTAAGGCGGAAGCAGGCGATACTTCAAAAGATGAAGAAGAGGAGAAGGAAATAAAACCAAAAATTAACAACATCCCGTTAATTGCTTATGCACTTGTAATGCTTGGATTTTTCCTTCTCTCCGGTTTGGCTTTTGATAATCCATTAAATGTTCATTTTTCAATTCAGCTGTTAAAACTAAATCTTGCAATCGACTTGTTCTTATTTATCGCCGCGTTAATGTTCATGTTAACCATATTTGAATTTTTAAGAAAAAGACCGCTGCATCCTTTTCGAGATAAACGCTTTACACTTTTTATTTTTATCCTTATCCCGGTGCAGACCCTCTTCGCACACAACTGGCTTACCATTCCTTATTACCTAGACCGCGCTTTTGCCGGTTCATTTGTTGGCGAATACTTTGAAGTATTTTCAAATCTAAATCCTATTCTAATATTTTTCCTCGCGCCGCTTGTAGCGGGTTTAACCGCTAAAGCGGATGTTTACCGGATGATGATTCTTGGTACCACTGTAATGGCTTTGCCGACTTTTCTTTTGGCGATTGGTCCAAATCCTTATTTATTTCTCCTTTATATTTTATTGATGACAATAGGAGAAGCAATGTGGCAGCCTCGTTTCCTTCAATGGATTGCGGAGGTAGCGCCG
>MNVA01000174.1 GCA_001871325.1 Ignavibacteria bacterium CG1_02_37_35
TGGCTAAAGTTTAAAAATTTATGTAGCCACCAAGACTCCAAGGCACAAAGAAATCGCAAAAGTGAACAACTGAATGAAACGGGAAAAAGTATTTACTCCTGGGGGGCATCCTGTATCGCCCTAAAAAAATCACTTAATTTCATCATTATATAAAGGATCAATTTTATGGCAAATACTATTGACTATCTTTTACAGGATAGTAACGCAGCGTTATCGGCGGTTGATGCAAACAGACCGGCTTTAACGGAAAAGGGTTTTACGGAGGCGGCTTATACCGGCTTTGTGGAAGCGCGGAACGCATTGAAAACTACCGAGCTTGCACAGCAAAAAGCGGTGAAGAATGCGGGGGATAAAACCGCAATTCAAAACGCAGTGATGCAAGAGGTAACTGAACTGCTGAAGAGTGTGAGGAACGCGGCTAAGAGTGCATTCGGAAAAGATGAGCGTATCTTAAAGCAGTTTAAGATAGGTGAAAAGATTCCGGGCACGGTAAAAAAACTTAGCACCACTTGTGAGTATATGGTAGGTGTTGTTGAGGATAAGAAAACCGATTTACTGAAAAGCGGTTTAGTGCAGGCTGATCTTGATAGTTTGACTTCCGCTAAGGAGAGGCTTGAAAGTTCTGATGCGGAACAGGAATTGGCGAAGAAACAACAGGAGTCCGCAACGCTTGTAAGGGATAAAGCCGCAAAGTTGATGAAGGAAAAGTTAGACAGCCTGCGGAATTTTGTGGCGGCTGCGTTCGCGAAAAAACCGGAAATAGCGGTGCAGTTTAAACCGATTCCCAAGGGACGCGGCGGAAAAGGGAAACCGGGTGATAAACCGGATGATACGACACCGCCGGATACACCAACACCACCGGCGCAGTAAGTGTAGAAAGTGGAAAGTAAAAAGTAGAAAGTTGAAAAAATGAAACTTTCACAAATAGTATATCTTTCCCCGCTTTTGCGGGGGAAGATATTTTTAATGGTGTGTTGATGAAAGGAAAAATGAAAGAATGAGCACAAAAGAAATCGTTGAAGCAAATCTTGTCTTCGGAGTTGATTACAAAGACTGGTTAAAAAAACTAAGTGATGCAAACAAACAAATTCTTGATTATCTGATTCAAGGTTTCACAGCCCCCAAGATCGCTACGCTACTTCACCAAAAAACCACCAAGGTCAGACAGATCATTAAAGAATTACGACATTACTTTGTGCAGTTCTTTCAAGTACAACCACAGCATGCTTGAGCCCTTTTATAGTTGCCAACGAAGAGCCTCGTGCTTTTCGTTATATTAAATCTTGATTCCATTTCTTTGGTAGGAGCCGAATTAAATGCGGACGAGATGTTAACTGCATCATACTTTGGCCACGCAGCCTTTGTTTGTTCTGGACATAAATGAAAACTAAGAAGGATTTAATAGCAAAAGTCATAGTGGGCAAACAGTAAGGAATTAAATCGGATTGGTTTTAGGTTTTGACCTTCTGCTCTGTTTCTTTATTTCTCTAGCACTATTTAGCTCAACCAGTTTTTTCCCTGTTGCTGAATCCTTAATTACTTCATCTTTTGCAACAAGTCCCAGTCGTAAAATTTCCCTTAAATTATTACCTGACCTAAACCATCTCAGCATATTGCATTGAGTACAAATTGGTAAATTATTTTCAATTGATTCTTTTCCACCTCTTGAAACCTGAACTACATGGTCAATTTCCCACTGACCTGATAAAGGAGGATAAGGGTTTCTGCCTCTTCTCTCAAAGATTAACGCGTCACCACAAAAATGACAATGTCCAAGAGTTTTATTAAAAATATCTTTCTTTTCTGGTAATGTAAAGCGTTTAATTCTTTTCATAATATTTCCTCTAATGTTTGTAATTGAGTGTTAGTTTTTACATGTCTCAATATCTAGTGGAGTATGTTATTTCGATGCATGAAATTTTTGATTTAGATATTTCTATATACACTTTAGGTTCCGCTTGGATTAATAATTTGAGTTACCTTTCTATAGCAGTCAACTAGATCCTCGATATTCTTATCAATCTGTTTTTTTCTTGCTCTTATATTCATCAAATATTCTTTCCGAAATTTTCGAAAGACTCATCATTTTACTAATAATTCGATCTCCCCATAATTCAAAACTATCCTTTTCAACATTAAAGGATTCAATAAAATGAAATGGCCAATATGCGTTTCCATCTTTTAGACTTGATTCTTTGTCTCCAGTAATAACTTTTAACTCTTTGTAAAAATTTAAGCGGATAAAGTTCCTTAACTCTTGCGATTCCATTTTTTGGATTTCTCTACTACATTTTTTTCGTTGTACCCTAATTCCAATCCTATGAGAATATTCTGTAATCAGACGTGTTTTTTTTAATTTACTCTCAAAACTATAAGAGACACCGAAAGTTACATTATTGGATTCCCAATTTTCCTTTCTGTAAAAATTGACTCCAGCAAATTCCGCATTTTCTATTATCCATTTTTTTTCAAAAAATCTTCTGTTTAGTTCAACAATTAACCATTGAATAAAAATTTTTGAATCGTACGCAGCCTTTTTTCGAATCTGTTCAATTTTTTTTATGTTCTTGATGTAGGACGGAGTTGGTTCTTGAATTAGAGGTTTTTCTGTTTCTTTCATTGGTAAACCCATAACGTTGTTTATTAAATTAATATATTGTTTTACTATGGTTGCTGAATATTCAGCTTTGTCTCGAAAGTTTTCAGACTTAGCATTGCTCAAAATTTCTGCTAACTCGGCATAAGACATATTCACGACTCTTTCGTCACCTTTGTCTATGCTTTTTGGCCACTCTCTGCTTCGAGTCAGGTATATCAACCTACCATTTAAAGAACCTTCAGTTATACCATGATCATTTAAGTATCTCTTACACTGGTTCTCTAACTCTTTACTGTTTATCTTATTTTCGATCAAAATGATTAAAAAAGGGTCTATTTCGATTTTAATATCGACACGGCCTTGATCGGATGAATTTTCACGTGTGACTTCAACAGAGTTGGGCTGCATATCTCCAAAGTTTATTTTTTTTAATAACTCCTTCAAAAACCAATTATCGAGAAAAGGACCCGTTTCAGAAAGCAACCATGCAATAATATCTGAGTGACGGTTTTCGTTCTCATCGACTCTTAAGGCATCAAATATACTTTCATTACCAACTACAGTATTTTTGTAAACAAATAGTTTTTGTAACTCGTTAAATTGATCTATCAGTGACATTTCCATTCCATAATAATTTGAACAACGTATCTAAAATTATGATTAAATTTTCATTTTCAAAATATATTGCTTGAATAAGTTTCATCGAATAATTCAATATTTTCTTTTGACAAAACTACCTCAAGTTTCCAGACCAGTTCTATCATTAAATGATAATTCTCACTAAATTGAATCATTCATTTCTATCTTTTGGAATAATTGTATGTCTGATTTTCTAAAAAAAACAAAACGACAAATAGAGATCGCTGCTTTAACAACAGCTTATCCATGCAAGTTTTCTCCGCAAGACATGGAGGATATGTTTGATTGCAACTCGGTTACCATCCAAAGAGATTTATCAACACTGCGAAAAAGAGGAGTTGACATCCATTCCGTCCCGAATGAAGGACTCAAAATAACTTCGCCACTAAGAGACGATACAATAAAAGAATTAATTGATGATTATGTTTATGTTGGAGTTCCATCTGCGCTTTCACAAAAGAGCAACCACTTTCTTACAATGGTATTAAAAGAAAAATCATTTAGCTTTTTAGCTTTGCTGAACATGGCTTGCAGAGAAAAAAAAGAAATTGAAATAAAGTATAAAAAGACTGCCCAAAAACGGTTAACCGATAAAAGACTTCAACCGCTCCTTCTTTTCGAACGGGATAATGAATGGCGTTTACTTGCAGTAGAAGCGGATATAGTAAAACAATTCTTGCTCTCCAAAATCACCTCAATAGAATTGACAGAGAAAAACTTCACTGTTCCCGAAGAATTGAACGCACAGTTGCTGCTCGATAATTCATTTGGTGCCTGGACAAGTAATGAAAATCATAATGTCAAACTCTTATTCACCCCGCAGTGGATTTCAAGCGGGAAAATTCCATTATTGATGGAAAAGCAGACCATTGATTATCAGAAAGATGGATCAGCTATAGTTTCATTTTGTGTCAATTCACTTGAAGACGTTGCTCGCTGGATCGCGGGACGTGGGGGAGAAGTAATAGCAAAAGAACCAGAAGAATTAATTTCTTTTGTTAAAGAGATTTCCCAAAATAATATTGCAGCCCACCGCAAATAAAAGACGCATCAAAGAATTTCATTTCGGGTTCCATTCCCAACATACAATTATCATTTAATGATAGAGCTTTCACCTCTTCTCCCATCTAAATTTGTAATAGTAAAATAAATCAATAAGAAGGAGAATGTTATGGGCGAGATTGTTAGAGGTGAAACAATAAATGGCATTACAACAATTTATAAAATAGCAAACGGAAAACTTGTTAGAGGCATATTAGATAAAGACGGAACAGAAAAATTTCCTCAATTTGATTTTCTTGGATTCTTCTCTTGCGATCTTGCTCAGGTGGAATTATCGGGTAGATGCGGTTATGTAGATCGCTCTTTGGAATGGGTGATACCTGCGCAATATAATATTTGCGATGATTTTTCTGAAGGACTGGCTTTTGTTCAAAAAGGAAATTCATCTATTCTTATTGACACAGTGGAAAGAGAAATTGCTAAGTGGGATGAAGCTTTTGTTACTGGGAAGTTTAGTGATGGTCTTGCAAGCGTTTCTAAAATGACTGGCGACGGAGAAAGAAGATTAGTCGCATACGTTAATACAAACGGAGAATTTGTAATTCCCTTCGGTGAAGAATTGATCATCGAACATCCTTATGATTTATTAGATGAAAATGATGAATATTCGGAAGGGTTGATTCGAAGAAAGTTCAAAGGTAACTACGGATTTATTGATAAAGAACTTAATGTAGTAATTCCAGTGACATATGAATGGGCATCGCGATTTTCATTTGGGTTTGCAGCAGCAAGGAAAAATGGAAATTATGGCTTTATTGACCACAGGGGTCAAGTTGTTATACCATTCATATATGATGAAGCAAATCATTTTATCGGAATTTATGCATCGGTTAAAAAAGACAGACATTGGTTCTTCATTGACTCAAAAGGCAAAACCGTTCCCAATAAATCATACGACAGAATAAATCAGATAAGTCATAATCATTGGGCTGTTCATTCAAGAGGACAAATAGAAATTCTGGTTTTCAGTTTGGATCCTATCATCCGAGGTAACTTCTCGAATGTAAAATCATATAGTGAAGGAATCGTTCATTTTGAAACCTTACTGGAAGAAGGTGTCGCAGATTGCTTTGGTAATCAGCTAACCGTGCTTAAAAACTCACTAACTATGAGTAATTAAATAATGGAATCACCAGAAGAAATATTGAATTTATTAAACAAGGACTGTACATTGCTCGGGTACTATATTGAAAATGAACTTTTTGAGATTAGACAAAGGAGGCTTGAATACGTTACGGTAGATATAATACGTTGGCAGATACATCAGTTTATCTCTTACCGCCTGAAAATAAAGCTGAGTTACGAAGCGTATCAACAACTTGAACACCAACTAATGGTAAAACTGATAAAATACTTTGATGGGAAATTAGGATGGAAAGTTAACTGCTTATCAAGGCATGAAGTTATGGATTATCTCAAGTACATAGGAGATAGACCAAGTTTAGATGAGTCGGAAGAGACAATAGCATTTTTCCGAAATTTCATTGCTGAATTTTTCGTTGGATTTGAAAAAGATTTTTATGGAGACGGGACTAATATTGAACGCTATTATTTAATGGGATGGGTAGGAGGAATAAATAGAACTGAGTTCACGAAGTATATTCAAAAACACTTTAAGGATAATTGTCTAACCGATTCAGAGGAGTTAAATATCCTTACAGATAAATTAGAGTACTTTGTTTACCACAGCGGCTTGCCAAGAATTGTCCTAGAACGGCAAACCTCAAATACTTCCGACTATGATTGCAATAGCTATGAAGGTTTTATCAATGAATCTGGATCTTACTTTGTCATCAGTGATCCACCAAACCGTGACATAGGATTTACTTATTCTGAACTTGAAGTTGTGAAGTTTCTGATAGGATATTTTGCAAAACAAAATGCACTGCAACAATCTATAGATCCCGAGTCGATCCATAACGTTATCAAAGATAATTGGATGCTCTTCGAAGGGACATACAGTCTCGTATTAGAAAAGTATTTATTAAAGAAAAAGTTGATGAAAAAAATTCTGAAGACGGTAAGATATTATTTTGACTAAGACATTAACCATGAGATAACTACTATGAATTTTACAGCAATAGATTTTGAAACTGCAAATTATTACAGCGACAGTGCATGTGCGGTCGGTTTGGTTAAAGTAAAAGATGGCGAGATAGTGGAAACAAAAAGACTGCTGATCAGACCGCCTTCAAAATGGTTTTACTTCACTTATGTTCACAACATTACGTGGGATGACGTAAAAAATGAACCGGCATTTGATGAGGTCTGGTCAGAAATAAATAAGTTTTTTAGAGGAGTGGACTTTCTTGTTGCTCATAATGCTTCATTTGATAAAGGAGTACTTGAAGCGTGTTGTAAAAAATATTCGATTGATATTCCAAAGAAGAAATTTAAGTGTACGGTTCAATTGGCGCGCACCACTTGGGAGATATTTCCAACAAAACTCCCAAATGTATGTGAATATCTTGGGATAGAATTAGACCATCACGAACCATTATCGGATGCACTAGCGTGTGCTCAAATAGCTATTCGAGCGATGGAAAGAGAAGCAAGAAGAAAAGCCGTTGCATAGAAGTAATATAATGATTGGATTTTTTGATAAGAAACATCAACGCCTATAGGCATAATTAAAATTTCCCAAACAAAAATTTTGAAACTGAAAATAGGTTACGAATATAATCAAGCTTGCGAATCTAGGGTCCCATCTTAGTACGGGGTGGGTTTACGAAGAGCGGCTAAAACGAGGTTGGAGTTAGAATGACTCACGAATTATGCCCCCTTTTCAATTTCAACCAAAGCGTGCTTGAAATTTTTTACAATTACAAACGAGAAGCCTCACATTTCTCTTTACGTTAAGTCATGAAGAGTATGAGATAAATTATTTGGGAATAGAATTAAATTGCTTAGTTTTGCTCTACAATAAAACAGAAAGAATTTTATCGGTTACTAAGTTCTTAAATAATAATTAATACGTAGCGTTTGCTATGTTCTTACATGAAAACTGGTAATTTTTAACAATCAAGAACAAGCATAGAAGGCTGCGTCCAGAATGGACGCGCTTTCTTATGTCTTTGATTGTAGGCATACCAGTGCCTCGTGTAAGGATGTAACGGAAGTTGCGTCCTTTTTTTGTTTTAAACAGTACGGAGGTTCATAATGAAAAAGTTTTCTGTTCTAATTATTCTTCTAATTCTTTTCAATACAATTTTTCTGTCGGGACAAACAACCCGCAACGTACCAGCACAATATGCCACAATACAAGCAGGCTTGAATGCGGCACAAAGCGGTGATACTGTTCTTGTGCAACCTGGCACTTATAAAGAAAATATTGTTTGGCCTAATGTTAATGGGATAAAATTAGTTGCAGCGCAAAACAGCGAGAATACAATTATTGATGGGAATATGGTCTCTTCTTGTATTACAATGATATCTGATGGTTCAATTGATTCCAACACTTTAATTTCAAATTTTTCTATTATTAATGGAGGAAATGTTAATGCTGGAGGAGGATTAGTGCTTATATCTGCGGGACCCAAAATAATGGGATGTAGAATATCATATAATAACTCGACACAAAAAGGTGGTGGCATATATCTAAAGGGAGGGAAACCAATAATTGAGTCTTGCATTATTTCAGAAAATACAGCTCAATATGGAGGGGGTATATTTGCCGCAGAACCAGGAACAGAAATTCGAATAAATGCCTCTTCAATCAGTCAAAATATCGTTCAAGTTAGCGGTGGTGGATTATATCTTTATCTTTATAACACTGTATCAATAACAAATTCCTTTATTGATAAAAACACAGCATCTGAGGGCGGCGGTGTTTATACTGATAATAGTGGGTATCTCAATGTTACGAATTCAAGCATTTCATTTAATATTGCAAATTCACGTGGAGGAGCTAAGTATGGAATGACCACTGGGTATTTTAAACATGTTAAGTTTATCGGTAATAGGGGGCATGAAAGGGGTTTAGGTGATTTTGGGGCGGATACATTGAAGAATTGTACCATAGCCAATAATAGCACAACTGGTAATTCACCAAACAGTGAGTTGATATCAATTCCGATGGGATGTTTTATTGAGAATAGTCAAATAGTATCTAATTCGACAACTTCGAATCAATTAATTATGGTTTTAGGTAATAATAATCCGACAATTTTTAAGAACGTAACATTTTTTAATAATAGAAATTCTCAACTTAATTCGACATTTATTAGAAGTTGGAATGATCCAATAAGCATGAGTATTACCAATTCGAATTTTCAGGGAAATGGGAAAGCCATAGTAAATGATATTAATTATGTTACTAGGGTATTTACTTCCTGCCACTAATAAATTATGGCACAATTAAAACCATTTAATAAAACTGGACGGAACGCTGAACTACCAATGAAATCAATACTTTGCAAACCGCGCAACTTTTCTTTGCATTTTTTACGACCAAGCATTTTTGATTAAGTGGTAAGAAGTAAATACCCT
>MNVA01000055.1 GCA_001871325.1 Ignavibacteria bacterium CG1_02_37_35
GCTCTACTGGGATGCCGGCGCTTATGTTGAATATGGCGCGAACGTTGTAAACGCTGCCGGACTTTCTGCGACCGGTCCTTACCGAATTCCAAATATTAAAATTGATTCGTACTGCGTTTATACAAATTTACCTCCCGGCGGTCCATACCGCGGTTTCGGTTATTCGGAATTTTTATTCGGACTCGAATCTCACATAAACGAACTTGCGAAAAAAATAAAAATGGATCCGGTCGAATTCAGAAAAAAGAATGCGATCCGCGAAGGAGACAGACTTACTTACGGCTCAAAGATGAATCCGAATGGCTTGATGGAAGCGATTGACAAAGTTGCAAAAGAAATTGAATGGGGGAAGAAAGAAACTTCTTCTGATCCGAATAAAGTTATCGGGAAAGGATTTTCATTATTTTGGAAAGCTCCCGCCATGCCGCCGAACGCTTCTTCATCGGCGTTTCTAAAATTTAATGAAGATGCGAGTTTAAATATTCTTGTTTCGGGAATGGAAATCGGGCAGGGTTATTTAACGGTGCTTGCGCAAATAGCGGCGGAAGTTCTTTCTGTTCCGGTAGAAAAAATTAGAGTTGAAACTCCCGACACAGACCGCAATCCGTACGAATGGCAAACGGTTGCATCGCATGTTACGTGGGGCTGCGGCAATGCGGTTAAACAAGCCGCAGAAGATGCGCGCGAACAGATTTTCGATTTAATTGAAAGAGCAAAAGGGAAAAAAAGAGATGAACTTTATTTAGAAGATGAATGCGTCAGATCAAAAGTTGAAAAAGATTTTTCTTTGCCGTTAAAGAATTTTATTATTTCGGGAATTCAAAAAGAAGACGGAACATTTAGAGGCGGACCAATTATCGGGCGGGGAATGTTCATGCCGGAATTTGCTTCCGCGTTAAGCGATCCAGAAACAAGCCAGGGCGGGCATCCGAACGTGCATTACACGGTTGGCGCTGCGGCGGTAAAAATTGAAGTTGATAAGCAAACGGGAAAAGTTAAAATTCCGAAAGTTGTGCTTGCAGTTGATTGCGGCAAAGCGATAAATCCCGATTTGGTGAATGGACAAATTACCGGCGGAATTCTCCAGGGTATTGCAACCGTTTTATATGAAGATATGCGCTTTGATAATAAAGGCAAACTGATCAACGCAAATTTTTCCGATTATAAAATTCCGACGGCAATGGATATTCCCGATGAAGTTGTTCCGATAATTATTGAAGTAGCTCAACCCGATGGACCGTATGGCGCGCGTGGAATGGGCGAGCACACGATGATTCCCGCCGCACCAATAATTGCGAATGCAGTTGAAGACGCGCTTGGAATAAGGATTAAGTCAATGCCGATTACTGCGGAGAAAATTGCATTGGCGGTGAAGAATAGAAATGAGAATTAAAGTTGTTCGTCCGAGAATAGTTGTCGTTAAGTTTCAGTGTGACGTTGTCGTTTGTATTTTACTTTCGGTTCAAATAAAACGTATTGTTGTTCCTTTGCAAGTTGACTCGGTAATTTTGTTAAGAAGTTGGAAATAAAAAGTTCTTTACCTATTTGGTCGGAAGTGTCTGTCTGATTTCGCATACCGTAAGTCAAGTCCCACGAAATAATGTTTGCAAATGAAAATAAATTTTTGATGTAGTCACTGTCGTCATAGGTGATGAGCCAGTTGTGGTCGCAGTTCTTCATTGTCTGGGCAAAACGAATGTGGTCAAAACCCTTGTGTAAGTTTCCGTTTTTTCCGTAGAGTGCAGATTTTGTCGCAGAGTAATAAGGCGGGTCTAAAAAAATAAAAACATTTTTTCCGTCTGCTTCAATTACTTTTTGAAAGTCGTGGTTTGTAATTTTTGTCCCGTTAATTAGACTGCCAAGTTTTCTTAGTCGTTGAATACTGCTTTCAGTAAATCTCCCGTGAAACGCTTGTTCGCTGTAACCGCCGCTTTCGCTTGTTCCCGAAAAAGTAATTCTGTTGAAGGTGAAAAATGCTGCTGCTTTTTCCAAGTCGTTAAAATTGGAAATGTTGTCGGTGAGAAATTTATGTAATTCTTTCCCACTTGTAAATTGATTTCTCCATTCATAAACTTTATCAATTACCGCATTTACATCTTTCTGACACATTTCCCAAAACTTGAAAAGATTAAAATGTAAATCATTCACCCAAAATTTTTTCTTCGGAAATCTTTGTTTTAGATAAATGAAAATTGATCCGCCGCCTAAAAACGGCTCTCTAAACTCATCAAAATCTGGAACAAGTGTAGAGATTAAATCAACTGCTCTGCTTTTCCCACCAGGGTATCTCAACGGACTTTTTATCATAAGCGGTCCAAACTTTCGTGTTTAATATTTACTGCAAAGTTATTGCATTTTGTTTCTTCAAAAAGTTTTTTAATAATTTGTTTTTGTCCTTCATTGAAAGCATTGTTGTTTATAAAATCCGAAATTTCTTTTTCTGATGAATTGGAATTGATTTGTCCTTTCAATTTAGTTGATGTCAATTCCAAAATCGGTCTGCATTCCATATCTTTTCCGTCAACTTTTGTTTCAATTAAATTACAATACAAAATCATTTTCAGTAATCCGTCTTTGATGTCTCCCTTGCTTGGTAAAAGAGAATTTATGCTGTGTTTACCTTCAACTAAAAACAATTTTCTTTTGAAACTATAATTTCATCTACGGTGAAGAAATAATTTCCACCAAGATAATTTGTGATGGTAATTTTCGCTTTGCTTAAAGTGGATAGATTTTCCTTTGGTTGTCTTGTTACAAATTCTCGGGATTGCGCTTTCGATGCTTTGTCTCTTGAGAACTTCATAAACAAGGAAACATCTGCTCCGATTTTGTCTTGAAAGTTTTGCAATCCTTTTAATCCGTGTAAAGGAACTTTTGTTTTCTTTTCAATTTTACCATAAGACAAAACAACTTTCTTCAAAATATTGTGAAAGTTTGTTTTCAATTCGCTAATGTTCCAATGCAAAGCAGAACTATGATATTGTTCAATCTCCTTGATTTTTGAAAGCACATATTTGTTCTCAAACTTCTGGTTTGTGATTTTATTTCCTGCCTTTTCTGCTTTATTGTAGTAAGCTAAAATCACATAAACATCGAGCAATGACATTAATGAAACTGTGTCCCATTGAAGAAAGTCTCTGTCTCCAGCAGCGCCTTCGTCTTTGACGATTGGAATTACTGTAATTTTTTTGGAAGTGTTGAGTGTATTGTAAACTCTTTCGTAAGGGTAAGAGCGTGTTCGTTTTGGCGAGACCCACTTTGAAATTGCGAAAGAGTATTTGCCGTCGTTAATTATGCAAGCGGTCGGAACTTTATTGATATCAAACTTGCATTCGTCAAATTGTTTTAACTCATCTGTGAGAAATAATTTGTATTTAATTCCAGTAATTTTTCCGGTGATTTCCATTTAGTAAAAGTAAAAATTTTCGGGGAAGTTGTTTATGTTGAACTGTCGCCATTGTTTTGTTGCTAACAAAATTCTTTATGCAATATAACATTTACTCTTCTTTTATAAATGCTATTCTTTTATCTCAGCAAAATCATCTTTTTGATAGTTGAAAAATTTGCCGTTTGTAGTTTTGTTGTCGTCTAGTTTAGCTGGCGAATTGCAATTTGTCAAGATTAAAGTTGTCAGTCCGAGAATTGTTGTTGGTAATTATCTAAGTGACATCGTCGTTTGTTATTATTACCACTAACGTTTTGCAACTTGACGAAGTGGCGGATTAGAAGCATAAATGTTGAATTCAGCACGTCAGCCGCCATTTTTACCAAACCGCTGTTACCAACTGGCGTTCTTTCTTTCCGTTGTTTTTCATTTGTTTATTCTATTTTCTATGCTTTTATTTAGATAGTATCCACCTGTTCTATTAGCCCCTTTAAATTCAATTAAACCAGCATCTTTTAACTGCTTAATATATCTTTCTACACTTTTAACAGGTATATCTATTCGTTTTTCAATATCAACTGTTCTAACTCCACCTTCTTTATAAAGCACTAGTAGAATCTTTTTAATCTTATTTTTTACATCCTCAGTTACTCCCTCAGTTATTCCCTCAATTATTCCCTCAACTTTGGCAATAATACTTTTACTTATACCCTCAGTTGTTCCCTCATTCTTCCTGTTATGTGTAACATTAGGAAAAGTAACTGTTGTAGTATTTTCTTTTTCTTTCCAGACAGGCACTTTAAACTTATTTTCTTTACAATCTTTAATCATACGTAGTGTTCCACTACCCAACATTTCAATATACTTACGAATAAAACATATCTGTGCAATATCAGGATTTCGTAAAATAGAGTGATGTTCAATTTTTAAATCAGCTAGTGTTATTCCCTTAGGCAAACCACCATAGTTGCTTATTTCAGTTCTGTCAGAATAAATAGATAATTGTAAGAACCCTTTTATAGAATTATAATCACGATGCACAACCGCATTTAAAATACCTTCACGCAAAGCCAATACAGGATAATTGGATTTATCAGTTCTTAAAACTCCACCAACTGATAGGCTTTTACCATAAATAACATCCAGATAATTAAAAATACCTGCTATGTTTTTAAAGATATTTCCTTCAAATATTTTATCATCTAAAAACTGATTACCTGATTTTTTAGAAGGGTAAAGCGTTAGCCTTATTCTTGATTGCGGAATAAATCGAATTGGATTTATTCCAAACAGCACCACACAAGCGTTGGTAATATTGCCGTTTTGTATAAGTCCAACTTGAATTAAAAAATCTTCTACATCTTCTATTTTGGCATCCCTTTTATATTCCCTATACAGCTTTATGGTTTGTTTTATTTCTACTGTGTCTAAGTCTATTAATTCAGCACCTAATACAGGCATTCTTTCCCAATGAAAATCGGCTTGCTTGCGTTGCGAAATGAGATTTGAAAGTTTATCAGGACTTGTAGTTTTAGTTGCCTGACCAATTCTGTTGTAAATAACACCTTTGTACTGATATGGCTTTTTAGCTCCTTCCCAAACACTAATCAGAAGAACATCCTTTTGCTTGTATGTAATTATCTGAACCGAAATAGGTGCTGTTGGTTTAATTAAATCCACTAAAGCATTTTGAATTGCAAAAGATTGTTTCTGAGAATGCTCAACACCTAAAACCTTTTTATTGTCGTCTATTCCTACAATTAAATCACCTCCTTGAGTATTGATGAATGCAGTTATAGATTTTGCAATGACATCTATGTTTGTTTGCGCAATAAATTCCAGGCGAACACCTTCATTCTGTTGCAACAGATTTTCTATAATAAAATTATTGTTCATTGTCGCTGTTTGTTTGATTCATTACCTGATTAATAAATTCTTTGTCAGAAAACTGAGCTGTAATGTAAACCATCATTTCATCCAAACGGTAAAATTCCTGAGCCCAATTACCATTTCGAAGTGTTACCGGAATATGATTTTGAATAACATAGTCATATACATCAATTGACCTTTTATCAAATAAGCGGTTATCTTCTAATATGATTTCATCTCCACTTTTCAACTTAATTTTTTTAAAGAGATTTCGAGCAAACACAACATCCCGATGAACTAAAAACCAATAGGGCTTTTTTAATTCAATCGCTTTTTTTATCTCTTCAAACGTAATGTTCTTTTCGCCAATATTTCCAGTTCCGCAAAATGGACGAATAATGCCTAAAAACAAATCACATTCTTCTACGGCATTAAGGCAATTGTCAAGATTGGAGAGCCCCGGATTAACCTTTACACTACCATAATGAGAATTCAGCACTTCATAACCCAACGTAATAAGTTGGGCAACTATTTGCGAAATTTGGTCTTCAAATCCATAAACGGCTGAGCCAACCATTATTTTTACATTATTTTTCTTTTTACTCATGTTTATTCAGATTATCAATTTAATAGTTGTTGTTTGGTCTTTACGCTTGCGGTAACAATTATTTTTATGAACTATCCAATAAATCGATTGTGTTACTTCGTTAATACAGCTATAGTACAATCAAAAGCTACAAAAAGTTTTGCTGAAATATCTTAATTATATTCCTACTAAACAACCCGAAGTTGGAAACCTTTGAGAAATTGAAAATTGTTTTTGTATGTCAGAAAAACTGTCTTTTTGATATTTGAAAATTGTTTTTTATAATTTTCTATCTGAGTTTGTTGTTATTAAAAATTATGTGCTGTTACCGAAAGATGTTCTTTTTATTTTGCTCGCTTTCTTTTATTACTTTGTTCAGCCTTGATAGTTGTGTTGTTTCTTGTTTAGCGCTTAAGATCCAATAGTAAATAGTTCTTTTATACGAAGAAGGTTGTTTTGAGAAAAATGCCCACGCGGTTTTATTCACTTTAAATTTTTGTTCAAATTCCGGTGGTAGTTTTTCCGGTTTATTCTCATAACTGTAAACTTTGGATTTATCAACCTTTCTATTTTTATAAAGCTCCAAGCCTTCCGGCTGCATTAGTCCCAGCTTAATCAGTTCTTCCGCTTTCTTTATGTTCACAGCGCTCCAAATACTTTTGGGATTCCTTGGAGTAAAACGGATACAATAACTTTCGCCGTCAATAGATTTACGAACGCTATCTATCCATCCAAAACAAATCGCTTCATCAACCGACTGTGACCATGTTATACTTGGTTTACCGCTGTTTATTTTGTAAAAACCTACTAATAACTCAGTTTCTTTCTTATAGTTCTTCACGAACCATTTTCTAAAATCGGTTTGTTTTGCAAAAAATATTGGTTTCATTAATGTGTTGGTTAATTATTAAAGTTGTTCAAGTGCACATAAGTTTTCAAATTATCTTCACATTTTTATCTCAGCAAAATCATTTTTTTGACTGCAGAAAAATTTGCTGTTTGTAGTTTGTAAAAATATATCCCGCTCGCGATTGGTTGGTTGTTAGTGGTTGATAGTGCGTTGAATGAAACGTGATATTTCCCTGCCGGCTTTTCTTCGTTCACTAACGTTGCGACTTCATTACCAAGAACATCGTACACTTTTAATGAAACATGACTGCCAACTGCTAACTGCCAACTGATCACAGTGCTTGGATTAAACGGATTTGGATAATTCTGTGAGAGTGAAAAATTTGTGGGAATTTCTTTGCTCTTTTCTTCTACTGAAAGCGGAGTCTTGAAAAAAGTTAGCAGTTTGTTCATCAACTCATTTCGTGTTGCTTCGGGATAAACGGTCTCGAATGGAAATCCCATTACTGCAACCTTTCCCGGTTTAATACTTTGCGGAAAATTGCCGCTGTAAAGTACGGCAGCATATCCCGAGGCTGTATCAAGATCGGAATATTTTAGAAAGCCGGTTCCGCTGTTTGTACTTTTAATTACATCGGGCCACTTTACATCGATCGTTCCGTGTGTTCCGTTATCAAAAAAAAAAGTAGGCATCCCGGTGCAAATAGAATTGTTAAACGGTTCTGCTTTGTAGTATGTTGCCGAAACACCAAACGGCGCGTCGTGGAGATATTTCATCTTTAAATAATTCCACGCGAAATCTTTATCCGTAGTTGAGCCTTTATAATCAAGGTCCCAGGCGATCTCGCTTCCGGAAGCAAAAAGATTCCCACCGTTATTTAAAAAAGATTTTATCTTTGGTTGTTCGGTCGAACTGAAAGTTTCGTCAACAGTGCTTTCATCTCCCAAAATATAATCGGCGATTTGATAATCGCTTAAATTGAAAGTTCCATCAAGAATTGCATCGTTCGTACATGATTCAAAAATACCATCATTCACCTCAATTGCTTGTGCATGCTGACGAATAAAATCATAAGTATTCCCGGTTGAACTGCGGTCGAATCCATTTACAATTATAATTGAAGGATTGCTGGTTGAGGATGGAATTCCCGCCAACACTTCCGATTGCGCGGATTTTCCCGAAAGATTTACAGCTTCCAATTTTACAAAATAGATTGAATCTGTCTGAAGTCCATCAAGAATCAAATTGTTGGAAGCAAGCACAATTGGAGGTTGAAAAGTTTTTCCATCCTTACTTACATAAACATTATAATTATCAATAGCGGGATCATTGCCGATAATGATTTTAAGTTTATCAATACCGGCAGGTTTTATTCCAAACGATTTTGGTTTGCCCGGTAAAGTTGCATCAGCTATATAAGTTGGTTGTGTCATCGCACCGGTTTCGTTACTTAACATTTTATAAAGAACGGGATCAGCAAGAATAGTTTTTATGTTTGTGATAACTCCGTCAACGGGCATTTCTGCATTCAGCAAACGGATACCGTGGCTGTAATCAACATAACTGTTGATGTGAATGTTTGTAAGCGGTTGGATTGGCGTTCCGTTTAATTGATGCCAACCGTAAATTACAACATGATTCGGTCTTGCGGGATCAACAATTTTATTGCTGAGTACAACATCTTTTTTTGTTCCGCCGGTAAGCTGTCCAAGCACTCCGCCTGCCGCGATACGTTGATTTTCAATCGCTTGATTATGCTCAACAAATTTTGGAACAAGTGTACTTTCATTTCCGACCGGCGCGTAAGTTACCGGTTCCAATTTTACCGGTGCGTGAGTGTAAATATCATCCACAAGTTTTGCGGTTGGCATTATTGCCCCGAAAAGGTCTGCGAGTTTTTGCGCAGTTATCGGACCCATCGGTATTCTGCAAAAATCTTCGTTCGAACCGATTGCGAGATAATCCGGCATAACTTCGTACGTGCAAGCATGACTTGTCCCGTTGCCATCAACAAAATTGCCGGAGATTTTTGTAAGCGTTCGCATAAAATCCGGAATGTTGCCGGAAGAAAGCTGATTAAAAATTTCAATCTCTCTTTGCTCAAACGTCATATTCAATACTTGCTGCAT
>MNVA01000163.1:0-3371 GCA_001871325.1 Ignavibacteria bacterium CG1_02_37_35
ACTCAACCTATTTTCACACTATTAACGGTAGAACCTTATTTTTCTCTCAACATTTTTGCTGATTGCTTTAACCGCTGTTGGATTATTTTGGATATTTCATTACCGGCAAAGAAATATTTACAGAGAACTTTTTGGTAAAGAAAAAGAATTGCGTGAAGCGCAATATAAATTTAACACTCTACTCTCCGCTTCAGAATCCCGTTACCGCCGACTTTTTGAAGCGTCAAGAGATGGAATTCTTATCCTCGATGCAGAAACAGGAATGATTGTAGATGTAAATCCTTTTTTAATTGAGATGCTGGGCTACTCAAAAGAACAGTTTATTGAAAAAGCAATTTGGGAAATTGGATTCTTTAAAGATATAATTTCTAATCAAGATAATTTTTTGGAATTACAACAGAAGGGATATATCCGTTATGAAGATATACCGCTTGAAACAGCAAATGGAAAAAAGATTAATGTGGAGTTTGTCAGCAACGTTTATTTAGTCAATCAAAAGAAAGTAATCCAATGTAATATTCGTGACATCACCGAGCGCAGGAAACTTGAACAGTCACGTTTCCAACTGCTCGATATTTTGGAGAAGAGCTTAAACGAAATTTATGTTTTTGATTCCGTTACTTTAAAATTTGAATATTTGAACCAAGGCGCCCTTAACAACATTGGTTACAGTTTAGAAGAAATAAAAAATTTAACACCGGTAGAT
This sequence comes from Ignavibacteria bacterium CG1_02_37_35, assembly GCA_001871325.1. GTDB lineage: Bacteria > Bacteroidota > Ignavibacteria > Ignavibacteriales > Ignavibacteriaceae > UBA1563. The sequence continues at coordinate 707 of MNVA01000163.1, forward strand.
ATTAAACCGGAATTTACCTACGAAACTTTTATTCAATCAGTTGAACCGTTACTTAACGGAACAAAAAATAAACTTGTTTTCGAAACTATTCACAGAAGAAAAGACGGGAGTGATTATCCGGTAGAAGTTCAGTTGCAGCTTCATAAGCTGGATAATAAAAGCGTTTTCTTTGCCGTTATTAATGACATCACCGGGCGCAAGCAAGCCGAAGAAGAAATAATACGGCACAATAAAGAACTTGCCACCCTGTTAAAAATTAGCGAAGAGTTTGCCACGACAGTGGACTCCGGAGTTGCATTACAGATGATCACTGACCGAGTGACTGAACTGACGGACTTAAAAAGCTCTGCAATTTATTTACTTGAAGGAGAAACATTGCGTCTTTATGCGACCACCCCTCCGCTTCCCCCTCAGTTTCCTGAGGAATTGCGCTTAGCGCCGCTTACAGACCATCCTCATATCCGTCAAGCAATTACTACTTGTTTGCCGGTCTTTCTTCAAAATACTGCAACCGCCGAACTGACACCAGCGGAACGAGCCGTCTCAGATTTACGAGGTTTGCGTTCCATTCTGTACCTTCCGCTAATTGCCGGATCGAAAGTATTGGGCACTCTCATTGTAACAACCGTTGAAAAGTCTATGATTCTTTCCAAAGCAGATGTTAATCTTTGTGTCACCTTTGCCAATCTGGCGGGGCTGGCAGTTTCAAAAGTCCGGCTGTACGAAAAGGCTCAACAGGAAATTGAAAACCGCAGACAAGCCGAAGAAGAAATTAAAAAACTCAACGCCGAACTTGAACAGCGCGTTCTTGAACGCACCGCTCAACTTGAAAATGCAAATAAAGAATTGGAAGCATTTTCCTATTCCGTCTCTCATGATCTGCGCGCGCCGCTTAGAGGAATTGACGGGTTCTCAAATATTTTACTTGAAGATTATTCTAACAAGTTAGATAAAGAAGGACAAAGGCTGCTCAATGTAATCCGCGAAGGGACACAAAAGATGGGGCATCTTATAGAAGACCTTCTTGCTTTTTCGCGTATCGGCAGACGCGAACTTGCTAAATCTGAAATTGATATGAAGACAACGGCAAACTCCATTTACTATGAAGTAACTACCGAAGAGGAGAGAAAAAAGATTTCGTTTTCTGTTGCTGATCTTCCGAATGCGAAAGGCGATACCGCAATGATGCGGCAGCTTTGGACAAACCTAATATCGAATGCGGTGAAGTTCTCATCTAAGAAAGAAAAACCGGTTATTGAAATAAGCAGTAAAGTAGAAAATGGGAAAACCGTTTATTGCGTTAAGGATAACGGCGTCGGTTTCGATATGAAGTATTATGATAAATTGTTCGGTGTCTTCCAACGGCTGCATAGCGATGCTGAATATAAAGGCACCGGAGTTGGACTGGCAATTGCAAAAAGAATTGTTACAAGGCATGGCGGAGTTATCCGTGCAGAATCGGAAGTTAATGTTGGAACGAAGTTTTATTTTAGCATTTAGGGAAGGAGGGAGTAGGCAAGTAGGCAAGTAGGCAGAAGGCAATAGGCAATAGGCAATAGGTAATAGGCAATAGGCAGTAGGGAGTAGGGAGTAGGGGTTGAGGATTTAATGATTGATTTAATGTAAAAGAATCATATATTTAGTCGTAAGTTTAAAATGATAAATAGTAAAAATGAAATAATGTTACCTAACTATTCCCTATTGCCTAATCCAATAAATGTAAACAGCCGAGGTAGCAAATGACCCCTGAATTAAAAATCTTATTCGTTGAAGACTTACCAACTGATGTAGAACTTGCAAAGCGGACTCTTACAAAAGAAGGGATCGTCTTTCAGTCGCGGGTAGTTGATACCGAAGCTAATTTCCTCCACGAACTCGAAGACTTTTTCCCCGACATCATTATTTCCGACTTCAAAATGCCGCAATTCAATGGGATGCGTGCATTAAATCTTACCTTAGCGAAATCACCGGTAACTCCATTCATACTTTTAACCGGTTCAATGAACGAAGATATTGCCGTTGAGTGCATGAAAATGGGCGCTACTGACTATATCATCAAAGAACATATTGCCCGTCTGCCGTTAGCGGTAAAAGATGCGCTTGAAAAAAAGAAAATTATTTTAGCAAAAGAGAAAGCGGAGTTGGAGCTTAATGAAAGTCTTGAAAATAACCGTCTTATTCTCGAAAACAGCATGGATGCAATTCTGCTAACTTTACCTGATGGAGGAATTATTAGGGCAAATAGAGCGGCTTGTGAAATGTTTCAAATGACTGAAGCTGAAATATGCCTGTTAGGAAGAAACGGTATTGTTGATGCAAATGATCCTCGTTTACCATTGTTACTTCAAGAGCGGGAACGTATAGGCAATACTCATGGCGAATTGACCTTAATTAGAAAAGACAAATCGAAATTCCCTGCCGAAATTACCACTGCAATCTTCACCGACAGCGTCGGGAAATTGAAAACCAGTATGATTATAAGGGACGTTACCGAACGTAATCGTGCCGAAGAAAGTTTGCGTGAAAGCGAAGAGAAATATTACAAATTGGTAAATTTCTCACCTTATTGCATTGTGCTGCATTCAGAAGGTAAAATGACTTATGTCAATGAAGCATCAATAAAACTATTTGGAGGCAAAGATAGAGACGACTTTATCGGCAAACC
>MNVA01000163.1:3395-8833 GCA_001871325.1 Ignavibacteria bacterium CG1_02_37_35
TTTTCGTGATGTTGTTAAGAATCGGTTGAAACAATTAGCCGGGAAAAGTATTGTTCCTTTAATTGAAGAAAAGTTTATAAGATTAGATGGCACTTTCGTTGAAGTTGAAGTTTCTGCTACTCCAATCACTTTGAATGGGGAACCATTTGTTCAAGTAGTCTTTAACGACATAACCGAACGCAAACGTTCAGAAAAGTCAATGAGAGAATATGCAGAGCAATACAGAACGATGGTATCGGCTACATTGTTTGGTTTCTTGCTTGTGGGTGAGAAAGGGAAACTATTGGATGTAAATGATACATATTGCAGCATGTCCGGATACACTAAAGAAGAATTATTAAATCTTTCGATTTCCGATCTTGAAGTAATTGATAAGCCGGAAGATGTTGCCAGACGCATACAAAGAATTATTGAAACGGGTACAGAGCAGTTTGAAAGTAAGCACAGAGCTAAAGACGGTCGAGTTTTTGACATCGAAATCAGTATAAGTTTTTTGTATTCCCAAAAACAATTTATTGGATTCATTCGTGAAATCACTGACCGCAAACGGGCGGAAGAAGAATTGAAAAATAAAAATACTTTTATTCAAACTGTTCTAGATAATCTTCCGATCGGTATTGCGTTAAATGAAATTGATAAAGGGAATTCTTTCTATATAAATAAAAAGTTTGAAGAAATTTATGGTTGGCCTAAAGATGAGATGAAAAATATCTCTGATTTCTTCAAAAAAGTATATCCCGATATAAAGTACCGTGAAGAATTAGAGACAAAAATATTGGCGGATATTAAATCCGGGGATCCTTCTCGTATGCACTGGGAGGACTGCACTGTAACACATAAAGATGGCTCTAAACGAATAGTTGATGCCGTCAATATTCCTTTGAACGAACAAAATACAATGGTTTCAACAGTAATTGATATTACCGAACGCAAACTTGCAGAAGAAGAACTCCATAAACTTTCCCGCGCCGTTGAGCAAAGTCCCGCTTTGGTTATCATTACTAATCCCGATGGCGATATAGAATATGTAAATAAAAAATTCTGTTTAGTAACCGGATATACCAAAGAGGAAGTTATCGGTGAAAACCCACGCATTTTAAAATCCGGTCATCAAGATCAACAATACTATAAGGAGCTTTGGGATACTATTTTAGCAGGGAAAGAATGGATCGGTGAATTCCTTGACAAAAAGAAGGACGGAGAATTGTATTGGGAGTCCGCACGAATTTCACCGATGGTAAATAAAGACGGTGACATCACGCACTTTGTTGCCGTTAAGGAAGACATCACCGAAAAGAAAAAGATGATAGAAGAACTTATCATCGCTAAAGAGAGAGCGGAAGAGATGAGCCGCTTAAAATCAAACTTCCTCAATAATATGAGTCACGAACTGCGAACGCCGTTGAATGGAATTATGGGTTACGCAAATATTCTCGCTTCGGAACTTGAAAAACCGGATGAACATGATATGGCTCTGGGCATCTACGATTCCGGCAAGCGGCTGAGTAAAACACTAAACTTAATTCTTGATCTTTCCGAAGCAGAGAGCGGCAAAATAGAAGTGATTGCAAAAGATGTTGTAATAGTTCCACTCGTGAAAAATAGTATTAAATTATTTACTGCCGTAGCCGCGAAGAAAAATCTTCAAATTGAAACCATCATAAAAGATGAAATCATTTTTGCTCATATAGATGAAAACCTTTTAAACCGGATAGTCTATAATCTTCTCGATAATGCTTTAAAATTTACCGAGAGAGGAAAAATTAGCATTGAAGTTGGAAGAGAAGTTAATACCGAAAATGCCCCTGACAACTCGCCGGCAGATTGGCTCTTCATAAAAATAAAAGATACCGGTATAGGGATCGCCGCTCATAAAATAGATAATATCTGGGATGAATTCCGGCAAGTCAGCGAAGGAATGAGCAGGAGTTATGAAGGAACCGGGCTTGGATTAACTATTGCTAAAAAAGCGGTAGAATTAATGCAAGGAAAGATATCGGTTGAAAGCGAATTAGGAGTAGGTTCTACTTTTACAGTTAAATTTCCTGCGGTAAAAGTCAGCCCTCAAGAAGAAGAAGTTACACAGTCAATGCAAACCAAAGTAATTCCGCGTAATAAAGAAAAAAGAAATGCGGCAGCTTTGCCGTTAGTTCTTTATATAGAAGATGATTTTTCTAACAGGCACATAGTGAAACTATTCTTAGAAAACATTTCTGAATTAGAAACTGCGGCAGACGGGAAAACAGCATTACAATTAGCAGCCGGGAAGAAGTATGAATTGTTTTTAATGGATATCAATCTTGGCGGAGCAATCAATGGAATGGAAGTCGTAAACGCATTAAGAAAAATGCCGCAGTATGCCGAAACACCAATAATAGCAGTAACGGCGTACGCAATGGGAAAAGATAAGGCGGAATTCTTAAACGGCGGATGCACGCATTATCTGGCTAAACCATTTAAGAAGCAAGAGCTTATAGATCTGGTATCAAGCGCGCTTAAAAATAAATAGATCGTTTTCTTCATCATTCTGTGCAGCGGAAAACTGCGTCTCGAACGCTTTTGTTTGTGGTGAACTTTGCGAGAAGAAGTTTCTTTCCGCACCGGCAAAAAACATGCAAAGAATGTAAAAGAAAATGTCCGATAACTTTACTAATTTTGTGTACCAAAAAATTAGGGAGTGTGTATGAATAGTTCAACAAAAAAAGTTACTTCCGATACTCTTCTTGGTGATATTTTAGGCGGTACAGCGGCAATGCTTGTCGCAATCCCGTCTGCGATCGCATTTGGATTAATTATTTTTGCTCCTTTAGGCGCTGAGTTTTCCGGCAGAGCAGCTATAGGAGGTATCCTCGGCACAATAACCATGAGCTTATTTGCCGCACTTTTCGGCGGTACAAAAAGATTGATCTCAGCTCCGTGTGCGCCGGCAGCAGCCGTCCTCTCTGTTTTTGTCAGCGAAGTATTTAACAAAGGAGCTATTCCGGCTGATTCCATTCCGATCTATGTTACCCTTGTTTCGTTGTTTGCCGGAATTGTTCAGGTATTCATTGGAAAATTGGGAGGGGGAAGATTCATCAAATATATTCCTTATCCGGTTGTCGCCGGGTATTTAAGCGGGGTGGGTGTGCTGATATTTTTTGGGCAATTACCAAAATTTTTAGGAATTTCCGTAAAAGTAACTGTTTCAACTTTCTTTGCATCACTTACTCTCTTTCGTTGGGAAAGCCTTGTGATTGGCGCAGTAACAATTTTAGTGATGGTATTTATCCCCAAAGTAACAACGAAAGTTCCTGCGGCAATTCTTGCATTAGTCGGTGGAATACTTGCTTACTTCGGATTGTCCTTGATAAACCCTGCGTTAGCGGTTCTCGAAAATAATACTTTTGTGATTGGTCCAATTTCCGCATCATTCTCTGATATTATAACAACGATAACCGGTAATGGGAAAATATTACCGACCATTGATTTTTCCGGGATCGGGTTTATTATTGTCCCAACGATTACCTTAGCAGTTCTCCTTTCAATTGATACCCTTAAAACCTGCGTGGTGTTAGATGCACTGACCTATTCAAGACATAATTCGAATAAAGAATTATTAGGACAGGGGATAGGGAATATTGTCACTGCAATTTCAGGCGGCATTCCGGGTGCAGGTACTATGGGCGCGACTTTGGTTAGTCTAAACAGCGGAGCAAAGACACAAATGTCCGGAGTGTTCGTTGGCGTCTCATCATTTCTTGTCCTTTTGCTTTTGGGTAAATTAGTTGCATGGATACCTTTCTCAGCTTTAGCTGGAATCCTTATGGTTGTTGCAGTCCGCATGGTTGATAAAAAAAGTTTTTCGTTGTTAAAACATAAGTCAACTCGATTTGACTTCTTTTGCATTATCGCTGTCGTCATTTCGGCAGTTAGTATGAGTTTGATAGCTGCATCCGGGGTTGGGATCGCTTTTGCAATTCTTCTATTTCTTAGAGAACAGATCAGGTCTTCGGTCATTCGCAGAAAAGTTTTCGGCAACCAGGTTTTCTCAAAGAAGATCAGGTTAAAAAATGAATTAGAAGTTCTGCAGCAGAAGGGGAATGAGACGATAGTTGTTGAACTCCAGGGACAATTATTTTTTGGCACTACCGATCAATTGTTTACTGAATTAGAGCCGTTCCTTAAAAAATGCAAATATATTTTGCTTGATATGAAAAGGGTGCAGTCAATAGATTACACAGCCGTAAACATGCTTAAACAAATTCAGGCGCGGGTAAAAAGTAACCATGGATACCTTGTCTTTACTTCTGTTCCGTTAAGTTTACCTACCGGGCAGAACGTTAAATCTTATTTAGAAGACCTTGGTTTAACGGAAACTGAAATTCTTAAATTCTTTAATGACCTTGACTCTGCTCTTGAATGGATCGAAGACGACATTTTAAAAACTGAAAATGTTGTATCCTTTTCTGTTGGGCACTCACTTACCGTACAGCAATTTGAGTTTTTTGAGGATATTTCCGACCAAGCGCTAAAAGAATTGCAAGACTGTATGGAAGAGCAAACTTACAAAACGAATGAATTGATTTTTGAGATCGGCGAAGAGAGTGATGAGATTTATTTTATTAGAAAGGGGATGGTGAAGATTATTCTTCCACTCGCACAAGGAATGAGCCATCACTTAGTTACGTTCCCAACGGGTGGTTTTTTTGGCGATATGTCTTTTCTTGATAAAGGAACGCGTTCGGCTAATGCGATAGCCATTGAAGATGTTGATCTTTATGTACTTTCAAGAGAAAAGTTTTCGGAAGTGGTAAAGCAGCACCCGGAAATCGGTGAACAATTTTTTAAACGATTAGCCCGCACGATTGCAGACAGGCTTCGCCAAAGCAACATAGAAGTGAAAGCATTACAGGAGAACTGAAAAGATTTCGGGAATGAATAACTCATGTTACACAAAAATGTAATTCGGTTTTTAATTCTGTAATACAGGCTTAAGTCTCATAGGCGTTAACCTAACCTGGACAAGCCAGAACCAATTTATCACAATAGAATAATTGAATGGTTGCATGATTGAATGAAAAACATACATCCATCCATTCATTTTCATTCAGTCATTCTTTCGCTTTATTTATCATGTTAATATTCTGCCAAATAGTACACGAACTTTACTGATAAGGTACTACGTTTTTCCCATGACGCTGCCTGGGAAAAAAGCTAAAGGAAAAAATGAATAATGAATATCGAACAAGGAATTTCGAATGATGAAGTTAAAATACGGATTGCATTCACTTCGAAATTCATTATTTCTTGTTCATTATTCGTTATTCAATTATCGTTAACATGTTAGCGCTAACAAGAATCTAAGAGCCTACGTTTTTCCCATGACGCTGCTTGGGAAAAAAGCTAAAGGAAAAAATGAATAATGAATATCGAACAAGGAATTTCGAATGATGAAGTTA
>MNVA01000077.1 GCA_001871325.1 Ignavibacteria bacterium CG1_02_37_35
CCTGAAAAAGTAATCGAAGCGATCAAGGAAGTTCTTGCCGGCGGCGCTCCGATGAACATGCAGATTGCTCATAAAGTGTTAGGAATGTTCGCTCAGTTTAAACCTAAAAAAGCGGATTACGGATTATCAGACCGCGAAAAGGAAATTTTGCACTATATGGTAGCAGGTTTAACGAAACAACAAATTGCCGATAAATTGTTTCTTAGTTTCCATACGGTTAACACGCACTTAAAAAATATCTACATCAAACTTCACGTAAACACACGTTCTGGGGCGGTCTCAAAAGTTTATGAAGAACATTTGTTGTAGCGCTTTTCATAATCATTTTAACAAAAACTAAATCTGCCACTGCCTTTTCTTAGAGACTGTATTATCCCATGGAACGCTCTCAGATCCCTTTGATGGCAACCTTCCTTCAGATCACTATCCGTCGCTGGCAGAAATTATTTTTAATCTCGCTGTAGAGTCATATCTTTTAAATTTCCTTCAAGATACCACGAACGTGCTATTGCGATACTTAGTTCGACAATATAATTTATTCATACCGAAAAATAAAAATTTTATGGATAAGGAAATTCTGTAAACTCCTAACCTGGTAGAACTAAAACTAAAGAGTTAGCATTCGGCAGGAAGCGGTACGCAATGGCAACATTTGCTTTTATTCATTCGATCATTTTACATACTGCCAAGTTATTTTGTCCTGAAAATATTCTTGCCGGTTTGATAGGTTCATAGTGGCGGATTTACTGCTAACTAATGACTGACTTAAAGTAAGAATTTGATGGAAGTTTACAGTGATATTTTTTTAAAATTGACACGTTCAACTAATACGGTATTTACAAACATGAAGGTTTTATTAATTCATATCAATTCACAAATAATTTCATAACACAAAGGATTAATTTTATGAAAAAGATTATGTTACTTTTTGTCGCTTGTATGGTGATGGCGGTTCCGATGAAAGCTCAAGATACGACACCGCCTGTTGTTTCTTATGCTACGACATTTGGAGCTGCAAGCACGGTGGTTGTTCAATTCAGCGAGAAAGTTGATGCTGTTACCGCATCCACAAAAACCAACTATACGATTAATAATGGGGTTACGGTATTAGATGTAAATCTGGCGTTGGGTCAGAAGAGCGTCATTCTTTCGACCACAAACATGAATGATGCCTCCTACGATCTTACGGTAATAAATGTTCAAGATACAGCGGCAAATGTGATAGCAGACAGCATTATTAGTTTTGATCAAAAAAACTTCACATCGAACAATGTTGCGTACTACCAACTTGATTCCCTTGGATATCAAGAAGCTGATACGGTTGCCGGTATTGATACGGTAATCTACGATGCAACAGGCAAGGCTGAAAACAGAGGTATTGTGAAAAATGGCCCTGTTGTTTCTGAAGGCTTTTTCGGAAATGCATTGAGTTTTGACGGCGTTGATGATTACGTTCAATTTGATACGACATCATCATTTAACAGTCCGTCCAGTGCTGTTTCCGTTTCAGTATGGACAAAGTTAGAATATTTGCCGTCAGACATGGCGGCTGGTTTTATAGGAATTTTTGATTCTCAAGGTGACCAATATGTTCTGTATTTAGACAGAGGGGCTAAGGAATTGCGGCTGAAAGTTGCCACATCCGGTGGTGCGGCTCGCCCTGGTATACCAGAGTCGGCTTTAAAAACAGGAGTATGGATTAATGTTGTTGGTGTGTATGATGGCGCCTACGCAAAGATCTATTTAAATGGTGTGATGCAAGGGATCCTTCCACTTACGGGCACAGTGAATAAGGGTCAAGCGGCGTACTTAGGGAAAAACGGTAACGCGGGACCGCCTTACTTTATGGGTAGTATAGATAATGTTCAAGTTTTTAATAAAGCATTAAGTGTATCAGAGATTGTTGACATGATGCCTCCTGGTTTACGACCGGATACTACGTTGGAAGATAAAACTCCTCCGGCATTAGTCACCGGTGTAAATGTACTCAAAACTTCTCCCTACGTGAATACCATTATTTGGAATGATGTACCGAACGAAGCCCGTTCGGTGTATAACGTTTACTATAGTAAGGAACCATTTACTAAAATTTCCGACCAGGGAGTCTCACAACTTCCGCCGTATGATATAAAATTGGGCACACAAACGGCAATACACATATTGCGTTCGCCTATTACCGATCAGGATGTATCATATTATTATGGTGTCACTGCGAGGGATTCAGTTTACAATACAAATCAACCCGCAGTTGCCGGACCACTTACCAATATAGGAAAAGGAACTCCGGTCATTGCAACAACGCTCCCAAATTTTACAGCAGATGGTTCACTAAGCGAATGGACAGCCGCAGGAGTTCAACCATTTATCATCAATCCATTTAGAACGGAGCCGCTTAGCGCGCACATCGTGGGCAATGCTGCTAGTGTTGCTGATAGTAATGACCTTTCAGCAAAAGCATATCTTGCAATGGATGAGAATAATCTTTATGTAGCATTCGATGTCGTTGATGATACGGTTTCTGTTGATACCTCTACGGGGAATGCTACCTGGGCACAAGATTCTCCGGACTTGAATATCGGTTTGTATGACTCGCAAGGTGGAATTCACTCAGGGTATCATCGCGGCGCAGAACCGGATCACATGTTTCGTTTTTCATTAAACCGTATAAACAATGATCATAACGGAACATTTTTTATGTATCCCGGAGCGGATTATATATTTAAGAAAAAAACATTAACGCCCGGTTATATCGTTGAAGCAAGGATGCCGTTTGCCCTGCTTGCCTCATTATATTCCGGTGATTCTTTGTTTGTTCCTAAAATTGGTATGACCATTCCTATTGACTTCTCTCTCAATGATCGCGATGGAAAAACCGGTCCATATGCCCGGGAAGGACTTGTTGCTTACTCATATTTGAACAATAACAGCTCATATCAAAATCAGTATAACTGGGCATACACATGGTATGGATCAGGACCTTCCGGTGTTCAACAAGACGACGCAATACCAAGAACATTTGAGTTGTCGCAAAACTATCCGAATCCATTTAATCCGACTACGAAGATTAAATATAGCATTCCGGAAGCGGGAAAGGTTAGCTTAAAATTGTTTGATATTCTCGGACGTGAAGTGATGACTGTTCTGGATCAGTTCCAAGTAGCGGGTTCCTATACAGCAACGCTCGAGGCGTCGAAACTTGCAACGGGTGTGTATATGTATAAACTTGAATCCGGTTCATTCCGTTCTGTAAAGAAAATGATTTTATTAAAATAGTGCCAAGCAAATCTTGGACTATTTTAATTGGGTGAGTCTCGAAATTTCCTCGGGATAAGTCTCAATCGTGGTAAAACTCAAAGCCACGCAGCGAGAAGCCGCCCGCCAATTGGCGGGTAAGCGGCTTGACAAAGTAATGAATCCTCCGACAAAATCGGGGAGAAAGGATGTGACGCAAAAGACCGGGTTGTAACGAGAGTGAACACAGAGGTCGCCTCGTAAAGATCGAAAACAGAGACACCTAAGGGTTGTTAAAATGTACGAGACGTTATTTTATGAGCGAAGTCAGCATTGTATGACTGAGAATAGAGTGGGTCATACAACATCTTCGGGGTATTAGTGATGACACGGTTGGACAGAGAGTTCAGAAACTTGGGATACCCTCGCCAGCAGAAAAGACTTATCCTATAAGGTAACGAAAAGGATAAGAGTTGGCAGGGAGGCAGATGAGACCATAGTACTGAGGATGATAGTGTAAGATAACACTATCGTAAGGAAGAGTCTCAACTGAATAATAGCTTACGAAAAGAAGACGAAGTATGTATTGCGAAAGCTATCAAACATACAAGTTCAGGAAACTTAGTGTAAGCAGTCCCGATAACAAATTGGGATATGTATTCAGGAAAGCTGTATGAGGGAAAACCTCGCGTACGGTTTGACGAAGGGGGGGCAAGGGAAACATGTTGGTAACAACAATGAGCCCTTGTCCCACTCTACAGTCTGATGTATAGTAGCAAACATTCTTAATATTTAATTTTAATGAGTTTCAAATGAAAAATGAGAAATCTAAATATCAATTGATTTTACTTTTGCTGTTATTAATATTTATCATACCATCCAATTCCCATGCACAAAAATTTGAAAATCTTGTTCTAACTCCACCAATGGGCTGGAATAGCTGGAATTATTTTGCTTGTAATGTGAATGAGGAATTAATAAAAAAAACTGTAGATGTAATTGTTTCATCTGGATTGAAGGACGCAGGATATATTTATATAAATATTGATGATTGCTGGCATGGTAAACGCGACAGTTTGGGATTTATACATCCAAATCAAGAAAGGTTTCCATCCGGAATGAAAGCACTTAGTGATTATGTTCATTCAAAAGGATTGAAACTTGGTATTTATTCTTGTGCAGGATCAAAAACTTGCGCAGGATATCCTGGCAGCAGGGGGCATGAATATCAGGATGCAATTACTTATGCAAGTTGGGGAATAGATTATTTAAAATATGATTGGTGTAATACAGAAAATCTTAATGCTATAGGTGCCTATACAACTATGCGCGATGCAATATATTCTGCAGGTCGTCCAATTGTTTTTAGTATTTGTGAATGGGGTGTTAGTAAACCATGGGAATGGGGCAGAAACATCGGACATTTATGGCGTACTACAGGAGATATAACCGCTCATTTTGATAGCGTGGTTAATCATGGTACTTGGTCGTCTTTTGGTGTTATGCAAATAATTGATAAACAGGATGGACTTCGTGTTTTTGCTGGTCCTGGTCATTGGAACGATCCTGACATGCTGGAGGTTGGTAACGGAATGTCTTACAGCGAGGATCGGGCACACTTCTCAATGTGGTGTATGCTTGCCGCACCATTGATTGCCGGAAATGATATCTCAACGATGAGCAAAGAGACTGTTGAAATTCTTACCAACAAAGAAGCTATTGCGGTCAATCAGGATTCACTCGGCATTCAAGGGTATAAATATTCAAAAAAAAATGATCTTGAAATCTGGTTTAAACCATTAAGTAAAGATGAATGGGCAGTTTGTTTTTTAAATCGTAGGAAAACAACTGAAAACATAGACTTTTTGTGGGAAAATAATTCAATAACTGACTCATTTTCTAAGCGCGACGCGAATTTTAGCAAAACCGTTTACACGATACGCAATTTGTGGACAAAGAAAAATATTGGTACAACTGCAAAAAGTTTTACAACACAAATAGAATCGCATGATGTAGTTTTTCTTAAGTTGACTCCCATTAAAAGAAAATAATTTTTGTTCGCTATTTTCTTAAAAAGGGATAATTAAAACTAATGAATAATTATATTTTAATTGTTTTATTTCAGGCTAGCTTATTTGGTAGTTTCGTTTTTGTTGCAAATGTAATTATCGCTAACCATGCATACATTCAATATTTTGGGAGATGGAATTTTACGATTCCTTTAGCTCAAACACATAATGGTCAAGCGTTTATATTTATGATGAATTTGAAGAAACTACTATCGGGATTAAAACCGACGATAATACCTGTTGACATAGCGTTTTTATAGTTGCCGTATTTACAAAAGTGTTTCAGGTAAATAAATTCAGTGTTAATTCATATACGTTAATTTCAGGCTTTCAGGATGATCATCATATTATTTTTTTACACTAAATGGTGAAACTTCATGGACAAATTTTGCTGTCAATAGATTTCTTTTAATGATGGGAAAAATCTTTTACAGCCTCCTGAAAAATCGCTAAGGCAAATTGAATTCCTAGTTGATTCATTTACGAGTTCTTTCGAAAACTAATGGACTGAATTGGGAGTTCCTCCGAACAAGTCTTATACAAATATTAACCTTGGTTTCGGCTCTATGGTAGCCAGAAATAATAATACACAGTGTCATAAAAACAGCCTTTTACACGATGTGCTATTTTTATCACTATGGTGTTTAACAATAATAAATCAGACTTCTATGAAAAATTTACGAATACAAAACATACTGATTTCTGCAGTGCTTTTTGCAGCACTTCTTCCCTTGTTGCTGTATGCAGGGCAAACAGGAAAGATTGTCGGAAAGGTTACCGATAAAAAATCCGGAGCGCCGATCGTTGGTGCCAACATTCTTATCCAGGGGACAAATTCTGGTGCGGCTGCGGACATTGAAGGATTTTATAGTATCAGTAACGTGCCGCCCGGGATGTATATATTATCGGTAACGTCTGTCGGGTACAAAAGATCAGTTATCCAAAACGCTATTGTTAAGATTGATTTAACAACAGAGATTGATGTGAAGTTAGAAGAGACAGTGATTGAAGGCGAGGAAGTGGTGGTCGTAGCGCAGCGCCCGATAGTACAAAAAGATCTTACATCCTCATCGGTAACCATTTCAGCGGATGAAATGAAAATGATGCCGGTTGAAAATCTTTCGCAGGTCATTAATCTACAAGCCGGGATAGTGGGCGGTCACTTCCGAGGGGGACGCAGTGATGAAGTTGCCTACTTTGTGGATGGAGTGTCGGTGAACAACCCGATTAGCGGCGTTGCAGGCTTTGTTCCGGAAAACGCCTCTGTCCGTGAAATGGAAGTTATCAGTGGAACTTTTAATGCAGAGTATGGGCAGGCAATGTCCGGTGTTGTGAATATTGTAACGCAAGACGGTTCATCGGAAATGCATGGATCGCTGTCTGCGTATATCGGCGACTATATTACCAGCCATACCGATGTATTCTTGAATCTTAATAATCAGAATTTATTACGCACAAAAAATTACCAATTTAGTTTAAGTGGACCAACTTACCTGCTAAACAAACTAACATTCTTTATGACGGGACGACTGCAAGATGAAGAAGGGTATCTGTACGGCAAACGTGTCTATAGAATAACAGATAGTGCGGCAACATTTCCGAATCCGAATGACCGTTCAATATTTATCAACCACAATACCGGCGACGGCGCGATTGTTCCGATGAATCCATATCGTAAATATTCGTTCAACGGAAAACTTACGTATTACCTGGGCGCATTTAAATTAAGTTACAGCGGGTTTATTGAAAACGCCAAATGGCAAAATTACGATCATGCATGGAAATGGGCGCCGGATGGCAGGATTACAAATTTTAGTGAAAACTGGATACAGAATTTTCAGGTAACTCATATCATCAGCAACAATACATTTCAGTCGTTAAAATTTTCACTGAATAAATTTACCGGCAAAGGATATTTATATGAGAACCCGTACGATGCACGCTATGTTGATCCGAACCAGGGCGTTCCCGCTTCAAGTTATACTTTTCGATCGGGAGGCAATCAAGGAGGACGGTACGACAACCGAAGTCAGACGCTGATCGGGCAATGGACGTTTGCATCTCAATTAACAAAAGAACATAAGGTTAGTCTTGGTGTAGAAGGGCGAAAACATAATCTCTACGCTCATGGCACAGGGTTGGTTGTTAGATTTACGGCGGCTGATACCGTATTCAAACCACAGTATCCGCAGCTCGGAACCATCGGCAACCAGAGTTACAACAAATCGCCGTTTGAAGCTTCCGCATATATACAGGACAAAATGGAATATGACATTATGATTATTAATGCCGGCATCCGTCTCGATTACTTTGATCCGAATAGTTCAATATTGTATGATTTGCAAAACCCAACCCGTAATTCATTATACCCCGATGCAGGCAGAATGAAAAAAACGACTGCAAAAATTCAGGTAAGTCCGCGCCTTGGCGTATCGTTCCCTATTACCGATCAGGGGATCATCCATTTTTCGTACGGTCATTTTTTCCAAATTCCATCATTCGGTAATTTATATACAAACTCGGATTACTTAGTGGCGCCGACTGCCCAATTACAAAGCGTAACTGGAAACCCTGATATTGATGCTCAGCGCACCGTTATGTATGAACTTGGGTTGCAGCAACAATTTCTTACCAACATTAGTTTCGATTTTACTTTGTATTACCGCGACATCCGTAATTTGCTCGGTACGGAAATTATTGAGACACATGAAGGATTTAAGTATGCCCGGTATGTAAACCGCGACTACGGCAATGTACGCGGATTTATTGTCTCTGTAGAAAAACAATATTCTGACTATTACAGTCTGCGCGCAGATTACACCTATCAAATTGCAGAAGGCAATGCATCCGATCCTCTGTCGGTGTTTTACAACAACCAATCAGATCCACCGCTTGCGACGAATAAAAAAGTTGTTCCCTTGAATTGGGATCAACGCTCGACATTAAATGTTTCGTTAAATGTCGGTGAAAGAGGTAATTGGATGACGGGTTTAATCTTTGGGTACGGATCAGGTTTTCCGTACAGCGAAAGTATTCGTGTCAGTGGTGGTCTCACGTTTGAAAACGGCGGAGTGAAGCCTGCAACATATTCGTTAGATTTTCGTGCTGATAAAACATTTTCGCTGTTTGGTCTGAATGCAAACGTATTTATGCTTGTCTATAATGTCCTCGACATTAAAAATGAATACAATGTTGATAATGCAAGTGGACGTGCGAATGTTAATTTATATACGAACGAAGCAGGTCCGATCTACGGATTAAATACATTGCATGAATATTTGAACAACCCGACATCATTCTCATCACCGCGTAATGTAAGATTTGGAGTTAATCTTGACTTTTAATCCATTTATACAACCAGGAGTTAGCAGCAACATGAATTCTTCAGTGAAAATAAAATCTCTAAGTCTCCGGATTGTACTACTAAGCCTGTTC
>MNVA01000160.1 GCA_001871325.1 Ignavibacteria bacterium CG1_02_37_35
TTCTGCTTAGGTGAGATTCGGGATTGGAAATGGCAAGAATATCATGCGAGCCATGGCAGTCATAGCATTTTGCGGTTTTTGTATAACCCAATTGAGAAACTTTTCCGTGGTACGTATCAAAATATGTTTTAGCAATTTCAACATGGCATCTTCCGCATTGATCCATGATGTGAAGTTTAAATCCTTCCGAATCCGCCCGTTTAATTTTATGTGCGCTGTGGCAGTCGTTGCAAGATGGAAGATTTTTTGCATTAGAAATTTTTGAAGAATGAATACTCTTTTCAAATTTTTCTTGTATTCCATGATGGCATGTTCCGCAAGTAGCCGCAACATTTTGGGGATTGATACTTGAATTTGGATTCGTGTGCGGAAGTTCGCGATGCGCCGTATGGCAGCCTGTACACGTTGCCGTAACGGTTAGCCCGCTTTTCATTAACCCTTTGCCGTGAATACTTTCTGTATAACTTTCAATAATTGAATGTTCCTTCCCCTTATAACGAACGGCAGCTTGTTCTCCTTCTCGATGGCAAAGTGCGCACAAAGCCGGAATGTTTGTTGGAAATGTTCGGGACTTTGGATTTTTCTTACTCAAAATTTCGTGCGTTCCATGACACTCCGAACAGACTGGAGCGTTCGGATCATTCTTTGCTGATAGCATTCCGTGAGTGCTTTGTTTGTACTCATCACCAACCTCTGCATGGCACGAGGCGCAGTCAACTTTTTTGGTTATTGTTTCGCACGGACGTACATGCGATGCGTTTACTTCGGAATGGCATTGGCTGCAAGCAGTTTTATTATGAATTGATTGTTCATATTGCTTAACATCAACATAAAGTGATCGTCCGTCCTTTGAAGATTTCAAATTTTCAACTTGATGGCATCTCATGCAATCTTGATTTGCCATTCCGAGTTCGTAAAAAATATTTCTAATTTTGTGCGGTTGATGACAATCAATACACGCAGGCAAAATATGCGATTTCTTTTCCCAGAGTTCGCCCCTAATTATTTTACGGTGAACAGCTTCAATCATCACGTGACATTTTGTACAAGTTGCCGCAATATTTTTCCGTGATATTGATGAAGCCGGATCTGTGTGAGGTAAAATTGAATGGGGCGTATGGCACGAAGCGCAATTTGGAGCTACAACCAAGCCTTTTTTTAATAGTCCTTGCCCATGAATACTTTCAGAAAAATTTTCTAAAATATGGTCCTGATGAATGGTTCTCTGAGTTTGAACTTTTGTTCCTTCTTGATGACATCTTCCACATAAAAAAGGAATTTTCATCGGATAGACAGATGATTTTGGATCTTTGACCGGAAGGACTTCATGGCTGCCGTGACAAGTTTTACAAGTAGGGGCCAAATTATCGCCGCGGGCAATTGCTTTTCCATGTAAAGATTTAGAGTGGAGTTCCTGCTCGGATTGATGGCAGCCTCCGCATTTAGCAGGTTTTAAATTTTCACTATGTGGAAATTCAGAATCCTTCAAATCAACATGGCAGCCTATACAGGGAACCGTGCCATGAACAAATTTTGTAAAGTTTTTTTCACTTACATAAACGGAAATAGTTTTTCCGTTTTTCTTTCCGGTTAAACTTTTGTCATCATGACAGCCAAAACAATCGCTGTTCTCTTGGGTAAATATTTTTATCGGAATGAAGAGGAACAGAAGAATAATTCTTATCCCGAACCTACACTTGTTAAGGGGAGGATATGGTCTATCCCTTAATATTTGTTGATCACAAAGTTTTTTAGAAAGATTTTTTGGGGGCATCGAATTAGTGCTTCAATTAAATTTAGATGTTTTTGTTTTCGTTATCTTCATTTTTAACTTCTTGCTGATATGCCTGCCTTTTAATTTCTTCTAATTCTAACGGATGTTCATCTTCCATTTCTTCTTCAGTAATTGTTCCTTTTAACCAGGCGAGATTCATCGGATAGACATCGGGATTAAAAATAATAAAATAAAAATGCCAAACAATAATTGCTAAAAAGGCTAACCATGCTTCATAATAGTGAACGGTTCGTGCAATATCCCAGCCGAGTTTGGTAAATAATCCAATAAACGTATTATCAAACCATAAAAAGATACCGGTCATCGTCATTATAATTGTTCCCCAAACGAGAGCCCAGTACTCACTTTTTTCAATATAGCTAAACCTGCCGAATCTCGGTTTTTCTTCTGAAAATCCGAAATTATATTTTAGAGCATTAACCATATCTTTCGCATCCTGAATCCGGGGTAAAAGATCGTATCCCAATTTTCTTCCACGAACTGTAAAGAGAAGGTAATAAAAATGGTAAAGACTACCCGACACCATTATTACGGCAGCAATTCTATGAATAATGCTTCTTAAATCAAAAGCGTGGGGAAGTATGTTTCTAATGCCTGCCACCCACCAAGCGTCCGGAAAGCGGAGCATAAATCCGGTAAACACCAAAGTGAAAAAACTGATCACCAACGTTCCATGCTGTATTCTTTCACTCAACGTCATTCTCAAATACAAACCGTGTCCGTGTTCCTCCTCATCTATTCTTCCTCTGCGAATAAGAAGTTTGGTCTTTGCTTTTCTAAAAAGATCAACAATGTTGTGAATAAACATTCCGCCTATAATTGAAAAAATAAGAAATAGATATGTTGTTGAAATCCAGTAGAGAAGAGGGTCTTCTTTTTCAACGGCGGTGCTGTGGATTTTTCCAATAGCAAAATTTTCATTCGCTCCCGGATGGCATCGTCCGCAGGTATGTTTTAGATTTGCTTTGTTTACAGAAGAGGTTGGATCGCTTGCAGATTTTATATTATGAGCGCCATGACAACTTGCACAGTTTGCAACTTCTCTTGATCCGCCTTTAAGTGCTAATCCATGGTAACTGGTAACATAAGAGCTAACTTTGTTAGAAGACATTCCATAGCGGTCTGTTAATCTTACGGAACTGTGACAAGGCGAACAAACTTGAGAGGATAAATTCTTATAGGCAACCGGTGAAGAGGGATCGTTATGTTTTAAAATGTTGTGTTCGCCATGGCAATCCGTGCAAACCGGGGCGTCCATATTCCTGTTGGCAATCGCTTTGCCGTGCGCGCTTTCTTTATATTCAGAAACAATTCCACCATGGCATTTTGAGCATGTTTGCGGTACATTTAATTTAAATACTGTTGACCTTGAATCAGTTCCTTTTATAATTCCATGCGCTGTATGGCAATCAATACAGGTTGCGGCTTTGGAATTTCCTTTTTTATGAAGGGCAGTACTATGAACGCTATTCTCGTAGGATTTAATAAATTTGACGGTCGGGGCTATTTTACTTCTTACATTTGGATTATCAACGTGGCAGGAAAAGCAGAGACGCTCTTGAGATAACTTAATTTCGAGTGTGTTGCGGTTTCCATTTTTATTCGAAATGGTTCCATGATGGCAAGTTAAGCAATCCGGTGCGGCGGCGTTTCCTTTTTGCAATTCCTCATCATGTGTTGAACCGAGAAATGTTGCTGCTATAGCATTATGACATTTACCGCAAGCAGAAACAATTTTCGCTTTCGTAAACGGAAAGGAGGAAGTATTTTTTGGAACTATATCATGCGTTCCATGGCAGCCTTTGCAGTTCAAATCAGGGGATGCTGCCGGCTGTTTTGCTTTGAGCATTTGAGGGTGAAATGCATGTTTGACAGGAACGTTTTTATGGCAGGTAAGACAATTTATCGGTTCAATATTTTCTTTATGCGGGATGTTATCCATATCAAACCCAGTATGGCATGCCGTACACTGAAGTTTTGCATGAGGAGAACTCTTCAAAACAGATTCTTTTACAAAAAGAGAAATCTCTTTACCATTTTGATCTTTAGTCAAAGTTTCATCGCTGTGGCATGAGAGACAATCTTCATTAGTCTGTGCATGTATAGAAATTCCCCCCAAAAGAAGAACAAAATAAATAGAGAGAGAACTTTTTATTAACAATTTCACCATCGAGTTTCCTTTAAAACAAATTGAGAGATGATAACCTGCCATTAAAACAACATTTTACCGAAATACTTGCTTTTCTATTTCTCATCCGGACAATCATTCGAATCTCTTAAAGGAAGAGTGATTTTTGTAGACATAAAAATTTTTGCCCAATCGTCTCATTCTTCTCATTTTAAACTGCAAAAGCAAATCCGTAGAGGGCAACCAGGGTAAAAACAAATATGATAAATAAAATAACTGTCTTCAAAATAAATTCCTTTAATTAACCATCTATTTCAACAAATGCAATGCCAAGAATAGCTTGCTAAATGTTTATTATTTCCTCTTTGAAAGACTATTCTGTCTCATAAATGAGAAACAAAGAAAAATATTTTCATGAATTAGAATTTCTCAAAAAAGAGTCTAACTATTTCCGCCACGTTAAAAAATTCTTACGCTACGAATTGTGGCTCGCTCAAAATCAAAATCAAGCAGAAAAAAAGGAAATTTTCTTTAAAAATATTTTTTTCTTCCTTTGTTTGAAAGAAATATTTTCTAATTTTCGCATACACTTTTTTCAAACACAAATACTAAAGAAAATTGTAAGGAGATTTCGCTTTATGTCATTTGCAAAACTTGACACTAACGAAGAAATTATTGACGTACTCGAAGAAGGGAAACTAAGGAATCCATTCTCCAAGACTACCATTCAGGATCCCTTCCATGAAGCATTAAATATTCGCCTCGCAAAATCTTTCGATGACGATGATGACTTTGACGATGACGAGGATTTTGATGACGATCTCGATGACGATGATGATCTTGAAGAAGAAGATGATGTTTCGGTAGACGAGAAAGAGTTGGAAGAAAAATTCTACGAAGAAGATTTTGACTTTGACGAAGACGACCTTGATGAAGACGACCTTGATGAAGACCTGGACGACGAAGTTCTTTAAATTATTCTTCGCCCAAGAATTTCCTTTTCATTAAATAATTTTTAACATAGTCGGTTATTCCTTCCTCCAAAGAATAAAGAGGATTGAGATAACCGGCTTTTTTTATTTTCTCCAGATTTGCTTCAGTAAAGTACTGATATTTTTCAGCGAGCTGTTCAGGCATTTCAATGTATTCAATGTTCACAGGCTTTCCAACCGCATGAAATAAAGCCGTAACCAAATCTTTCCATGTTCTAGCCTTGCCACCGCCGACATTATACAATCCGTTTTTATCTTTATGCTCAAGAAAAAAGAGAGTCATTTCAACGGCGTCTTTAACATAAATAAAATCCCGTTTTTGCTCACCGTCTTTATAGTCTGGGTGAAGTGATTTAAATAATTTCACTTTCCCATAATCGCGAACCTGCTCAAACGCTTTATGAACAACGCTTCGCATATCCCCTTTGTGGCTTTCGTTCGGTCCAAAAACATTAAAATATTTTATTCCGACAATCTCGTCCATCATTCCATTGTTAAACGCATACACATCAAAAATATTTTTAGAATAGCCGTACATATTTAATGGATGGAGCTTCAAACAATTTTTATTTGCATCATCGAAACCTAACGAACCATCACCATACGTAGCGGCAGACGAAGCATAAATAAAACGAATATCTTTTTCAAGACAATACTTTGCCAGCGCCTGTGTGTATTTGTAATTGTTCTCCATAAGATGATCGGCATCTTTTTCCGTAGTGGCAGAATTTGCCCCCATATGGATGATCGCTTCTATTTCAAAATCAATTTCATCATTAACTATTTTTTCTATGAATTCAATCTTGTCAAAATAATCAGCGTAATGAAGCGCAACCAAATTTTTCCATTTTTCATCGCTTCCAAGTCTATCAACTATGATGATATTCTTTTTGCCGAGTTGATTTAATCTCCAAACTAATGCAGAACCAATAAATCCTGCGCCGCCTGTTACTACAATCATTTTCTTCCTGTAAGTTTTATTATATTTGAACGAAATTTAATTAAAGTTGTTTAACAATGAAAGCCTATCCCTTACCATTCCCAATTTGCCCGCCGTTGGCGTGAGGGAAAGGAACAATCCTTCGCTCGACTGTTCGGAGAAAATTGAAGGGAGCTCTTCCAGTGAATAATCTAAATAGAGAAAAATGAAAACTAAATTTGAAATATTACAAGAACTTTTAAGACAAAGAATCCTTGTGCTTGACGGTGCAATGGGAACTATGATCCAGCGGCATAATTTAAGCGAAGAAGATTTCCGCGGAGAACGTTTTAAAGATCACCCGCACGATTTAAAGGGTAATAATGATCTGCTCTCCCTTACGCAACCGGAAATAATTAAAAATATTCATCGTAAATATCTTGAAGCCGGCGCCGACATTGTTGAGACGAATACGTTTAATTCAACCTCAATTTCTCAAGCAGATTACAAAGCGGAATCACTTGTGTACGATTTAAACGTTAGCGCCGCTAAGCTTGCTAAAGAAGCGGCGGAAGAAATCACAAAACAAAATCCAAATAAACCGAGATTTGTAGCGGGTGCTTTAGGACCATTGAACAAAACACTTTCTCTTTCTCCCGATGTTAACGATCCCGGCTTTCGCGCAGTAACTTTTGATCAAGTTGTTGCAAGTTACACCGAACAGCTTCGCGGATTAATTGATGGCGGCGTTGATATTCTTCTTGTTGAAACGGTGTTTGATACGCTCAATGCTAAAGCGGCGATCTTTGCAATTAGCGAGTACACAAGAAAAATCAATAAAGAAATTCCTGTAATGATTTCAGGAACTGTGGTGGATCAAAGTGGAAGAACACTTTCCGGACAAACCACCGAAGCGTTTTGGATTTCTCTTTCACACACAAAAAATCTTTTAAGCGTTGGATTAAACTGTTCTCTCGGCGCAACACAGATGCGTCCATTTTTAAAAGAACTTTCGCGCGTTGCCACCTGCAATGTTAGCGTTTATCCGAATGCGGGTTTGCCAAATCACTTTGGTGAATATGATGAAACCGCTGAAATGATGTCTTCAACTTTAAAAGAATTCGCTTCGGAAAATTTGTTTAACATCGTTGGCGGATGCTGCGGCACTACTCCCGAACACATCAACGCGATTGCGGAAATGGTAAAAGGTTTTTCTCCGCGCAAAATTCCGCAAAAAGATTTTTATTTAAGTTTAAGCGGACTCGAACCGCTCGTCATTCGTCCCGAAACAAATTTTGTAAATGTCGGTGAACGCACAAACGTTGCCGGTTCAAAAGCGTTTGCCAAAATGATTTTGAATGGAAATTATGAGTCGGCGCTTTCCGTCGCGCGCCAGCAAGTTGAAAACGGCGCACAGGTACTTGATATTAATATGGACGAAGGAATGCTCGACTCGGAAGCGGCGATGAAAAAATTTGTCAATCTTCTTCAAGCTGAACCTGACATTGCACGGATTCCGATTATGCTTGATTCTTCAAAGTGGAGCGTGATCGAATCGGGATTGAAATGTATTCAAGGAAAAAGCATTGTCAATTCCATCAGTATGAAAGAAGGCGAAGAAGCATTCCGCGAGCGTGCCCGTAAAGTTTTAGAATATGGCGCCGCAGTAATTGTTATGGCGTTCGATGAGCAAGGTCAAGCCGATTCTTTCGAAAGACGAATTGCAATCTGCGAGCGCGCATACAAAATTCTTGTTGATGAAATCGGTTTCCCGCCGTACGATATTATTTTCGATCCGAATATTCTTACCGTTGCTACGGGAATAGAAGAGCATAACAATTATGCCGTTGATTATATCGAAGCGACTCGATGGATAAAGCAGCATCTTCCACACGCAAAAGTCAGCGGCGGCGTTAGCAATGTTTCATTTTCTTTCCGCGGAAATAATCTTGTGCGCGAAGCGATGCACTCTGCTTTTTTGTATCACGCAATTCAAGCCGGGATGGATATGGGAATTGTAAATGCAGGACAGCTTGAAGTCTATGAAGAAATCCCGAAAGATTTACTTGAACTTGTTGAAGATGTTTTGTTAAACCGCAAACCGGATGCAACCGAGCGGTTAATTGCATTTGCTGAAAACGTAAAACAAAAAGGAAAAGAAGCGGTCATTATAGATGAATGGAGAAAGGCTCCTGTCCAAGAACGATTAAAACACGCACTAATAAAAGGGATAGTTGATTATATTGATGAAGATACCGAAGAAGCGCGCAGGCTTTATCCACACGCGATTGGCGTGATTGAAGGTCCGTTAATGGCGGGAATGAATGCCGTTGGTGATTTATTCGGCGCCGGGAAAATGTTCCTTCCACAAGTTGTGAAAAGCGCTAGGGTAATGAAAAAGGCGGTGGCGTTTCTCATTCCTTTTATTGAAGCGGAGAAAGCGGAAGCAAAAGATTTGCGTCAAGCCGGTAAAGTTTTAATGGCAACGGTCAAAGGCGATGTGCACGACATCGGCAAAAATATTGTTGGCGTCGTGCTTGGCTGTAACAGTTACAACGTCGTTGATCTGGGAGTTATGGTGCCGACAGAAAAAATACTTGATACCGCTATTCAAGAAAAAGTTGATGTTATTGGGTTAAGCGGACTCATCACTCCATCGCTTGAAGTAATGGTTGAAGTTGCAAAAGAAATGGAACGCCGGAAAATGAATCTTCCTCTGATGATAGGAGGAGCAACAACTTCGCGCATTCATACGGCTGTAAAAATTGCACCACATTACAGCGGAGCGGTTATTCACGTGCTCGATG
>MNVA01000051.1 GCA_001871325.1 Ignavibacteria bacterium CG1_02_37_35
CACAGGAATATAGAGATAGAATGTATAGGCTGTTAGATTTGTACGAGAAAGATTATGATAAATTATATCCTGTGGTGTGTATGGATGAAAAGAGCAAGCAACTCATCGAGGATGTAAGAGGTGTTTTACCATTAAAGCCGGGCAGTACAGCAAAATATGATTACGAGTACAGGCGCAATGGAACAAGGAATATTTTTGTAGCAGTAGAGCCACTTGGCGGCAGAAGAAAAATGAAAATAAAGAAATGGGCAGATATACTGTTCAATTCGATGCTTCCTCACTTGCAAGCGGAATGTACATTTACCAGTTACGTGCAAACCATTATACTTCAACAAAAAAAATGTTGTTGTTGAAATAAAAAACACTAATATAAAGTAAAGACGTTGCGAGCAACGTCTTTACAACTAATAACTAAATTAATCATTCACAGAAGGAAATTAATTATGTCAGAACAAAAAAACAATCACGGTTTAAAAGGGGGAGAATTTCTTACAAAAGAAACCGATCCGCAAAATGTTTTTATTCCGGAAGATATTACCGAAGATCAAAGAATGATGGCGGACTCCGCAAAAGATTTTATTGAAAAAGAAATTCTTCCAAAACTTGATGCGATAGATAATCAAGAACCAGGCTTAACAATTAAATTAATGGAACAAGCCGGTGAACTTGGTTTACTCGGCGCATCGGTGCCTGAAGAATATGGCGGAACAACTCACAGATGCAAAACTTGAACTCTATAATATTTTAGGCGAAAGAATTTTACAGCAAACGCTAAATATTGGATACAAAGGAAGAAACACTTTCTCCCTAAAAGGACTCGATAACCTTACACCGGTGATATATTTTATAAAATTAAATTATGCAAATAAAAACGTTCTTCACAAAATGCTTAAACTAAAATATAAAGTCGAAAAATAATGAGAAGAATTCAATTGATGGAAAATCTTTTACTTAAATGTTCATTAGTCGTTCTACTTTTCTTTATTGCTGATTTACACTCACAATCTATTAATACTTTAGAACCTGATTCAGCGAAAGAAAAACCGATAGAATTGCGGAGGAATGTTGAGTCGAATTCCACCTTTCAAACCTATGAGGAAAGGTACCGGGATAAAAATCTTATTGAAGAAAAGAAAAGCTTATTCCCTTTAGGTTTTGAAGAAAAGAAGTTAAAAAAAATAGAAAGAGTAGCTGGAATCTGGACAGAGTTGAACCCGAAAGTACCCAGAGTAGCTTACTCAGGCATTCAATTCGTAAATAAAGATACCGGCTGGGCAGCGGGAGATTTAGGGGCATTGATAAAAACAACCGACGGCGGCGGCAGTTGGAAAGTAATAGAAACCAATACAACAAAACCCATATTAAAAGTAAGAAGCTACAATGGTACAACCGTAATCGCCGGCGGATATGATGGACTAATACTCCGCTCTACAGACAGCGGAGAAACATTTGCTCAAGCAGCAAGTGGTGTAGGCACTGGTGTAGACCTTTGGGGGTTGGAAATGATAAATGATACTTTGGGTTGGGCATGCGGGGCTACTACACTTCTACAAACCAAAGACGGCGGGGAAACCTGGAAGATAGTAAATACCCCGGGCTATACCGGAAACCTCTGGTGGATAGATTTTATAGATGAAAATTATGGGTTTGTAGCAGCAGATGGGAAAGTACTAAGAACAACAAATGGCGGAAGTGATTGGGATATAATACAAGCCGGAGATAACCAACCTTTATACAGTATTGATATAATAGATAGTCTGCATATAGCAGCAGCAGGCTACGGCGGAACAAGCTATAGAGGAAAGAATATTTACAGCAGCGATGGTGGAAATACCTGGATAAACGGAGGACATTTAACCTTTGAAGCGGTTAATTGTATTAAGTATGTAAACAAAGATACCGGTTATGTAATATTAAATGAAGTAGGAATATGGAAAACAACTAACCATGGAGAAAGCTGGATCGGAATTGGAAACATCGGTGAATGGGAAATACAATTACTTGCTGAAGAAAATATAGGTTATAATGTTGGAAGCGGGCTAAGGTTATATAAAACAGAAGGAAATACTGATGCATGGAAAAAGCTGATAATAAACGACAACTTTACCGGCGTCTATTTTACAAGCGAAACCACAGGCTATTCTTCCGCTAACAGAATAATTTACAAGACAACAAATGGTGGGGAAAATTGGTTAGTGCTGACAAACTTTCCATCAGATGTATTTACATCAGCATTAAACAGCTTAACGTTTACCGACAGCCTAATAGGGTATGCCGGGGGACCCCCAAACAGAATTGTAAAAACAACAGATGCAGGCAATAGCTGGTATATTACCAATCAAAGTGGATTAACTGATACGATAGGAAGTATAAATAAAATATTTTTTATTAGTCCCACAACGGGTTGGGCTGTCACAAGCAGAGGGGGCATACTTAAAACGACTGATGCTGGCGAAAATTGGTTTGCTCAATTGAATGCCGGTTCCTATGTAATATTTAATAGCATTCATTTTATTGATTCATTATATGGATGGACTGCTAATGCAGCGCAATGGCCATTTAAAACCACTAATGGTGGCGCGAAGTGGATACAACAAACAAGTCTTAACATATTTAATACAAGAGACATTTATTTTATAGATTCCTTAATTGGGTTTACAATTAAATTTCTTGAATTGTGTAAAACAACAAATTCGGGAGATAGCTGGTTTACACAATTTAATTCACAAAATGCAATCTTGAGTTTTAGCTGGCTATCACCAACACATGGATTTATTATTGGAGAAGGAGTATATGAAACAAATGATAGTGGAAATACCTGGCTAGAAATAGTTGATTTAAGAAAAATTGGTTTAAAAAAGTTTCACTCGCCTACCAATTATATCGGCTATTCTATAGGTTCTTTAGGGGTAGTATTAAAATATGAAGACACTACTTATCTCCCTGTACCAGTATTAACCGCCACGGTGAATGCGATTAATTTTGGTACGATTAAAATTGGAACAACAAAAGAAGACAGTGTCCTGGTTTCAAATACGGGAGCCAGCACCTTACATGTTTCAGGTATTATATCTTCTAATCAACATTTTAGTTTTCCTAGGGATACCCTAACCCTTGCAACATCAGAAGAGACTTATTTAAAGATTACATTTATCCCCGTTGATACTTCTGTTCAATCAGGTTACATAATAATAACAAGTAATGCTTTAAGCTCACCTGATACGATTACTGTACAAGGCAAAGGAACCGATATAGTTGCTGTTGAAGACAAGATGAAAAATCCTTTAAATTATAGATTAAATCAAAACTATCCCAACCCATTTAACCCTACCACTCATATTACTTTTGAGATACCTAAACAATCAGAAATAAAAATTATTTTGTATGACATTACAGGGCAAGAAGTAAAGATTTTAGTGGATCAAAATTTAGAAGCCGGATATTATTCGGTTACCTTAAATGCAAAAGAATATAATTCGGGAATTTATTTTTGCCGTATGACAACATCCGGGGGTGATATGGCGGTTAAAAAACTAACTATCATCAAATAAGAGGGAGTTCTATATGAAACATGTTTTGCTTTTCTGTTTCTTCTTTTTTCTCTGCCTCAATATAGTAGAAGCACAAACTAATGCGAACATTGCGGGAACTGAAAATGTTCTTGTGGTTTATCGAGGACCAGTGAATGAAAGTGATACTATTTCACAAGGGGTGAAAAATTATTACCAAAACGCCCATAATATACCTAATAAAAATATAGTGGGGCTTATGAAATATTAACTTAAGTTGAAAAGTATAAAGAACAACCATTTGGAGATAAGGGAATGAAAACTACATTCATAATTGTTTTATTGTTGAATTGCTTGTCACTATGTGATTTTATTATTGCACAGCAAGAGGATACAACCAAAACCAAACCAGTACAAATCCGCAGAGGCATACCATTGCAGCAAGGCTATCGGAGTTATGATGATTATTACTACTCGGGCAAAGATATGTTCGAAGAAAAACGAAGTCACTTTCCACTTTCGGGAACTGGCATTTGGACAGAACTAAACCCGCAAGTACCAAGAGTGGATTACCGGGCTGTTCATTTTGTAAACAAAGATACCGGTGTTACAGTTGGAAAAAATGGAGCTATAATCAGAACAACTAATGGGGGAGGTAAATGGCTTAACGTAATTACACCTTATAATATAACTTTCAGAGGGATTGAAGGGCAAAGTGAAGGAAGAATAATTGCGGTAGGCGACAGTGGAACAATTATTTTGTCAGATGATTTTGGCAAAACGTGGAAAGCTATAGAAAGCGGAACAAATCATGATTTATACAATTTACAAATGATAAATGACGATCTTGGATGGCTTGTAGGTGATAAATCTATGTTGTTAAAGACTACAGATGGAGGTTTTAACTGGGTTCAGCAGTTTACTCAACTGACGGTTTATCCATTCTTCGATGTATCCTTTCTCGATTCATTATTTGGTTATATAGCAGTTGATGTGGGGCAAATACTCCGTACTACAGACGGAGGTTTGAATTGGGATTTAAGCCAAGTGAGAGATCAATATTCATTTAACGTAATAAAAGCGGTAACAAGAAAAACGGCTGTCGCACTGGGATTTGCAGGGAAACAAGCCTACACCTCCGATGGAGGAGAGACCTGGCAGTTTATAACCTACTTAGGCAGCACCTTTAGAGATATTGCTTTTCTAGACACACTGAAAGGTTTTGCAGTCGGTTTTTCAGGAAGTTTCGATACTACAGACGGCGGATTTACCTGGAACTTAAGATTAGATATAAAAAACGCAGGGGGAATTACTTTCCCAAGTCCGGATATTGGTTATTTAGTTGGTGATGAATTAATTTTAGATAAAACCACAAACTCGGGGCAAAACTGGTTCAGGAAAATAATAAATGATGATTTCACAGATGTTTTTTTCACAGACGAGAATAATGGCTGGTTTATTGGATATGCTTGGTATCAAAATAACTTGTATCAAACTACCGATGGTGGAGTTACTCTCAAACAACGTACTGATTTTCCAGGTGACCGACCTTCATCAGTTTACTTTTTGGACAGTCTAACAGGATTTGTAGGAGCTAATGAGAAAATATTTAAAACCAATGATGGAGGTATAAGCTGGCAGGAAAAAAATATTTTTGGAATTGATAGCCTTTTATTTGCTGGTGAGTTTATAAGATTATTTTTTATTTCTGACAGTATAGGATGGGCGTTAAATTACAAATATGTAATAAAAACTACTGATGGGGGTGAAAACTGGAATTCACAATTAAACGTTTCGGGATTAACGGGAATACACTTTAGTGATTCGTTTAATGGATGGATAACACCAGGCGTAAAACCTTTTAAGACAACAAATGGGGGAAAAACATGGATTGAACAAACCAATTTTCCTGAAAACAGTATGTATGATGTTTTTTTTAATGACAGTCTTAATAGTTTTATTTCGAAGTCTAACGAACTTTATCAGACTCTAGATGGAGGAATAAATTGGACTTTGGTTTCAAATGTAACAAATTTTTCTTATGGAAGATTTAGTAATAGAAAACAAAATGGAATTTTCTTAGCTGGCGGACCCCGTACTTATCGATCAGAAGATGCTGGTGCAAACTGGGAAGAAGTTATCGAACTTCGTGATCAATTTGTAGAATATGTAAGGTTATTAGATATTAATAATGGTTGTGCAGTTGGAAGGAGAGGACTAATATTGCGATTAGCCGATTCAGTTGTTTACGTTAGTGGGGATAATTCACCAGCCCCTGAAGAATTTCAAATTTACCAAAACTATCCGAACCCGTTTAACAATTCAACATTCATAAGTTTTAATTTACCCGAGAAGGCAAAAATCAAAATAACAATTTATGATTCATTAGGAAGGCTAGTTAAGGGACTAATTGATAAAGAATTCGAATCAGGTTTTCATACTGTTAATTTTATTGCAGATGACTTAGCATCCGGTATATACTTATACAAAATAGAAGGAGGTGGTTTTAATGAAGTAAAAAAAATGGTTCTTTTAAAATAAGCCTGCATTAAGCAGGGTAAAATTTATCTAAAAACAAAAGGAGCATATAATTATGATAAAAATATTTTTCTTCGTCATTCTTATTTTGGGCATTAGTATAGCCCAGCAGCAGCCAATACCACCCCAACAGGGTCCACAACCATATATTGAGTTAATTCCAATACAAAATACTACCCATAAAAATTTCCCCACACCAGAAGAAGTATTGGTTGTTTATGCTAATAATATTTTTGGTGATAGCTCAAAGCATATCAAAGCATATCAAAGACTATTACGTAGCAGTACGTGGTATACCTGAAGTGAACATTTTAACTGATGGTCTTTTTATTCCAAACTCTATTATATATCCAGAAGGTACTGTAACAGTGGAACAAGGCGGTGAAGATATTAGAGGAGAAGGTAATTTGGGTTGGCGATATGCCAAAGATGTTATTGCAGATCCAATCCAGAACTATCTAAACACAACTTATGTAAATGGGCAGCCACTGAAGGATAGAATAAATTACATCGTTCTATGTAAAGGTATTCCACTCAAAGTGCGCTCTTTTCCTTTTGAATGGATGACTTCAAACAGAAGGCAAGTTTCTGTGAGTGCTCTTCTCTGTCTTATAAATCAACCTGATCCAAATAAAAACTTTTTACAGCTTTATTCCACAAGTATGACTTCGCAGTTAAATCCTTATTTTGGCGCGGATATAAATAATACTA
Organism: Ignavibacteria bacterium CG1_02_37_35; assembly: GCA_001871325.1. Classification (GTDB taxonomy): domain Bacteria; phylum Bacteroidota; class Ignavibacteria; order Ignavibacteriales; family Ignavibacteriaceae; genus UBA1563. The sequence goes on from MNVA01000051.1 coordinate 6,759, forward strand.
TGAATTATCGTTTCAAATCCAATCACTTTGTTAACGGTGGTGGCTGGTATACTCAGTATTTGGTGTCAAGGCTTGATGGGCAATTTTATTCTGATGTCTTTGGTTTAATAGACCGTTCCGCTGATCCAGATTATTCGGGAGAAAAAACATGTATAATTGATGATGATTCTGATCCCAATTATCATCATTTTGACGTTGTTCATCAAAAATTAGACGCGTTAAGTTTTTCATTAAATCCTGAGGTATTTGTCATATCACAGGATTGGATAACTGAAGATCCAAACAATGTTATCGGTTATGTATCTCATGGAGTTCACGCGGGAATGCCTTGGTATTATATTCTTTCAATACTTCAATTTAATTATGCAAATGGTGCAAACTTTTTAAGTTGGGAAAGCTTTAACTGTTGGAGCTTTGGAGTTGAAGAATCTGGACACGGACATTTGTCCCATTTTATCTACAAAGGCGGTAGTGGAGGAAGTGGTACCGTTTATGAACCTTATACTACTGGAGTGACACAAGAGTATAATACTTCCCCGGCATACGCTATGGGGTACTCTATAGTTGATGCTCACTTTCAAGGTATCTTTTTAAATGCCTGGCAGAATTGTGTTGTTGGTGATCCACTCACAACAATAGCATGGGGAAAGCAAACTCTTACAGAGAATAAAACTTTGAGCGGAACAAATTTAGTAACCGGCGAAGTTACAATCCCAACGGGAAAAACAATGACCATCCAAAACAATTCGACTATTAATTTCCACAATTCAGGTTTTATAACCGGCAGCGGAGTTCTCAGTATTGGTAGCAATGTTACTCTGCACACTTATAGCTGGTCAAAAAGTGTACTGCTATGCAACTCAGCTAATAACCCACGATTAGTCTGGGCAGCTCATCCTTCTTTTTCAACATCATTTTACAAAGTATATCGTGCGGTCAGCAATACTCCGGTATCCGATCCATCAACATTAACCTATGAATTGAGATATACTTCTCCAGACGCTTCGACATTCAGCTTTACTGATAATGAAATAATGATCGGGAGTGGGCAGTATTTTTATTATTACGTAACCGCTAACCTGGTAAGAACACCGAAACCACCTCTTGAATCAGACAGAAGCAATTACACTTCCATACGGGGTGGCATGTATAAAAAAGGTAATACAGAAGAAGAGCCATTAACAAAGAACTTTAGCTTTTCTCTTGACCAAAATTATCCGAATCCATTTAACCCAGTGACTTCAATAAAATATCAATTACAAAAAAATGGAACTGTTACCTTAAAAATATTTGATATTCTCGGTAACGAAGTAAAAACACTAGTAAGTGGGTTTAAAGAAAAAGGTGAATACACAGTACAGTTCGATGCATCATTACTTCCAAGTGGAATGTATGTGTACCAATTACGCGCAGACGAATATACTTCAACTAAGAAGATGTTGTTGCTCAAGTAAAAACAGAATTCAAAGTAGAGACGTTGTACACAATGTCTCTATTTTTATTAACTACATTAATCAAAAAAAAAGGAACCTCATTATGTCAGAAGAATCAAAAAACAATCACGGTCTCAAAGGTGGAGAATTTCTTACAAAAGAAACCGATCCGCAAAATGTTTTTATTCCGGAGGATATTACCGAAGATCAAAAAATGATGGCTGATACTGCACGAGATTTTATTGAAAAAGAAATCTGGTCAAGGCTTGACGCCATTGATAATCAAGAGCCGGGCTTAACTGTAAAATTAATGGAACAAGCTGGTGAACTTGGTTTGCTCGGCGCTTCCGTGCCGGAAGAATACGGCGGTATTGGCGGAGATTTTAACACCAACACCATTCTCGCAATGGAAATGGGGAAGTGTCATTCGTTCGGAGTTTCATTTGCCGCGCATACCGGAATTGGAACGCTACCGATTTTGTACTACGGAACGAAAGAACAAAAAGATAAATATCTTCCGAAGTTAGCTTCGGGAGAAATGAAATCGGCATATTGCTTAACAGAACCAACATCCGGTTCCGATGCACTTTCCGCAAAAACTACCGCCGTTCTTTCAGCAGATGGAAAGTATTATACTTTGAACGGACAGAAAATGTGGATCACCAACGGTGGATTTGCGGATATTCTTATTACGTTTGCTCAAGTTGACGGCGATAAATTTACTTCGTTTATTATTCCGACAGACTCAGCCGGCTTTACACGTGGCGAAGAAGAACATAAAATGGGAATTAAAGGGTCATCGACAAGAGCGTTATTTTTGGATAATGTAAAAGTTCCCGTGGAAAATGTTTTGGGAGAAATCGGCAAAGGACATTACATCGCCTTTAATGTATTGAATGTCGGACGCTTTAAACTTGGCGCAATGACCACCGGCGGCGCGAAAAAATTTCTTTCGATTGCAATTAAATATGCCAATGAAAGAAAACAATTCGGCAAACCAATTTCCAGTTTTGGCGCGATCAAATATAAACTTGCGGAAATGGCTTCAAGAATATTTGTGTCGGAAGCTGCAACGCTTCGCACGAGTGGACTCATCAACGAGCTTGAAAGCAAACTGATTTCAGAAGGAACAAGCTACAGTGATGCGCTAATTAAAGCTGCAGAAGAATACGCAATTGAATCTTCAATTATGAAAGTGTTCGGCTCAGAAATTTTAGATTATGTTGTGGATGAAGTTGTGCAAGTCCACGGCGGCTACGGTTACTCTGAAGAATATCCGGCGGCACGTGGTTACCGCGATTCACGCATCAACAGAATATTTGAAGGAACGAATGAAATAAATCGTTTACTTGTTGTTGATATGCTCGTTAAGCGTTCGATGAAAGGAAGATTGGATTTACTCGGTCCGGCAATGGGTATTCAAAAAGAATTAATGTCAATTCCGGAATTTGGTAATGAACCGGAAGGAGTTCTTGCAAAAGAATTAAAAGCCGTTCAAAATGCAAAGAAAGCCGTTTTGATGATCGCCGGCTCTGCTGTGCAAAAATTTATGATGAAATTGGCAAGCGAGCAGGAAATCATTATGTGCGTTACCGATATGGTAATTGAAACTTACGCGTGTGAGTCTGCAATTTTGCGAACGCAAAAACTTGCGAAATTGAAAGGTGAAGATGCATCTGCTCTGCCGGTAGCAATAACGCAAGTTTATGTTAGCGATGCAATTGAACGCATTGCGTTGTACGGTAAACACGCGGTTACAGCCTTTGCCGAAGCTGATGAATTGAAGATGTTGAACCTTGGTCTGAAACGCTTCACGAAACTTGAGCCAATTAATACTACAAAATTGAGAAGACAAATTGCAGATGCATTGATTGAAGCGAATGAGTACAAGCTGTAGAAGGTTGGACTTTGGGACTATAAGGCTTTGAGACTTTAAGACTTTGAGATGAGTAAGAATAATAAGATAGGAAATGTTTCATGAAGATTCGAGACCATAGAGATTTGAGAGTTTATCAATTAGCTTTTGAGTGTGCTATGGAGATTTTTCATTTAACTTCTCATTTCCCCAAAGAAGAAAAATATTCTCTGACCGATCAAATAAGAAGGACTTCTCGTTCCGTTTGCGCAAATATGAGTGAAGCATTTAGAAAAAGGAGATATCCTAAATCATTTATCGCAAAATTAGTTGATTCAGAAGGTGAAGCCGGGGAAACACAAACCTGGCTTCAGTTTTCTGTTGAGTCTAAGTACGCAGAAAAAGAAAAAGCGGATGCTCTATCTGAAAAATATAATCTCATCATTTCACAATTAATAACGATGGAAAACCAACCGGAAAAATGGTCGGTATGAATTCACGAATAAATCTGCTGTTCTCGAATTCTTATCATCTCAAAGTCCCACGGTCTCAAATTCTCATCGTCTCTCAGTCCGAATTTTTTAACTACCTGATTTAACTTAATTTTATTGAAAAGAAATGAGTACAAAATGAACGAACCAACATACACAACGCCGATGTTAAAAGAAGGATCACTTGAAGGAAAAACTATTTTGATTACCGGTGGTGGTACCGGTCTTGGCAAAGCGATGGGAAAATATTTCACTGAACTTGGCGCAGATTTAATAGTTGCAAGCCGCAAACTTGATAAGTTAGAAGAAACTGCTAAAGAACTTTCAGAAAATTCAGGCCGAACTGTTCTTCCGGTTCAATGTGACGTTTCGGATTATTCAAGCGTTGAAAAATTATTAAAAACTTCGGTTGAAAAATTTGGTAAAGTTGATGGAGTTGTAAATAATGCTGCCGGGAATTTTATCAGTCCAACGGAAAGATTATCCAACCGCGCTTTCGATATCATTGTCAATATTGTTCTTAAAGGAACTTACAACACAACGCTCGCGTTCGGCAAACATTGGATAGCAGAAAAACAAAAAGCCACGGTATTAAATATTGTTACAACATATGCGTGGACAGGTTCGGCGTATGTTGTTCCTTCGGCAGTTTCTAAAGCCGGAGTATTAGCTTTGACGCGTTCATTAGCTGTTGAATGGGCGAAGTATGGAATACGTTTTAATGCAATTGCACCCGGTCCCTTCCCAACTAAAGGAGCCTGGGAAAGACTGCTTCCCGGAGAGTTGCAAAAGAAATTTGATTTTAAAAATAAAGTTCCGTTAAAAAGAGTAGGCGAGCATCAGGAACTTGCAAATCTTGCCGCCTATTTAATCTCCGATTTTTCTTCTTACATCAATGGAGAAGTTGTAACGATAGACGGCGGTGAATGGCTGCAAGGCGCAGGTCAATTCAATATGCTTGAAGCAATCCCTTCTGAAATGTGGGATGTGATTGAGAAAATGGTAAGGAACGCAAAAGGAAGTTAGAAATATTATGTATCACAGATTATTAATCTATGTGACACTTTTCAAATTGTATAGAGATAAATCAAACTAGCTGAAAGCATAAGCGATAGTAATGTTACGATCGAACCTACTTTCAAAAAAGTAAAAAAGTTTACATGAATCCCTTGCTTTTTTGCGATCTCAATAACAATAATATTTGCCATTGCTCCAATTATTGAAAAATTCCCCGCCAGTGTTGAACTTGAGGCTAATGTCAGCCAGAGGAAGTTGTCTTGCAGAGGTTTTAGTATCGGATTCATCAAAATTACAAATGGAACATTGCTAACAATTTGTGAAAGGATCAAACTCAATCCATGGAGTGACAGTATACCTATAAACGATGTATTCAATTTAAAATGATTGATAAACGAATCCAGCAGTTGATATTTTTCTATTCCCCCTACCACAATAAACAAACTTGTGAAGAAGAGTAGCAGTACCCAATCAATTTCTTTAATTACCATTGACGGTTTTATTTGCCCGAGAAGAAGTACGAGCGATCCACCTGCCAAAGCTATCAGTGGATAGGGAAGAGATATTTCTTTATTGAAGAAAAAAGCCAATACTACCAGCATAAAAATTGGAACGGAAAACTTCATTGAAGCAAAATTCCATTCTTTCTTTTCCAAAGCACAGTGTAATCGGTCACCACTTGAGAACTCATCTTTAAAGAAAAATTTTATTGCAAAGAAGATAATCAGTAAACTTCCTAATGCGATGGGGAACATGTAGAGCATGAACTGCCCAAACGCAAAGTTTGATTGAATCCCTATCAAAATGTTTTGCGGATTTCCAGTGATGGTTAACGCACTTCCGGAGTTGGATGCCATTATTTCAGCAATTACATAGGGAAGCGGCTGTCGTTTTGTTGCACTGCAAATTGAAAGAACAACTGGAGTAAAGAGAAGAACAACTGCATCGTTGACTAAAAATGCACTTGAAACTCCCGTAATAAAAATGATAAGCAGAAGAAGTTGTTGAGGTGTCTTCGCTAAAGAAATTGTAGCTCCGGAAATAAAGAGAAAAAATCCGTCTATTTCCAATACAGCGATGAGCATCATCATCCCCAGCAATAATGCGATCGTATTAAAATCAATTGCGGAAATTGATTCTTCAAAAGAAAGAATACCAAAGATGATCATCGAAACAGCGCCGAAAAAGGCTGCGCTCGGTCTATCAATATTCAGCCAGGGAAACCGGGTGAAAATAATTCCCGCATATGTCAGTAAGAAGATGAAGAGCGCTAACGATGCCAAAGAATTCTTACCTTTCTTTCAATTTATTTTTACAAATTTACATTACAATTATAATTAAACTTATGACAAGTTCAGAAATCGGACATTCAAAGAAAATAAAAAGTTTCCGTTTACATTTACGGGAAACAATACAGCTTGCACTGCCGGTGATTGTTGGGCAATTGGGTATCATTTTAATGGGAGTGGTTGATAACATAATGGTTGGGCGTATCGGGTACTATCCACTCGCAGCATCGGCATTAGCAAACGGAATATTCTTCCTCGTTTTTGTAATCGGGATGGGTGTAACGTATGCAGTCTCGCCGATCGTTTCGAATGCAGTCGGAAGCGGAAAAGCCGAACAAGCAGGGAATATTTTAAAGCAGGCATTAGTAATTAATCTCTTTATCGGAGTAATACTTGGGATCATCACTTATTATTCTGTCGGACTTTTTCACTTCATGCATCAAAAAGAAAAAGTTGTTGAATATGCTATCCCTTACTTACAAATTTTAGCTTTTTCCATTCCGATGATGATGACATTTCTAACATACAAACATTTTCTCGAAGGACTTTCGATTATGCGTCCGGCGATGATTATTGTTCTGCTCGCAAATTTGGTAAATGTGTTTGCAAATTATTGTTTGATATACGGGAACTTTGGATTTCCGCGACTTGAATTGAATGGAGCCGGAATTGCTACACTTGGTTCGCGTTTCTTTATGATGATGATGCTCATCATATTTCTCAATCAAAATATGAGAGTGAAAAAATATAAACCTCACCTCTTCAGTTATATAATTGATTGGAAAGTAACAAAAGAATTACTTGCGTTAGGATTACCGAGCGGAGTTCAATATTTCTTTGAAGTCGGCGCATTTTTTTTCACTGCGATTATGATTGGATGGTTTGGAGCCCGTCAACTTGCTGCTCATCAAATTGCTTTGAGTATTGCTTCAATCACCTATATGATGGTTGTGGGAGTTTCGGCTGCGGCGGCAATTCGTGTTGCTAAGTTTGTCGGTCAAGGGAATAAATTAGAAACCCTGCGTGCGGGGTTAAGCGCTTTGACGTTAGCCGCCGGGTTTATGAGTCTTTGCGGAATACTTTTCTTTCTTACAAATAATATTTTACCGGAATTGTACATCAGTAATATTGAAGTAAAAACAATTGCGGCTTCATTAATTTTAATTGCTGCATTCTTTCAAATCTTTGACGGTGTGCAATGTGTAGGATTAGGGATCTTGCGCGGTATTTCAGATGTAACGTATCCGACAGTTGTAACATTTGTTGCCTACTGGATAGTTGGGATTCCGCTCGGCGCTCTGCTTGCATTTTATTTTGGTCTCAATGTCCAGGGAATTTGGATTGGTCTATCGGTCGGGCTGGCTACTTCGGCAAGTTTGTTAAGTTTTCGATTTATCAAAAAAACAAAATCATAAAACGAAATTCAGCGATACGCCAAGGCATATCGCTGCGCGAAAAAATCATGGTAAACGATGATGAAAAAAAATTATCACAATTCTTCGTGATTTGTTCGTTCAGCACAATCTGGATTTTGGTGTGCGGATTTTAGAACAGATAATTTCACCGCCTAAATAAAAGATTTGCCGTAGAAATAGAAACTCCGGTTTTGATGAATAGAAATTTTATTTTTGCTGGTGAAAATAAAAAGGAGCATGTGATGACTAAAAGATTGTATCGTTCACGGACAGAAAAAATGATCGCCGGAGTTTGCGGCGGGATCGCTCAATACCTGGAGATTGACCCGGTATTCGTGCGGATTGCATTCGTAGCGCTTATCTTTTTCAGCGGCGTAGGATTAATCATTTATTTTGTAAGCGCCGTCATCATTCCGAAAGAAGAATTTACCGGCGATGCTAAACCGGTTGTAGAGCAGGAAGAAATTGCAAAAGAAAAAGTTATGGAGAAAGAAAAACGAAAAAAGAAAAGAGAGAAAATATTCGGCGGAATATTGATTGTTCTTGGCGTAATATTTTTAGCCGACAATTTGTTCATTAATATTACGTTTGAAAATATCTTCCCGATCATTTTAATTGGCGTTGGTTTTTGGATGATCTTTAACACTTTCAAAAAAGAAAAAGAATATGAGGCACAACAATGAAAACTAAACAACTTTTCTGGGGCGTTTTATTTTTAACGCTTGGTGTAGCCTATCTCTTAGTTGAAGTGATGTATGTGCATTTAGCGATTGGCGGGTTTTATCATTACTGGCCGCTTTCACTTATTCTTATCGGGCTTGCGGTTCTTTCAAACAATAATTATGCGAAGCTGACGTTTTCAGGATTATCTGGATTAGTGGTTGCTCTCGTTATCTTTAGTTTTTTTTCAAAGTCCTGGCTGCCGTGGAATAATTGGGACGACAAAATCCATAAGTTCTCTACCTCCGAACAATTTGTAGAACCGTTTGATAACAAAGTTAAAATGGTTAATGCCACATTCAAAATTGGTGCTGGAAGTATTGAAATCAGTGGAAATGATTCAAATTTAGTGAAGGTTAAATCCGGCGGAATGAAAGACCTTTTTTCTGTTGACACTGATAAGCAGGACAACAACTTTGATTTCGATATCAGCATGGAAAACGTTCATCTAAATTTAAATGAGGACAATCATCGCCGGCTCGAAGTTGGATTTAATAATAAACCGAATTACACATTTAATTTTGAATTTGGCGCCGCAGATGTAAATATGGATCTATCATCCCTCAAAGTAGAAAAAATAAACCTTTCAACCGGCGCCGCGAGCTGCATATTGAAAGTTAAAGAATTTGTTTCTGATACAATGACCATTCATATTGAAGCGGGGGCAGCGTCGGTGAGAGTTATCTTACCGGAAGATGTAGGCGCTCAAATAAAAAAGGAAACCGCTTTATCAAGTACCCATTTTGATGGCTTTCGTGAGATCACTGACGATCTTTTCCAAACCGGGAATTTTTCATCTGCCAAGAAGAAAATATTTATTGAAATTGAAGGGGGAGTAGCCTCGTTTTATGTCTCAAGAAACTAAGAAGATCAAGCAAATCCCCATTGGAATGATGAAGTTGAGAGACAGATCACATTCACTTTAATGTTCATTATTCCTTCATCAAGATTCGATATTCAAGTATCGTTAACAAATTATCAATAACGATGATTTATGAGTCAAAGTTTTGATGATAGCTCGTCACATCGCCCAAAAAAATATTCCCTTTTGTTTTGGTAAAATTTTTATATTGCCAGAGCAAAAATAAAAACATTTTAAAATGGCTGAAAAAGACATCCTTAAATATTCTTATACTTTTAAACTAAAGAGCGGTCTGGAAAAGACTTTTGTAGTTTCGGTTGATAAATCATCACTAAGTATTATCTACAAAAATAATGGGTCTTTCCCCGAATGGACGAAACTCCAGAATTTTAAATGCAGGCATTGTGAACTTGACCCTAAAATTCATGAGTATTGTCCGCTTGCAATAAATTTAGTAGATATCATTCAGACTTTCCAGGAATACAATTCATTTGACGAAGCGGAAATAACCGTTGAAACCGAGAATAGAAATTACAGCAAGACAACTTCTATTCAATCGGGAGTGAGTAGTATGCTCGGAATACGAATGGTTACTTCCGGATGTCCGGTTATGGGGAAATTAAAACCCTTAATCCCTACACATTTACCATTTGCTTCGTTAGAAGAAACTGAAATGCGTGTCTTATCCTCTTATCTTTTAGCGCAGTATGTTAAATGGAAAAGGGGAGGAGAAGCTGATTGGGAAATGACTAATCTTATTAATATTTATGAAGATATACGAATTCTGAATCATAATGTTTCAAAAAAAATTGCTGATCTTGAGAAAAAGGATGTGAGTATTAATTCCTTAATTGTGCTGAATAATTTTGCCGATTATGTAACCTTCACCCTTGATGAAAAAATGCTCGATGATTTTGAAACTCAATTTAAAGAGTTTATGTAAATCCCGGGCGGCCAATTTTTACAATCCTTCCCAATCAATTAAAAAAACTAATACTGCCATTGCTGCCGAACCAAGTTCAAATTCCCTTGGATTCACTTCACTAAACACATCGTTTGCCGAGTGGTGATAATCAAAATAGCGTTGAGAATCGGGAACGTAACCAATTAAGCATTTCGCATTTTTTATGTAGGAAACATCAACACCGCTTCCGCCTTGTTTCACCCAATGGATACCGGCACGTTCTAAAATCTTTCCCCAGGAAGAAATTTTTATAAAGGAGGCGGAATCCTTATCAACCAAAAAGCCGACCGGTGTGAATGCTCCTCTGTCTGATTCAATTGCAGTTAAATGTTTTTCATTCGAAGAATCAGCATATTTGCCATAAGCAATTCCACCGCGTGAACCATTTTCTTCATTAATAAAAAAGACACATCGTATTGTCCGTTTCGGTTTCATTTGTAATCGTTTAAATAGGTCGAGTACTTCTAATGATTGCATGCATCCGGCAGCGTCATCATGGGCTCCATCGCCTTTATCCCAACTATCAAAATGTCCACCGACTACAAGTACTTCATCCGGGAATTCTGTTCCTTTTAGTTCACCAATAACGTTATAAGATTGAACGTCAGGTAAAGTTTTGCAAGAAAGTTTTAGCTGGATTTTTAATTTGGAGTCATTTTTTAACGATTCACTTAAAAAATCGGCGTCTTGAATACCAATTGCAGCGGCAGGAATTTGGGGGACAGAATCTGCATACTGCATAACGCCAACATGAGGAACATTGTCATTACGGGATGAAATTGAGCGGAGAATCATTCCTTTTGCGCCGCATTTAGCTGCCTCCGCAGCTCCTCGAAACCGGTAACCCACATTTTTCCCGTAAGCCGGAAAGGCAGCAGGGAAGCTATGATCAAAGGGAATATTGTAAAAAACGATTTTATCCTTCACTTGATTTTTCTTCTCATTCAACTCTACCCACGAATTGATTTCAATAACTTCAGCGATAATACCATTCTTCAAATCTGTTCCAATGCTTCCGCCAAGCGAAGCTATTGATAAACTTTTTCCTTTAAACTTTTTAGAGGAAACAATAACAGCCGATTCCACTTTACCTCTTTCCCAATGAGGCACCATAACCGGCTGTCGCCAAACAGAGTCCAATCCAAGCCCCTTCATTTTCTCTACTGCCCAATTTATTGCTTTGAGGGAATTTACTGAACCGGACAATCTCGGACCAATTTTACACAGGTCGCCAAGCGAACGAAAGCCGCGCTGTTCCGTCATTGCTGATTTTACTAAAGAATCTGCCATCATCTTATAATATTTATCTTTACTCATTTCTTGTGCAGAAAGAGTAAACGCTGCCATAAACAAGACACAAAAAAGTCCAAAAGTAGTTTTCATAAAATATATTCGCATTTATTTGTTAAGTCGTTCAAAAAATATTAAAATTGAAGCAACAATCAAAGGGAACAAAAAAGATAGGCAATTTCACTTTCTGCATTTTACCGAATGGAATTCTATGTTATTTTTACAGAAGAAAAATGTAATACTTCAGAATGAGGTTATATTTTCGTTCACAATCTAAATGACAATGAAAAAACGATTCCTTCTTTTTATACTATTTACCGTTTCTTTTTCTAATTCTTTTCCGCAAGAATTAAATGAACTTTATTCTAAAGCCTACAATGCATATTTAGAGAAAGATTATGCGAAGGCGTCTGAATATTTTTCTTCCTTCAGAAAGGAGCATCTTTTGCAGGATGAACTTCTTGCCTCAGCAATATTTTACCAGGGTGAATCGTTTTCAAACTCTGGGCAGTATGATGAAGCGATAACTTCTTACATGCAATTGATCAAAAATTTTTCTTTCTCAAACTTTAGAGATAAAGCTGCCTATAAAACGGGGCTGCTTTATTATGAAAAACAGGCATACGAAACAGCTCAAGAATTATTTCTTCAATTGAATAAGGAATATCCAAACAGTGAGTTTTATGGTTCAACGTTATACTGGATTGGAGAAACTTACGCCAGGCAAAACAATATTGAGGAAGCGGTAAATTATTTTAAGGAGGCAATATCTTATAAACAAACCAATAAGTTTATTGACAATTCAATATATTCTCTTGCCCGTACGTATGAAGAACTCGGCGATTATACGAATGCCGTATCGTACTATGACGAACTTTTATCCTATTACCGTGATAGCCCACTCGCTTCACAAGCCCAAATCAGGATCGGTATTTGTTATTTTAAATTGAAAGAATATGATAGTTCAATATTGGAGTTATCCAACCCTATCGTTAAACAGCTGCCGGTTGAAAAACAAACTGAAGCATTGTACTTGCTGGCTAATTCACACTACAGGGTTGGGGAGTATGCGAACGCGGAAAAAGTTTACCGCGAAGTAATTGAGAAATATCCCGCCTCGTCATTTATCCGGGAAGTAAAATATGCTTACTCGTGGTCAATCTTTCAGCAAAAAAAATATAACGACGCCTATAAATTGTTCAATGCTTTATCGCTTGATGATGATTCCATCGGGATAAAATCTTTTTATTGGAAAGGTGAAGCAAAGCGATATTCGGGGAATGAGCGTGAGGCACTTCTCATTTATGAGGATTTTTTAAAGAAACATTTTACCAGTGATCTCGCAGCACAGACGTTTTATCAAATCGGAGTTATTCATTATTCAAATGGTGATTTGGATAAAGCTTATGCCGCGCTTCAACAAGCCATAAAAACAAAAGATTATGAAGTCCACGGAAAAGTATACACCATGTTAGGTGAGATCGAACTTCAGAAAAAACGATTTCAACCTGCATACCAGTTTTTTGATAAGGTAAATGAAAATGAAATTGATGATCAGCTATTAGTCTATCGCGGACTGTTGGGGAAGGGGACAGCTCTCTATTATCTCAATAGATATGATGATGCAATTAGTATCTTAAGCGATATTGATTTTCGAGCGCCGAATTTTGAATCGGCAAAAGTCTCGTTTTATTTAGCCGAATCTTATTTCGCGCAAAAAGATTTCGCACAAGCGCTAACTTTTTATAATAAAATTTCGACGGACGATGCCGGGTTGCAAGCGCTCACTTTATACGGAAAAGCTTATTGCTATTTTAATCAAAAAGATTATACAAACGCTTCATTTTTCTTTTCCGATTTCACAAAAAAATACCCGAAAAATGATAAGATATTCGATGCAAGAATCCGGATGGCCGATAGTTACTTTGCAGATAAAAATTACGATGATGCAGCTGATGCTTATGAAAATTTGCTTAAATTAAAAAACGGTATCAAAGGGAAAGATTATGTCTCCTTTCAGCTTGCATTAGCTCTTTATCGCTCGGGAAAAGTACAAAAAGCGATCGAGCAGCTTGAGAATTTTAAGAGTAATTATTCGAGATCAATTTATTACGAAAATGTCTTATACTTGATCGGATGGATCAACTTTCAACAAAACAATTTTTACCCTGCAATTTATAAATACAGGAATATGTTAGATGAATTGCCCCGTTCTAAGTTGGCACCGTTAATCCAGTATTCTATCGGGGATGCGTTTTACAATTTAGGGAATTACGACTCGGCGATAGTTTCGTATGAAACGGTCATTACCAAGTACCCGAATTCGCCACAAGTCTTTGACGCTTTAAACGGAATTCAATACTGTTATGTCGCAAAAGGGGAGTTAGAAAAAGCAATTCAGATAATTGATAATTATGTCTCCGAGAATCCGGCTTCCACTTATGCTGATCAGCTCTATTTTAAGAAAGGGGAGTTATACTATAGTCAGCGGGATTACGAAAAGGCAAGATTGAGTTATAAGGATTTTATTACTTATTTTTCTCAGAGCAGATATATTTCTAACGCCTATTATCAAGTCGGAAAGTGCGAGCAGTATCTAAATAACTTGGACGAAGCTATCCAAAATTATAAAATAGTATTTAATTCATATGCACAAAGTGATATTGCACCGGGAGCGGTAATCGAATTAGGAAATGTCTATACTCAACTTAAAAGATTTGATCAGGCGCTTTCACTTTACGATAAAGCTATTGATAAATACCGGAGTACACCCCGAATTGCGGAGCTGCTCTTTATGAAAGGGGAAACGCAGCTAAAGAAAAATGATCTGCCGGGCGCTTATGATGTCTTCGAAGAAATTTCAATGTATTATCCTGTAAATATTTTTGCAGATAAAGCAAAGCTTGAAATGGGACTTATCGAATTGAAGAAAAAAAGATATGACAGTGCAGATAAATTGTTTTTAGAACTTGTTTCGAAAAGAACGGACGACATTGCAGCTAAAGCGCAATACGCTTATGGTCTGTCGCTTTTAGAACAGGATAAAACTCAGAACGCAATTACTGCGTTTGTTCGAGTTTTGAATGTTTTTCAAACGTATGATGAATGGGTTGCAAAATCCTATTTAAAACTTGGGGATGCTTACTTGAAGATGAATGATAAAGATAAAGCCAGGGAGATGTATAGAACGGTAATCTCGAAGCACCGTAGTGATGAATACGGAAAAGAAGCGCAGCTGAAATTGAGGAATGTAAGATGAGGATAGTATATAGCTCAATACTGATAAATTTTATTTTCGGCTTGTCGTTGATGCTCGGACAAGAAAATCCCAATGTTGAACTTCCTCAATTTGTTATTACCGGAAAGGAAACTTATGAGTTTCCACCTCTCGAAAAACAAAAACCGGAAGTAGTTTCGACGGTGTCAGAACAATTTTTCAAACCTGTCTATTCACCTGATGAATTGGAAGTAAAAGAATTTTCGGAACCCTCTAGAAGGAGCGGAGAGTTTTTAGACTCAATCAATTTTGTAAACGGTGGAGCGGAATTTCTGATTGGGAACAATATCCTTCCCTCTTTAACTTTGAGATACAGAATTCCCATTGAAAGATCAATATTATCGGCAAACGTTCATGCTATGAATCAACGCGCATATTTGCCCAACTCAGATAGGAACAAATATGGTGCTGAACTGCATTACAACACTATCATTTCAGACTCAAGCAGCTTTTTACCATTCTCTAAATTTCACGCCTCTGCTTTAGCTGAAAATGAGTCATATAAATTATTCGCTTCACCAATTCCGGATTTTAACCGGAAAATTTTCCGCGGAAACTTTGCCGCATCGCTGCAAAATATTTCCTCTGCGAAACTTAACTACGACCTTACTTTTGAGGATAATTATCTGAATATGAAAAGTGATTCTGTAAATGAAAATATTTTCAAAGTGAACGGTTACACAAAATATACTGCCAAACTTTTTGAGGTCTCGCTATTCGGAAAATATCATGCGCTCACCTCAACTTATGATCCTCTTTCGCCTGAAAAATATGCATTTATTCAAGCCAAAGGGATATTCGGATTTCCCATCGGAAATTCAGTTAAAACAAATTTTGGTTTTGAGTTCTCAAAATTAGATTCGAACAAAACGATCTCTCCTTACATAGCGGCTGCAATTCAATTCCGGAAAGGTTTTTCCCTCTTCGCAGAATATCATCCGACTTCTTCAATGATCACACAGCAAGATTTGATCTACTCCAACCGGTATTATTCACCCGATGCAAAGATTAAGAATATTTTTTATAGGGTAAAATCTCAATACGCCTTTAATTTTAAATACGAATACGAGAGAGCGTTCGAAGTAATTTGCGGATTTTCACTTTTCTCGGCTTCCGGCTATCCTTATTTCAATATTGTTTCACCCAATGTAAATAATTTTGTGGTTGATATCATTGAAGCACGCGGTACGACAGCATTTGCAAGAATAAATTTATATTCCGGAAAATATGGATTTTTTGTCGGTGATGTTCTCTTCCAAAATGTACAAGACACTTCGGGGAACTTGGTGCCCAATGTTACTCCCATTAATGCTGAGGTAACTTATGGATACTGCATTACTCCAGAGATTTCTTTCTCGGCTTCGATGATGTATTATTCACCAGCTTTTCTTAATTTTGCCAATACAAAAAAAGGGAGAGATTATGTTAACCTTACATTTAAGGGAGAAATGAATATCTCGGAAAAGATGTTTGCTCAACTCGAATTGCGAAATATTCTTAATTCAAAAAATGAAATTTGGAAGAATTATCAAGAACTGCCGCTTAGCATTTCGGCGGGGCTTAAAATTATCTGGTGAAAATGACTAGAACTGAATTAGTAAAGAAACTTACTTCCTATGCTGTGGTTGACGAAAGTTATGCTGCATCGTTCATGGAATCCTTTCTTCTATTACTACATCAACGGTTGCAGAATTCCGATTCTTTTAAACTTCCTTTTAAAATAAGTTTTTCTCAAAAGAAAATTGTTAGGAATACCAAAGAATTTTATTTGATTACCTGTAGCTCATCAGATCCATTGGATACCCCAACCGAAGATTTAGTCTTTGCCGTTCCCACTCTTCGCGATGAATCAAAATATGATAAATATTCTGTATTTTCTATCAGCGTCGGGAAACAAATTATTCCGGCTAAAGAAATGATTTCGTCCGGTTTCGATTTTGAACCGAGTTTCTCATTAAAAAAATATTGCTCTGAGAAAGCGGAAGCTCTTTTACAAAAAGGAGAATTTGCCCCCGCAGCACTAACTCCTTCAGATTTTGCGTGGAGTTTTAATCCTTCCGAAACAGAAGACCATCTCCCATCCGATGAATCTCTACACGAAGAAATAGCAAAAGAGGTTCAAGAGTTTGGCTGGGATTTTGGTAATAGTTGGAAACGTGAACTGCAGGAAGAGGAAATTCTTTCTGTCCAACCTTCACTTGAAGATGTGGTTAATCATACTTTTGTTGAAGAAACTGTTGAGGAACCCGTTGAGGTTGAATCCTCAAGCTGGAATTTTGGCGGCGATGAATTAGAACAACCCATTGCCACCGAAGATACAGTTACCTCTCAGACTAAAATTGAAGAAGTTGATTTTGCGAAACTGCATGAAAAATTGAACCATGAAACCTCTGGGCGCGAATACGAAGAAGTTAAAGCTAAAGATAAAACTCAAGAATTAAGTATTGATCTTTCGGAATTCGAAAAGTTGTTCAACACTGAAATCAATGAAGAAGATGAGGGTGGTGAGATACAGGCAGGTGAATTGGCTGAGCAGGATGACACAGTTCACGATGCCGAATTTTTACCCGTGCAATCAACATCAGAATTTGTCCTTACGCATGATCAGGAAAAATTACTCGAAGAATCAGATCCATTCAGTAATTTCACTGTTGAAAAAACCGAATCCAATTTAGAAACTGATGCAAGTCTTCAGGCTTGGGCTAAAGATGCGTACAACTTAACAGTTGAAAAAACTGAAAAAGATGAATTTACTGTTCCCGATGATGAAGAAACAGATGAAGAGGGTGAACCGCCAAACAACAAAAAAAAAGGTAACAAATTTTGGTTAATCACCTCGGTATTTTTAATCGTTATTATTATTTCAGTACTCTATTGGAAGATGTGGGGAATTCCTCTCTGGTTGAAATTAGGGGAAGATGCCGCCCCGGCAATAAAAATTAAACCTATCGTAATTGAGCGTGAATATGACATCCCTGTAACATATCCATACGAAGTTAAAGTTTCCGAATCACCTAAACCTGAACCGGAAATTCAAAATAATATTCAAAGTTCCGTTAACTCTGGTATCGAATCCCCAACAGAGAGATATCCGGCTGCAAAAAATGAAGTTGAAGCGAATGATCTTTTTTCAAAAAATAATCCGAGAAATAAAACAAGTGGGAAAACCACCCAAACCCAAACTCAGACCCCATTGTCTAATTCGAAAGCTGTTGATTTAAAAGAAACGGTAAATAAAAAAGGTGTCATTAAAGAAAAAGCGCCGGAGACTAAAAGAAGTAGTTTAGTTCGTGACAACATTTACATTGAGGGTTCCAGTTATGTCGTACAACTTTCTTCATGGAAGTCAGAGGCGATTGCCGATCAGGAAGTTGCCAGGCTTAAGCGGAAGGGTTTTAAAGCTTTCAAAACTTCGGCAGTTGTCCCTCAAAAAGGAGGAACATGGTACAGGGTAAAAGTTGGCGGATTTTCTTCTGCTGAAGAAGCAGCCAGGTTCTTTAAAGTGGAAAGTAGAAAGTAGAAAGTAGAAAGTAGAAAGTAGAAAGTAGAAAGTAGAAGAAAGAACTTGTTACATTCAACTTTTCACAATTCAATTAAGTAAAACAATAGGAAAGAAGTATGGATTTATTGACTATGTTTCTCAAGGGCGGAGTAATAATGTACGCCATCTTGCTAAGCTCAATTATTGGTGTCGCTGTAGCTATTGACAAATTTATCTTGTTGCATAAATCAAAAGTTAATGTTGCCGCATTTATGATAAAGTTGAGAACTCTTTTAAAGAAGCATGATGTTGCGGGAGCTATTGCTTTCTGTAATAGTGAGAAAACGCCCGCGGCAAACATCATTAAAAAAGGGTTAAAAAAGATACGTTTCGGTCATCAACGGGTAAAAGAAGCTTTAGAAGACGCCGGCAGACAAGAAATTTCTAAACTCGAAAAAGGATTGTCTACCCTTGCCACTGTTGCCGGTATCGCTCCCATGCTTGGTTTTTTAGGAACAGTTACCGGAATGGTTACTGCTTTTCAAACGATACAGGATTTAATGGGTGCAGCAAATCCATCGGATTTAGCCGGCGGTATTTGGGAAGCGTTAATCACAACTGTTTTCGGATTGATAGTTGGAATTCCGGCGTTTGCATTTTACAATTTCTTTACAGAAAAAATTAAAAAACTAATTGCCGACATTGAAGTTATTTCAACTGATTTGATTGACATCGTTGAGGAAGCTTCCCGTATCAAAAAAGGGAACGAAGACGATGATGAAATTAGTCTTTAGAGGATGCTATGAAACTTGAAATGAATAATAAACCTCTCATCAACTTTAGCGTCTCGTCGTTAACTGATATTGTGATGCTTCTGCTTATTTTTTTTCTGCTTACCTCGCAGTTTGTTTTACAAACGGGTGTGAAAATAAAATTGCCGGGGGCAAAAAATAACGAACAACTTGCACCTTCTAAGTTAGTTGTTACTCTTTCGGATAAAGGCGAAATATTTGTGGGAGAAGAAAAGATTCAACTTGAAATGCTCCCTGGAAAATTAAGTCAAATGAAAGCTGCCAGCCCGGAAAATAATTTAATTCTCCGAGCAGATAAAAGCGTTCCGGTTGATTTGGTGATAAAAGTTATAGATTCTGCCAGGGGGATCGGCATAGATAAATTTACCATCGAAACAGAAAAAGTTAATTTGTAATACCTCCGAATGACAGAACGCAAAACACGAAATACTTCCTATCTCGTTTCGATCATCTTTCACGCAGGGCTTTTAGTGTTATTATTTTATATGAAGCTGGAGGTTGAATATCCGGTGAAAGAATATATAGAAGTCGGCTTCGGCGGGATAACAGATGGTTCTTCGGGTGCCAGTGGAAATAATGTGCTTTCAACATTGGATGACCGCAAACTTGAAGAACTAAAGGAAGAATCAAAAGAAGAGGTTGAAGTACCCAAGGTGAAGAATACTTTTGATAATGAGGTCTCCGTGAGTGCAAAAAAGAAAAATGATGAAAAAGTTATTGAGCCTAAAGGAAAGAAAGGTGCAGGGACGGGGGTTTCTGGATTCGATATAGAATGGGGTGGGAACGGCAAAAGAAAAATTTACAGCTACACACTGCCTGCGTATCCGGAAGGAGTAAACAAAGAAATTGATATCCGATTACGTTTTTCAATTTTACCGGATGGAACGGTCGGTACAATTTTCCCGCTAACAAAAGCTGATACAAAACTTGAAAATGCAGCCATCAATTCTTTGCGCCAGTGGCGGTTTGAGCCGCTTCCCTTGCAGCAAAAAAAGACTGAACAATTTGCAATTATTGTTTTTCCGTACCGGCTTCAATAAACGCATCTTTGTAATACATCCGGTAAAAAAAATATTCTGCTAAAGCTAACAAGGTAAGCGCGAACGTATCTCGGTCGTAATAAATTCCAAATCCTTCAGGTTCCATAACTATCTTTGCGAGCATTGTTGTCATCGTCCAGCCAACAGCAAACAAAACACCGATCAAACCAATGTTAAGTAAAGCGCCGGATAGATTTTCGTCCTGCCATTTCTTTGTGAAGATGATAATGGTAAAGATATAATGAGCGAAAAAAATGAATGCAGCAATCATAACTTTGTAAAATATTTTTTGTTGAAAATTGACATACCTATGAGCCCGCCAATGACACCGAAAAGAGAATCTATAATAATATTATTAAACAAAAGGAAAAAAGTGTAAGTGAGAGAAAAACCATTTGTTGTTATTTCATTGCTCATGTTTCTTAATATTGCGATGGTTTCTTTCCCAATATCACCCAAGTTGTAAGAACTTATAAGTAGCTCAACTTGCGGTAAACTAAAGACAATATCGTTTGTATGGAAAATATATGTGATGAGGAGATCAAAAAAACCTGAAAAGAAAGCCGAAAATAAACCTGTTATTAACCCGATGAACATAGCAGTCTTTGCGGTGACACTCTCGTGAAAAAATGTTATCCGTAAGTAAAGATAGAGACTGAGCATAGTGGCTGCAGGCAGCAGCAAACAACAGCCGAAGCTTTTTACTCCCGGGATTGTTCCCAAAACGGCAGCCCCAAATCCGCAGACAATTGCCGGAGAAAGTTTATTTTTCATATCTTAAATATGTTTTTGCATTGATTGAAAGAAATGATTTCTTTTTAATTCTAAAATAACAAAGTTGACGGTAAAAAAAGAAAAGAGATACCCGCTAAAAAATGCCGTAGTTTTGTTGTAGTCTGTGAAAATAAAATTATTTACTAACACATCAATCAACAACACGAGTGAAAAAGCGAAAAAATATTTATATGAGGAATACAAATTCTTTATTATTGGAAATGTAAGCAAAAGTACCCCTACAAAAGCACCCAAATATATTCCGGTGCATCTCGAACAGACCAAGAAGTACGAACCATTCATCTCGAAACTTTTATCCAGCGTTTGATGACAAACTCTTGCATAATTCATTTTTAGGAAAGGATAAAAAGCTTGCAGCGGATTATTTTGAGGAAGAAAAGAATACATCGAGAATCCTGCGATCCAGCTTGCAATGAAGATAAGGATTATTGCTAAGATCAATTTAGTTTTCACTTAAAACAAAGCAGTAAATGGTGTTATTAGTTAAGGCGTAAACTTTATCTTCAACGCCTAATGAAGCATTAAACAGAGTGTTTTCAGGCAGTCCGTGCAATGAAAGTTTTCTGAACGAAATTTTATTCAAATCGAAAGATGAAATGTAAATTGAACTATCGCTCGTTAGTGTAATTGTATTGTAATGTTTATCAATTGAAAAAAAATTCTCGGGTAAGGCTGTTTTAGTGATCCCGTTTCCAAAAATGTCAAAAACTATTAAACTTCTTCCATCGAGTACCAGAATGTTGTTACTCTCGGTTACAATCAACTTTTTAGGATTTTTGATGGAAAAATCTCCGGCATCAAATCCTCCAAACTGAAGAATGAATTTACCGAAGAGGTCAAATTTAAGGATGCGTTTATTCTCCGAGTCGAGAATGAACAAATCCCCCATAGTAGAGATATCGGCGCTTAACGGAAACCCGAAGGCGGCATCTGCATTGTCCCCATCACGGGTGGAAAGGCGGGAAATGAAGTTCAAATCTTTATCAAATCGCTGAATGGAATGATTATTCTTATCAGTAACAAAAATATTGAGTGTATTGAGTGAAACATCAATTGGATAATCAAACCGCCCGCTCTCCCATCCATAACCGCCAAATGCGGTTAACTCATTTCCGAGTGAATCAATTTTATAAATTTCATCACTGCCGTTATCAGCAACATAAAAATATCCTTGTGGTGACATCGCAAAGGATGTAGCTTCAGAAAACGATCCCACCTGATTTGCCAACTGAAAATCCTGTGAAAAGACAGTTGTATTTATCAACAGAAAAAGGGCACATATTCTTTTCAAAAAAGCTCCATTTAATTTTAGGAAAGTTAAAGAACATCGGGGTAAGTTTAAAGTGAAAATTTAAAGGGACTCATTAAACTCTTTAAAACGATAACGGCTCTTTTTAAAGAGCCGCTTCGTGCAAGTAGTTTAGATTATTGTAAATTATTTACGAAGCGAAATTAAAACATTCCTGATAATTTTCAAACCTTCGTCAAGTTCATCATTTGTTACAATAAGTGGAGTTCTGAAACGAACTGACTTAGCGCCGCAGCCCAATTGAATTAATTTATTTTTATAACACTCATGCAAGAATTGATTTCGAAGTTCAGTGCTTTTGAAATCAAACGCACACATCAATCCTAATCCGCGTGCACGTTCAATCAATGTTGGGAATTCAAGTTGCAAAATCTCTAATTGACTAAGCAGGTATTTCCCGACTTCAGTGATATGAACCAGGAGATTATCTTCTTGCATCACTTCTAAGATTGTGGTAGAACGAAGCATATCCGGCAAGTTAGCTCCCCACGTCGAATTTATTCTGCTGGATTTTCTGAAACAATGATCCTCAACGTCATCAATTCTATCACTTACCATAATTCCACAAACCTGTGCTTTTTTTCCGAAGGAGATAATGTCAGGCAGGACATAATATTCAGCCGCCCACATTTTGCCGGTCATTCCCATCCCGGTTTGCACTTCATCAAATATAAGCAGTATTTCATTTTCATCCGCAATTTGGCGAAGTTTTAGAAAGAATTCCTTACGGAAAAAGTTATCTCCGCCTTCACCCTGGATCGGCTCCAGAATGATGGCGGCAATATCATCCGGGTTTTCTTTTATTGCACTATTGATCTGCGCTATTGCAATTTCTTCGGCAACAATAACCTCACTTAAATGATCTTCAAGCGGGAAAATAATTTTAGGATTATCAATTCTGGGCCACTCAAATTTTGGGAAATACTTTACTTTATTCGGGTCGGTGTTGGTTAACGACATCGTGTAACCGCTTCTTCCGTGAAAAGCTTCTTTGAAGTGGATTACTTTTGTTCCGACTTCTTTTGTATAACCCTTCTTAAAATTTTTCCGAACCTTCCAATCAAAAGCAACCTTCAATCCATTTTCAACTGCGAGCGTCCCGCCTGTAATAAAAAACAAATATTTAAAATGATCCGGTTTAGCTATTGTTCCGAACGTCTCGACAAATTCAGCCATTATCGTAGAATAAATATCCGAATTTGAAGGTTTGTGCAATGCTGCCAGCAGCATTCTTTCTTTAAAATCTTCTGTGTGAAATTTAGGATGATTCATCCCTAACGGGGATGACGCAAAAAAGGAAAAAAAGTCTAAGTATTCATCATTTGTTTTTGAGTCAACAAGGTAGAGCCCGTGACTCTTCCGTAAATCGAGAACGATGTCAAAGCCGTCAACGAGCATATACTTTTTCAAAGTCTCGTGAACCAAATTCGGTTCAAGGAATTTATGTTGTAAAGAGATAAACTCTTTGAGATCTGCGCTGTTCATAATAACCTCTAAATAAAATTAAAAATGAGTGTTAAAAAGTTTAGAGTAGAACAGAAATCTAGAAGACGTGTTCGAAGCGGGAGACCAAATAGTTTCTTAAACTTTTGCTCTTCTTATGGGTAATATGAATTGTTCTTAAAATCATAAATTAATCGTCTGCAAGTTAAGGTTTGAGACAACAAATTTCAAGCGCTCGCTTAAATTTACTCAAAGAAGACAAACCAAATGGTTTTTTAATTCTCTCAAATCCTCATAAGTTTGATACTACGAATATTTAAAATAAGGGAGATCAAATGGACTTTCTATCAAAACTCGGTATAAAATCTGAAAATTATGGATCATCCACGGGGCAGACCTGGAACGAATCAACTTCAGAAACAAAACTCACTATTCACTCACCTGTAAATGGAGAATTTATTGGTGCAGTTTATCAAGCTTCCACTGCAGATTACGAAGAGATTGTTGATACTGCTGAAAAAGCTTTTTCTGAATGGCGACACATTCCCGCACCTAAAAGGGGGGAAATCGTGAGACAGATCGGGTTGAAATTACGTGAATTTAAAGATCCGTTGGGACATCTCGTCTCCTATGAAATGGGAAAATCTTTGCAGGAAGGATTGGGTGAAGTTCAGGAGATGATTGATATTTGCGACTTCGCCGTTGGGATTTCGCGCCAACTATACGGCTTTACGATGCATTCGGAGAGAGAAAACCACAGAATGTACGATCAATATCATCCTTTAGGAATAGTTGTAACTGTTTCCGCTTTTAATTTTCCGGTAGCTGTATGGGCTTGGAATGCAATGCTCGCGGCTGCATGCGGAAATGTTAATATTTGGAAACCCTCTTCTAAAGTACCTCTAACTGCGATCGCCACACAAAAGATAGTTGCCCAAGTATTAAATGAAAATGATCTGCCAGAAGGTATTTTCTCGTTGATAATCGGAAAAGGCTCCACAATTGGAGAACGTTTACTGAACGATAAACGGGTACCCCTCATTTCAATTACCGGATCAACAGCTGTTGGAAGACATGCTTCTCAGGTGATCGCAGGAAGGTTCGGGAGAGCCATTTTAGAACTCGGAGGGAATAACGCCATAATTATTACTCCGGATGCAGACCTTAAACTCGCTATCCCGGCCTGCGTATTTGGTGCCGTAGGGACTGCTGGACAGCGATGCACAAGTACAAGGCGTCTAATCATTCATGAATCTATTTATGATAAAGTTAAAGAATCATTGCTAATGGCTTATTCAGGTCTCAAGATTGGTGATCCATTGGATGAGAAGAATCATGTTGGGCCGTTGATCGACAGATCAGCAGTTAAACTCTTCCAAATGGCTTTGGAACAGGCAAAAGAAGAAGGAGCAAAAATTCTCTTTGGCGGTGAAGTAATGGAAGGAGCAAGTTATGTTTCAGCGTGTTATGTTCGTCCTGCAATAGTAGAAGCAGAGAACCATTACAAAATTGTCCAAGAAGAGACCTTCGCACCTATCTTATATTTGATCAAATATAAAGGTGAGGTGGATAATGCTATCTCTTTAAATAATAATGTAGTACAAGGATTATCCTCTTCTATTTTTAGCAACAACCTACGGGAAGCTGAAGAATTTCTTTCTGCATGGGGAAGCGACTGCGGTATCGCCAATGTTAACATCGGAACATCCGGTGCGGAGATAGGCGGAGCATTTGGCGGTGAAAAAGAAACCGGCGGTGGACGTGAGTCTGGTTCAGATGCATGGAAAACTTACATGCGAAGACAAACCAACACGATTAACTTCGGAACCACAATGCCTCTGGCACAAGGAATTAAGTTTGATATTTAGTGGAAAGTAACAAGTAGAAAGTAACAAGAATAATTTATAAGGATGATAGATGAGGTTTGTTTATCATCCTTTTGAGAAATGAAAATCTTTGTGCAAAAGATTAGTAGCGAGATTATCAATTAGGATTCAAAAATCATAAGGGGTAAGACAATGGCAAATATTCAGAAAAAGGTTTTGAGAGATTAGTTGCTGGGTTAAAAAAATTCCAACCGGTTTTAGCGACAGCAAAAGCAAGGGATGTAAATGAATCCGACACTGTAATTATTGTAACGGATATGCTCTCTGAAATATTCGGGTACGATAAATATTCTGAAATAACATCTAAGTTTTCCATTCGTTCTACCTATTGCGACCTTGCTACAAAACTAAACGGAAAGCTTGAACTATTGATTGAAGTTAAAGCAATCGGGTTAGAACTAAAAGATACTTATGTAAAACAAGCAGTTGATTACGCCGCAAATCAAGGAGTTGATTTTGTAGTTCTTACAAATGGATTGTTATGGAAAGCATTCAAAGTTACTTTTACTAAACCAATAGGTCAGGAAATGGTTTTTGAAATTGACTTTTCACAGCTAAATCCCAAAAAGATGGATGACATTGATAAAGTATATTTAATTTCCAAAGAAGGTTGGTTAAAATCTACTCTTTATGATTTCCATTCTCAAAAACAAGTCCTTAACCGTTTCTCCATTGGAGCAATGATGTTAAGTGATCCTGTTATTGAAGTGATAAGACGCGAGTTAAGAAAAATGTCTCCCGATATGAAAATAACCGCAGAACAAGTTAGGCTCTTAGATTCTTGTTAGCGCTAAGATGTTAACGATAATTGAATAACGAATAATGAACAAGAAATAATGAATTTCGAAGTTAAAGCAATAAGCAGTTCAACTTCATCATTCGAAATTCCTTTTTCGATATTCATTATTTCCTTTAGCTTTTTTCCCAAGCATGGTCTTGGGAAAAACGTAGGCTCTTAGATTCTTGTTAGCGCTAACATGTTAACGATAATTGAATAACGAATAATGAACAAGAAATAATGAATTTCGAAGTTAAAGCAATAAGCAG